>JAAXKA010000223.1:0-2750 GCA_012269555.1 Alphaproteobacteria bacterium
CTAGTATAATCATACACAACTCGATTTATACCTGATACTTCATTTACAATTCTTGTAGCAACATGTGATAAGAATTCTGATGAAAAAGGAAAAATATCAGCTGTCATTCCATCAGTTGAAGTAACAGCACGCAATCCACAAACATGTTCGTAAGACCTTGCGTCTCCCATGACACCAACAGTTTTTACAGGGAGTAGAACAGCAAACGCTTGCCAAATCTTATCATAAAGCCCTTCTTTGCGAATTTCATCTAAATATATTGCATCTGCGTTCCTAAGAATATTTAGCTTATCAGCATTTATACTGCCGGGTATACGTATTGCTAATCCAGGCCCAGGAAATGGATGACGTCCTATTAGAACTTCAGGGAGTCCAAGTTCCCTTCCAAGTTGCCGAACTTCATCCTTAAATAGCGTACGAAGTGGTTCTACAAGTTTCAATTTCATATATTCAGGCAATCCACCTACATTATGATGTGATTTTATAGTTACATGTTTACCTCCAGCTACTGAGATAGACTCAATCACATCTGGGTATAAAGTTCCCTGAGCAAGAAATTCAGCACCCGTAATTTTTTGTGCCTCCTCATCAAAAACTTCGATAAAACTAGCTCCAATAATTTTTCTCTTTCTTTCAGGGTCTGATACCCCTTTCAAATTTGATAAGAAAAGCTCGCTAGCATCTTTATGAACCAGATTTATATTATAGTAGTTACTAAATAATTCTATCACCTCCTCTGCTTCCCCTTTACGAAGCAAACCATGGTCTACAAAAACGCAAGTTAACCTATCCCCAATTGCCTGATGTAACAATATAGCCACTACCGAGCTATCAACCCCACCAGATAGCCCACAAATAACTCTTCCAGTATTACCAACCTGTT
This sequence comes from Alphaproteobacteria bacterium, assembly GCA_012269555.1. GTDB lineage: Bacteria > Pseudomonadota > Alphaproteobacteria > Puniceispirillales > Puniceispirillaceae > UBA5951. The sequence continues at coordinate 884 of JAAXKA010000223.1, forward strand.
CTTTTATTCCATCAATTGCTTGAATTTTATAAGCAGCCATTGACCAATTTGGTACGCATTTACAAATCAATTTTGCAAAATTTTCAAGAATTTGAGAACCACCAGTTGTTTGCACTACCTCTGGATGAAATTGCACCCCATAATAATTACGCTCACTATCTGCAATTGCTGCAAACGGGGCCCCCGTTGAGCGAGCAACAACACTAAATCCATCTGGCAATTCCGAAACATGGTCTCCATGGCTCATCCACACATCGAAATCTGTTTCTTTTGGAAGGTTATGGAACAAAGCACATTCGGCAATAACTTCTAACCTTGCACGCCCAAACTCTCTTTTTGTATTAGCCTCAACCTTTCCACCCAGCTGTTCACATAAAGTCTGCTGACCATAGCAAATTCCTAGAATTGGAATACCATTCCAAATAATATCAGGAGCTCTTGGTGTATCGAGCTTTGTAACTGAATTTGGCCCACCTGAAAGAATTATGCCCTTCGGCTTCTTTTCAATGTACTCATTACAATCTGAAGTTGATGGCACAATCTCCGAATAAAAACCTGCATCACGCAGCCTGCGGGCTATCAATTGTGTAACCTGTGAGCCAAAATCAATGATTAAAATCATATTAATTAAACCAACTTCCTTAAAAATATCTTTTTTTTCAAATATGAATTTTAAAACTCATATACCATGACGATAATTTGGAGACTCACGTGTTATAGACACATCATGAACATGAGATTCTGCTAATCCTGAACCTGTAATTCTGCGGAAGATGCATTTAGTCTGCATTTCTTGAATAGTTGCGTTGCCCGTGTAGCCCATCGCTGCTTTCAGCCCACCTGCAAGTTGATGCAATACATTTTCAACTGGGCCTTTATATGGGACCTGTCCCTCAATACCCTCAGGCACTAACTTAAGAGGTTGTGAAACTTCGGCTTGAAAATATCTATCTGCTGAACCACGCGCCATTGCTCCTAGGGAACCCATTCCTCTATACGCTTTAAAAGAACGTCCCTGATATAGAAAGACTTCACCTGGTGTCTCGTCTGTACCAGCCAACAAAGAACCTATCATTGCGGCGGAAGCTCCGGCCGCAATCGCCTTCGCTAGGTCACCAGAATATTTAATTCCCCCATCTGCTATGGATGGAACACCGGCCTCAGAACAAACAGCCGATGCCTCTAAAATAGCAGTTAATTGGGGCACTCCTACTCCAGCAATAATTCTTGTAGTGCATATTGAACCAGGCCCAATCCCAACTTTCACTCCATCCACGCCGGCGTTAATTAAAGCCCTTGCACCTTCAGCCGTTGCTACATTTCCTCCAATGATCTGAACGTCATTAGACAATTGTCGCACATTTTTAATAGTAGTTAAAACTGACTCAGAATGGCCGTGAGCTGTATCTACAACTATCACATCTACTCCGGCTTCTATCAATGCTTCAGCTCTTTCAACTCCATTATTTCCAGCTCCAGTAGCTGCAGCAACAAGAAGTCTGCCAGCTTCATCTTTTGAGGCCAGTGGATGATTTTCTGCCTTTTCAATATCTTTTACAGTTATCAGACCAATGCATTGATTAGACTGATTTGTTACCACTAATTTTTCAATACGATGCTTATGTAATAAACTTCTAGCCTCTTCTGCACTTGTTTCCTCCGTTACTGAAATAACGTTTTTAGTCATTAGATCAGACACAGTTTTTGACATGTCCGTGGCAAACCTAACATCCCTATTGGTTAATATTCCAACTAGTGTATTATTGTCCTGTACAACTGGCACACCGCTTATTTGATTACTTCGCATAGTCTCAAGTGCTTCGCCAAGTGTTTTGTTCGGATTTATGGTAAGCGGATTTACGACCAT
>JAAXKA010000223.1:2850-8496 GCA_012269555.1 Alphaproteobacteria bacterium
ACATCGTCAAAAGTAAGCGCCTCTGAAATTTGTTGCTCAGTAATTCTCAACGGGACTTTTTCCTTCATTTTCAGAACTCCTAAACTGCTACGATATGACGGAGAACATACGCCCTTAAAAATAAAATATCCAGACTACAAAATCTAATTTTTAGACTTCTCAGATTTATTTGCACCAACATATCCTTTCGCGAATAAATATGTCTCAACAGATTCTACTCTGCTTGCTGGCGGCTTAAGATGTCTTACTTTTTCAAATTTTTTGTTTAATAGCGTTAATAGTGATTTATCTGTACCACCCCTAAATGCCTTTGCTAGAAAAATACCACTATCTGACAATACATCATCTGCAAAATCTAGTGCAGCCTCAAGCAAACTCATTGTTCTTAAATGGTCTGTAGGACGATGACCCGTAGTTGCTGCCGCCATATCAGATAACACAATATCTGCATAGCCATTTAAATATGATTTAATCTCCTTAATCATATTTTCATCAAAAATATCGCCCTTTAAAATATATGCTCCGTTAACGGGTTCCGTATCGAGCAAATCAATCCCCACAAGTCGTCCAATTCCAGAACCCATTCTGCATCTTTTTGCCACGACTTGTAACCATCCTCCTGGCGCACACCCTAAATCAACGACATTCATATGTGGCCTCAGGAATTTGTGTTTATCATCCATTTGTTCTAATTTTATGGCAGCCCTAGATCGTAAACCACGTTCATGTGTTTGAGATACGAAAGGGTCATTCAGTTGGCGTGTTAACCATCGCTGAGAAGATAATTTGCGACCCCGCATCTTCTTGGGCTTTTTTGTTAGTCCTGCCTTTGGTTTATAGGACCTACCAGACAGACCTTTTTTTGTAACTTGTTTTGTTTTTTCAGAAAAGCTGGAGTTACCATCACCATTTGACATGAACCTTACTTTCTCTAATTGTTTCTCAACTTAAGTTTGTTTCAACAAAAATTAGATTACAATATAGTTTATTTTTTAAATAAGATTAGAAGATAGTTTCTTGTAAAAAAATATCTAAACTAATCATCCATTTGTAAAATTCGACCCCTACTATTAGCACCAAACCCAAAAAAACCTGCCATCCATTTTACTAGATTTTTAATATCGTTGGTCACTCCAATCATCGCTGGCACAACAAATAACACCAGTATACTTGTAACAGCTAATCCAAATGTTATTGTGGTCGCCATTGGAATAAGAAACTGAGCTTGCAAAGACTTCTCAAACATAAGCGCAGAAAGACCACCAATTGTTGTAAGTGAAGTAAGTAACATGGGTCTCAATCTATCCATTGCCCCCCTAACAACAGCATTCTCCAGCAAATTTCTATCATCTTCAATTTCTTTCATTCTTCGCTCTATTGTCGCAACTAAGATAATAGAATTATTTACCACAATTCCTGCAAGAGCAATTATGGCAAACATAGATAAGATATTTAAGCTCAAGCCCATCACATAATGCCCAAAAACTGCTCCAATTAAACTAAATGGAATTATTATCATTACAGAAAAAGGCAATGTCCAACTAGAAAAAACCCATGCTAAAATTACGTAAATAGAAACCAAAGCCAAAATAGCGCCAACACCCATATCAGAGAAAGTTTCATCTTGCTCTTGGTTCCTTCCACCAAATTTGTAGCTTAATCCTGCTTCTGATATTAATTCCGGCATCGCTGATGTCTGCATTGATTCCACAAACTGAGAAGTATTCAAAATTGCTTCGTCTAAATCTCCTAGAATTGCAATTTCTCGGGAACCGTTCTGTCTTCTAACAACATCAAAACCAAGCCTTTTGTCGATACTTGCCACTTCATCTAGATAGATATAATTTCCACTTTTATCTATTAATTGAAATTCACCAATATCGTCATTCACTAATTCAATATCAGGCCGCGATAGACGCACTATAACCTCCTCATCTCCCCGAGCAAATTTTTGTACGATTATACCATCAAGTGCAGCTCTTATTTGCATACCAATGTCTAGAGTGGTGAAACCAAGTGATCTACCAAGAGGTGTCAGTGTGATAATACGTTCTTCTGCGCCATAATCCATATTATCTAAAACATCGGAAGTGCCAGGGAGTTGTTCAACAATCTCTGTAATCTTAAGGGCTGTTTCTTTAAGTTTGTTCAGGTCATCTCCCATTATTCGTATATCAATATCACGTCCGGGCGGCCCACCTACAGGAGCTCTAACAGTAAGTACATCATTACCTGGTTGTGGAACTATCTCATTTCTCAGCGCTTCTACAAATTCTGGAGCGCGAACATTCCTTTTATCTGCTGGCATAAGTGCAACTACCATTGACCCTTGCCTTGTATTTACAGCGTTATTAGAAGGGTCCTCTGTCTCATTTCTTGCAAAATAGGTGTAATGAAAATCTATAATCTTCCCATTTTGATTTGACATATTTTTTTCTATTTCCAATACGGCTCTATTTAATTCATTCATCATCTCAAAGGTCTGGCTCTCAGAAGAACCAGGGACCATTGTAAAATTTACATAAACAACATCTGACTCAGGAGCGGAAAAAAATACAAAACCCACTCGGCCACCAACCATCATCCCAATAGAATAAATTAGTAAGCCAAATGCGAAAGCAAAAGTTAGATATCTGAAACGAAAAGCCGCTCGAACGGCAGGGCCAAATAACCTAGTCCTAAAATAATCAAACCCTTTGTCGAAAATACGTCTAAGACTGCTAGGTTTTTTCTGTGGATCTCCTCCTCCATGGGCAAGATGAGCAGGTAAGATGAAGAAACATTCTATCAAGCTAGCTACCAACACTGCACAAACCACTGCGGGAATAGCTACAATAATAGCTCCAATAACCCCCTGTATTATAAATAAAGGTAGGAAAGCAGCAACGGTGGTTAACATTGCAGAAAAAACAGGGGCACCCATTCTTGTCGCTGCTAAAATTGCAGCATTCTCAGCATTTAAGGACCTATTTGTCCTCAAATGTTCTGTATGTTCTCCAATCACTATAGCATCGTCAACGACGATACCCAGTGCCATAATTATACCAAATAGAGATATCATGTTTATTGTTTGACCAGTAATAAGCATGACACCAAACGTCGCCATGAATGCAACAGGAATACCCACGGCGACCCAGAAAGCTATTCTTGCTGGCAAAAACAAAAACAGAACTAGCAACACTATAATAAGACCACTTATCCCATTTGTTACCATAAGCTGAATTCTCTGTGAAATAAGGTCAGCTTGAATACCATGCTGAACTAAAAACAATGAAGCAGGCAGCATATCACTTTTTTGCATTACATAGCCTTGCACCACTTCGTTTATCTTCAGGGAATCATTTGTCTTACTTCTCTGGATTTTTAAATTAACTGCAGGAAACTGGTTATGAAAAACCAAGACCGAATTATCGTTAGTCCCATCTGTCAACTTTGCCACATCTCCAAGGAGGACTGAGCTACCATCGACTCTGTTTAAGATTTTGATATCAGCAAAATCTTTTGCTTTGTAGCGCTTACCTAATGAGCGGACACGCAAAGCACCATCTGCAAAACTACCCGCCGGAATATCAATTGATGATGTGGTTATTGCTTTTGATAAATCTTCTAAGCCAATTCCAAGCCTTGCTAACTCCCTTTCTCCTACCTCAATAATTATTTCTTCATCTGGCAAGCCTTGAATATCAATTTTATCAACACCGAGTTTCAGCAAATCTTCCTTAATTTGTTTGGCATGAAAACGAAGAACATCTAATGATACATCTCCATAGATTGTTAAATTTGAAATTATGTCCGAAAATTCCGCTTTTACTATGACAGGGGTCTCTGCTTCATCTGGAAAATCAACCAAACCAACAGCAGCTTCAACATCGGCTAAGGCCTTTTGCATATCACTTCCAAATTTAAATTCTATTACCGAACTTGCTCTTCCCTCTAAAGAAGTGGAATTGACTGATTTTACATTTTCTATCGCACGCAATTCTGGCTCTAATGACTGGATGATGTTGGAGTCAATATCTTCTGCTGTTGCCCCTGACCATGATATTGTGATGCCAATAATGTCTACGGATATATCTGGGAAGAATTGTTTATTTATACGCCCTGCGGAAAGCACTCCGACTAAAATCATTAAAATCATGATTAAATTTGCAGCGGTTCGATGCCTAACAAAAAATTTTATGATTTCTGTGAACATAAAACCTAATCCACATCAATGATTTGGTTTATTTTAACTTTCATACCAGCTGACAGTCCTAATAAACGAGTAGTAATAATTAAATCATTTTCTTCTAGTTCACCACTTACCCAAATTTTTCCATCACTTCGATATTTTATTTCGACATTTCTTTCAACAGTACGTCCACTTATCACTGCATAAACTTTTTCGTTAGCGTAAAGGGCTGACTCTGGTAGCATCACAACTTTGTTCAAGTTCAATCCTTTATAGACAACTTCTACAAATGCCCCAACCGGGATAAAATTAGAGGAATTTTCCTCTAATTCGGCATATAATGTGCCACCGCCATCTATTTTATCAATCTCTGATTGATATCTTTTTATAATTCCTTTAGTAACAGCCAAGTTATCATCACCACTCTTCCAAATGAGAGAAACTTCTGAATTTAGGAGTGTAGCTAAATTTACAAATACTTCTGCTGGAACGATGAAGGGTACTTCCTTAGCATTTAACTCTGTTAATACGCCAATAGTACTAGCGTTAGTAACTCTTTGACCTGGTGCAATACTAACTTTGCTCAAGCTACCAGTAAAAGGCGCTTTAAGTTGAGTGTCATCAATATCTTTAATTTGGTTTTTTCGTAGAATTTCTAGCTCTAGAATCCTTGCTTCTGACTGTGCAAGCTGATTTTCTGTTATAACAACAGAAAGTTTTGCCTCATCTAAACTTGCGTCTGTTGCGGCACTTCGCTCCTTCATTTTTTGTATTCTATTTGCAATCTTCGAACGAAGTTCCCTTTGTTTTTGGAGATAAGCGACATTGATTTTCTCCGCTTTTATTTTTGTATCCGTATCTTCAAGTGCTAAAATCTGTCTATCATCCTCAAGTCCTACAAGCAGCTCCCCTTTCGTTAAAATCGCTCCTTCTTTAAAGTTTGGAGAAATGAAGCTCACTTCACCAGTGACAGGTAATTGCAAATTAACCTGTCGCATTGATTTAACAGTGCCATAGGCAACAAATTCAGGCTGTGCGTCTTTGATAGAAACAGGGCTTACATCAACAGACCAGACTTTCTCTTCTAATCTAGTTTGTTCAACAACAGGTTTAGTGCTCACAAGATAATTAAACCCATATACAAATGCGCTAAGAACAAAGAAAGCTGGTAATGCTCTAAAGAAAAATAATTTCAATAACCTACCCACTCAAACTCTCTTTCCGTTAGTTTTATAATTGAACTTTGTTAGAGTTTATTGATTGACGCTATCCACTTATACTGGCATTAGAAAATAATGATAGTTTGTTTTTATAAACGAGAAAAAATTTTTAAGTGATTTGAGTTAAAGACTATCATTCACATTTTTTATTTGAAAGTGTTTTTTAGTGACCCTTAGAATTTTTGGCTTAGCTGTGAATGCGAATAACAGCTGGAAATTAAACTTTTATAGTTTAGTGAAGCTCTCTATTCCACT
>JAAXKA010000223.1:8596-23960 GCA_012269555.1 Alphaproteobacteria bacterium
TTGGAGCACTTATCGCCCTGCTGTTTAATATAATTGGAAACGAAATTCTTACTTTTGGATTTTTTGGGATACCAAGTCTTGGATTGAATGGAATTGCAATATCAACTGCTGTTTGTTTTCTTATGGGCACAATCTCGATGGGGCTAATTATTGGCCTAAAATCACCTTTTAAGGATATACAGCCTTTTAGAAGGTTATGGGCAATGGACTGGAAAATAACAAAAAAAATCCTAAAAGTAGGAAGCCCAAATGGAGTGATGGTTATGTCAGAAACTGGTATGTTTGCTGTCGCTTCGATAATGATGGGTTTTTTTGGAACAGCGGCGCTTGCTGCAACGGCAATTTCTACACAGCTAGCTGGCATATGTTTCATGATACCACTATCAATAGCACAGGCAAGCTCTATTCTTATTGGGAGAGCTGCGGGAAGTCAGGATACTGAGAAAGTTGCTAGTCTTAGCATTATTTCCATCGCATTAGGCATTGGTGTAACTAGTCTAATGAGTTTTTTAATATTTATTTTTCACATGCCATTGATAGATATCTTCTTAAAGCGCGATGACCCACTTCAAGAGGCTGTAACAAATTTTGCAATACCCTTCCTACTAATTACGGCTCTTTTTCAGATAGTTGACGGACTGCAAGCTATCACTGCTGCTATTTTGCGGGGCATTAATGATACAGCCGTACCAGCATTAATCGGTTTTATCTGTTTCTGGGGCGGCGGTTTATTTGTAGGATATCTTCTTGCTTTTAGAGCGGGGGTAGGGCCAAATGGAATTTGGTGGGGTCTCGCATGCGGATTAACATTGGCGAGTCTAATTCTGACAATGAGGTGTTTTTGGTTTTTATCTAAAATGAACACTAATAATAGAGTTGAATTAGGATAAAAGCAAAGCTTTAAAAAGACAAAATAAAAAGATAACTTATATGCCCGATTTAAGCGAAAACAGAAAAAAACAAATATTTCTGGAAAAGCGCCAAATATTTTACTGCGAAAAAATTGTATCAAAAGTAGTTCATGAGCACCTAATTGAATATTCGCCTGATACCAATAAAAATTCCCTCGCAATGATTTTTTCAACTTGCCCCCACCTCTTCCATCTAAGCCAAATTTATGCAGCTCAATATTTAAAACAAATTCTAAATTCTAATTGGAAGACAGCTCTCAAAGAGATAAAAAGAGAATTCGAACTTAATATTTCTTCTTTAACGGATGAGGAAGAAGCAACTCAAACAATCCGGCTTTATAAAAATCAATCTAGTTATGTTATTGCCATGAGTGAATTACTTGGATTTATGAGTATTCAAGATAGTTGCAAGCAACTATCGGACCTTGGTGAATATACAATCCATGAAACTGCAAATTTTCTTTTTCGACAAGCAGGTATCAAAACACCAAAAAACTCTGGTTTTACTATTTTAGCCCTGGGAAAGTTAGGAGCTAAGGAGCTGAACTATTCCTCTGATTTAGATCTGATATTTTTGCATAAAACTAATAACATTTATGATAATAAAAAATTTATAGAATTGGGAAAAAAGCTCATACATATGCTATCTGCCCCCTCTAAAGGTGGAAATGGTTGGCGAATAGACATGCGTCTTAGGCCTAACCCAAGCACTACTTCTATTAGTTTAGATATAGATACTGCCATTATTTATTATGAGAGTATAGCAAGGTCATGGGAAAGAGCAGCATTTCTTAGAGCAAGACCCATAGCTGGAGATATAAAACTTGCAGAAGGATTTTTATCAAAAATCGAACCCTTTATATGGAGAAACACGCTCGATTATACTGTTGTGGAGGATTTACAAAATTGGCTACGACACTATCCCATACCAAAAGACTATCTAGGTTTTGATGTGAAGTTAGGTGCCTTTGGAATTCGTCATGTCGAAATAATCACTCATATTCTCCAACTACTTGGAGGTGGTCGCAATTTAAGTCTCCGCACACAGAATACCAGCAAAGCCCTTATTGAACTTGAAAATTCTGAATGGATAAGTGAAGGCAAAGCAAATGATTTAATTAGCTGCTACTATGCTTGGAGAAGAATAGAACATAGACTTCAATATCAAAGGGACAACCAAACTCATAAACTTCCAAAACTAGAATTGGATTTTGAAAAGTTTTCCTATCTAATGGGATATAGAAGCTCCTTTGAATTTAAAAAAATATTACATGAATTACAGCAATTCACAAAAAATTCTGCTTCGCACCCAATTTTAAATGAAATGGTGTCTAAGAAAGCGAATAATTCAACTTCTGTAACACTACCACAAGACCCAGAATTTATTCTTGAGTGGATATCGCAGCTTGGTTTTAAAAATGAAAAATTCATACAAAAAACTATACAGGCATGGCTCAGTGGAAGCGTGGCCGCTACCTCAAGTGAAAGAGCAAGAACCTATCTTATAAGATTACTGCCAAAAATGTTGCTTGAAATTGCAAAGGCTGATTTTCCTGATGCAGCTTTTGCTGCTTTTCAAGACATTATTTGTAGTTTGCCGGCTGGTGTTCAAATATTTGCGCTTCTTGAAAACAACCCAATACTGGTTGGTCTTTTATCTAATATACTCGTAAAAGCACCACGTCTTACCGAAATTCTTCGATATAATACTTATTTATTAGATGATTTACTAGAAAATCAGTTTTTTCACAAACTTCCTGATAAGACTTTAGTTGCTAAGATAATTCAAGATGAGATACAAAATGTCTCAATAGAAAGGGCACTTGACCTTATTCGAAAACGCAATAGAAGTTGGCAATTTCAGGCAGATGTTCATCTCCTAGAAGCGATATCAGAGGCACATGAAATTGCATATTTCAGGAGTATTATTGCTAGTGAATGCCTCAGTCAGATAATTCAACTGGCTTTAAAAGATTTTGCTACAAGACACGGATTTATTGATAATAACTTTGAAATAATCGCCCTAGGTAGATTAGCAGATTGCACACTTACAGCACAATCGGATCTCGATTTAATTATTGTGTATGATAATGACAATGAGAAGAATCCAGATAATCAAATAAAATTGGACACAAGTAGTTATTTCATTCGCCTTACTCAGTTAATCAATAACTGGATGACCTTCAAAACATCCCACGGTAGCTTATATGAACTTGATTTAAGATTACGTCCCGATGGTAACGCTGGGCCATTAGCGGTTAGTATGGAACGTTTTTCATCCTATTATGAGAATGAGGCTTGGATATGGGAATTTTTTGCTTTTAGAAACGCGCGTTTACTTCTAAATGGTAACAATTTTTCGGAAAAAATACTGCCCGTACTCAAGTATATGCAATCACGCGTTTTTGAATCGAACGAATTGAAAGCGGCCTTTGCGGAAATATTAGATAAAAGAAAAGCGGAATTTTACCCTCTCTGGAATTTAAAACAACAGCATGGTGGGTTATTGGACTGTGCAATTGCCCAATATATTTTAGGGACATTTGAAAAAAAATATCCGTCAATATCAAACAAATTAAATCAAATACACTTTCGTTTAGATACCCTTATTCAGCAGCTATCAACGCGACTAATCTCTTACCATCATAATGAATTACCCAAACGAGTAATTCATTTTATAGCAATCCAACTAAATTATAAAAATGCTGAAACTTTAAAAAAACAAGTGACTGAAGATTTTCGTATCGTTACAAAAATTCTCACCATTTTATTTAAAGATAGTTAAAATAGTAAATTCTTAATTTAGGTTACAATTGTTCCAAAAATACTCTCATAATTAATATAGATATCTAATAAACGACTAGTTTATGACGCAAATAAGAGAGCGCAGATTAATAAAGGAATATACCGGATATTATCATTAACGAGCTGATTAAAATTTATTAAATATAAAACTTTTTTTGCGTTTTTTGCTATAGCTGAACTTGAGAAGAAAATTCGATGATACGTTCTCTTATATCGACTTGGCCACTATTTTTTGGTCTCGCATTAATCATGATTGGGAATGGAATACAAATAGTTCTTTTGGGATTGCGAGCATCTGCGTCTGGCTACAGTAACCTGATTACAGGAACAATGATGGGGGGATATTTTCTTGGCATTTTCATTGGCTCCATGGTTGTACCAAATACACTCTCTAAAGTTGGTCATATTAGAACCTTTGGAGCTCTTGCCGCAATTGCATCTGCAAGTATTCTAATGCATTTGATACTTTCTGACCCTATTTCATGGAGTTTTTTGCGTGTTTTCACAGGTTTTTGCTATGCTGGAATGTATATCGTTGTTGAAAGTTGGTTAAACGAAAGAGCAACAAATGAAACTAGGGGGCAAATATTGTCAATTTATATGATAATTACAATGACAGGTCTTGGCGTTGGTCAATTGATAAGTGGGTTTGATGATGGCATCTCTTACAACCTCTTTCTTATTGCATCCGTGCTAATCTCCTTAGCAGTTGTACCAATTTTGATAACTGCTGCAAAAGCACCTGATTTTGAAGCACCGGAAATGATATCAATACGCAGATTAATACAAATCTCACCACTAGCATTAGTGGGATTATTTGTTACTGGAATTGTTGTTGCAATGCTATTTGGAATTGGTGCAATTTACGCCAAAAATATTGGCCTTAACACACTGCAAACGTCTTTATTTATGGCGAGCACGACCGTAGGAGTTTTTTGTCTTCAATATCCACTTGGAAAGATTTCCGATAAGTTTGATAGACGTGCAGTTATTCTTGGAATTTGTTTAAGTGCGGCAATTTTTGCTTTAATACTAAGTTTATTGGAAAAAAATAACTTTATCTTTTTGTTGTTATTTATGAGTTTATATGGCGGCACTTCACTTGCTCTTTATTCCCTTTTTATTGCACACGCAAATGATTATCTACCACCCTCACAAATGGTTAGCACCTCATCTTCATTAGTAATGGTCAATGGCATCGGCGCGGTCATTGGTGCGCCATTAGTAGCAGCATCAATGGATCTTTTGGGCAACTGGTCTTATTTTATGTTAATAGGAATATTTCATATTGGATTAGCATTATTTATTGGATATCGAATGAGTGTTAGGCCATCCATTCCAACCGAAGCACAAGGTCCCCTGGTGTTATTGCCAGAAACCGCTACGGCAACAGCTGTATCACTCAATCCAGAGGCTGAATGGATTGAGACTAACCCTGATATAAATGCGGAAGCAAATCCTCTTATGGATAATCCGTACTTGCAAAAGGATATAAATCAGTAAAAGATTTTTTCATCACATTTATAAAAGGCCTAACTCCTTAAGTTCTCTAATAAGCGAAACTGGCAATGGCATTTCATCTGTCTCATCAACAGGCATATCAGCTGGAACATCTATATCCTCTAAGTATCGCCAGCCTTGAAATATTCTGACTTTCTTTGGCAAGACTGGTACCAACCCAGGCATCAAAATTATTCCACATTTAGGCTTTGAGTCAGTCTGCGATACTTCCACAAATTCTTTTATTGGTTGGCGTGCCACCATCTGACCTTTTATTATCCAATATAGGCTACCACCATCCAGAAGCTCATCTTTTCGTCTTGGCCAGTTTCGTGTTGGATGCATTAATTTTCTGCCAGCATCTAGAGTCTTTTTTTGTCTAGAAATAAGGGATTCCAATGAATCTGTTCCCACGGATAATTTCTTTAGATGAACAGTCATCCTCAATACCCTATTTATGATAATATTTAACCGTTTTATGCTGACTTGCTGACAATGTTGAAAAGTATTAATACCAAAAATCAATCTATATATTCAAGAGTTAGCAAGAAATTTATTCGCTTGGAAATATCGTTCGTATTTGTAATATTAAAGAAACAAATTTTGCTTTATTTCATTCTTTCTATCTCATGAACTTAACCGCCTCCTGTATCTGACTTTAAATCCGACACAGAAACCAATTTTGATAGATATTATTAAAAATAATTTGTGTTTTATATTATCTTTGATAGAAACTTTCATTTTTAAAAATTATTACAGATATTTATCAGTTTAATAATATCTTCAGTATCTATCTCCAAGTGAACTACAAAAAGAAATCTAGACCTAATTTCACCAGTTATACTAATTTTCTCTGGGAAATTAACCCTAACATTGTTATTCGATAGATGAGAATGCATTTCCTCGGCTTTTTCGGGACCTATGTCTGCATAAACTATGTTTGTATCAATAATATTTAATGGCACCTGAAAATGAGTGTTTTTCGAGAGCTGTTCTGCAAGATTGGAAGCATTCTCATGGTCTTTGCTTAGCCTTTGCAAATTATGCTCTACCGCATATAAACCAGCAGCGGCCAAAATGCCAGACTGGCGCATGCCCCCACCAAGTTGTTTGCGAATACGACGCGCTCTTTCGATAAAATCTGGGCCTCCTACCAACACAGACCCAACAGGCGCCCCTAAACCTTTAGATAAACACAAAGATACAGTATCGAAAAGCTTACCATAGGTTTTGAAACTAATGCCAGTTTTGACAACAGCGTTCGCTAACCGAGCACCGTCAAGATGAGTAGATAAATTATTTAAACGAGCAATCTGCGTTAAATCTTTTAATCTCTCCATCGGCTGTACGATTCCACAAAATGTATTCTCCAAAGATAAAAGTTTTGTAGTAGGCTCGTGATTGCTACCCCTTTTTATTGATAGGGTTAACTCTTTTAAATTAATTCCTCCTGTTTCATCCGTCATTAACGGATTTACAATAATACCACCTAATGTGCTTGCTCCGCCTCCTTCCCAAGCAAAAATATGATATTCTTTACCAGTGATGACTTCTTCCCCTCGTTGACAATGAGTTAGGAGTGCAATTAAATTTGATTGTGTGCCTGAGGGCAAAAAAAGTGCTGATGGCTTATCAAAAAGATAAGCTATTTTTTCTTCGAGCTCTTTAACTGTAGGGTCGTCGCCGTAATCATCGTCACCCACAACAGCCTGACACATTGCCTCACGCATGGCTGATGATGGATTTGTTACAGTATCACTGCGAAAATCAGATATTTCATTGCTCATATTTAATTATCTCTTTACATATTTCAGCTAAAACTATTGATGAATAGTCTTTATATTACCTCCCTAAACATACTTTACAGAAAAAAATGACAATATCATTTCAATTCATAAATTTTTTTTTAAAACCCACTAAAAAAAACGGCTCCCAAAGTAGAGAGCCGTTTCTAGATGTAATTTGACTATAGATTAGCTTGTAAATTCTGGGTACGCCTCCAAGCCATTCTCAGATTTATCTAAACCATCTAATTCAGATTGCTCATCTGATCTGACTCCCATCAATAATTTTATCACGTACCAAGCTACTGCGGATGTGACAATTGTAAATACACCTATAGCAAAAATGCCGTAAAGTTGCGCTCCGAGTGTTGCATCTGAGTTTGACAAAACAACTGCTATAGTGCCCCAGATACCTGCAACAAGGTGAACAGGTATTGCACCAACTACATCATCAATTTTTAACTTATCCAAAAGAGGCACTGTTAGTATAACAAGAGCACTTCCGACACCACCAATAAAAATCGCTAATATTGGGGATGGAGCTAATGGTTCAGCGGTTATTGCCACTAATCCGCCAAGAGCTCCATTTAATGCCATTGTTAGATCGACCTTCCCATATAGTATGCTCGTTCCAATTATGGCGACCACAACTCCAGCTGCAGCAGCCAAATTTGTGTTTATATAGATGTTACTAATAGCATCCACATCCGCAGCGGACCCCATAGCTAACTGGGAACCACCGTTAAATCCAAACCAACCGAACCACAATAGGAATGTTCCTAATGTAGCTAAAGGTAAGTTTGAACCTGGCATTGGTTTAATTTTACCATCATCTGAGTATTTTCCTGAACGCGAACCAATAATTAAACATCCTGTCAATGCTGCCCACCCCCCAACTGAATGGACTATTGTAGAGCCAGCAAAGTCTAGAAATCCTGCTTCGGACAAATAACCGCCGCCCCAAGACCAACTGCCTTGGATTGGATAAATAAATCCAGTAAGAATGACTACAAAAACCAAGAATGAGGTTAACTTGACGCGTTCTGCGACGGCTCCAGAAACGATAGAAGCAGCTGTTGCTACAAATACCATTTGAAAAAACCAATCTGACCCTGAAGAATATCCATCGTCAACTGAAGCTTCAGACGGGCTCCAAAAGGAAAATGAACCAATAAAGCCATTAACATCCATATACATTAAGTTGTAACCAACTATGGCGTACATGAGTCCAGCGATAGCATACAATGAAATATTTTTAGTACATTGAACAGTGGCATTTTTGGATCTTACTAACCCGCCTTCAAGCATACAAAAACCAGCTGCCATTAGTGCTACCATGAACCCATGAATTAGAAATGAAAAGCTATTAAAAATGTATGCTGTTTCTGCATCTGGGGCTGCCAAGGCAGCTGAAGGCATGACCAATGAAATCGGCAATGCACCTACTATAATGGCCAAAAATTTTTGCCATTTTGAATTTTTAATCATGTTAATCTCCTAAGTAATAGTAAGTTAAATTATTAGTTTATTTACAGGGCGCTACTTCCGGTTTCACCGGTGCGAATACGGATAGCTTCTTGCAAGTCCAAAACAAATATTTTGCCATCACCGATTTTTCCTGTTTCTGAAGTTGTTTTAATAGCACTTACAACTGCTTCCTCAGCGGACTTATCCACCGCTATCTCGATTTTAGTTTTTGGAATAAAGTTAACTGTATATTCAGCGCCTCGATACATTTCACTCTTACCCATTTGGCGCCCGTATCCCTGAACCTCGCTAACAGTCATACCTGCTATATCGATGTTTTTAAGCGCCTCATGCACGGCTTCCAGTTTACTTGGTTGGATTATCGCTATGATATATTTCATATTATGTCCTCATATTACTGATTTTTTCGCGTTAATATTTTCGCACAAGGTGCAACTAATAATTAATAACAAAACCGAAATTGGATTAATAAAAAGACACCATCGTTCAAAAAATTTACGCTGAGAGTAATTAGCAAATTGATTTCACAAAGCATTCTGCTAAGTTTGCATTAATGCGGTGCATTTTTTGCATCGCGGAAATAAATTATTTCGATTTTTTTTGTGATAGGGCCAATTTTTTATGCGTTATTTAACTACCCTTAAATATATAGATGTTGTGGCAAAAGAGGGATCCATTAGGAAAGCTGCTGACCGCCTTGCTATAACTTCGACTGCTCTTAACCGTCGAATATTAGCTATCGAAGACGAGATCGGACACCCTTTATTTGAAAGGACGCCAGCTGGGGTGCGTTTGAATACAGCAGGTGAGTTATTTGTTCAGCATATCCGTAATCAGATGTCAGATGTGAATCGAGTATTATCGCAAATATCAGATTTATCGGGAATACGACGAGGACACGTAAGAGTAAGTAGTGGTCCACAGACCATAAGCGTTTTTCTTCCAAAAGAAATTGCTCAATATCGTGAAAAACACCCTGGTGTCACATTTGAAGTCTTGAGACAAAATTCTCAGTCAGCAGTAGAATCTCTAGTTAATCATGATACTGATACAGCCATTATTTTTGATTCCCTGCTTCCCTCTGACATTCAAATTGTTGCAACAGTAACACAAGTAGTGCAAATCATTATGGCTCCGGAACATCCATTAGCAAATAATGAATCTTTAAGGCTCCAAGATTGTCTCGCCTGGCCCATATTAATGCCCAGAGAAAATGAAGGAATAAGAACCCTTCTGAACGTCGGACAGGTTCAAAAGTCAACACCCCTTCAAACGATTATTGAAGCAGACTCTTTTGATATGATGGCAAATTACTTGATTCATGAAAATGCCCTTGGTTTTCAAATTCCAATAAGCATTAGTGGACAATATGGGATTTATAGCCATTTAAAAGCGATACCAATTGACGAGCGTGACTGCAAGTCGGGTTTACTACATATTGCTCAACTAAAAGGTAGGGTCTTGCCAGTTGCAGCAGCAAAGTTTCAAGACCAACTAGTGCAACGTCTCAACCTTACATTCCCAGAGGATACAAGATAAAAAAAGAGAGGGTAAT
This sequence comes from Alphaproteobacteria bacterium, assembly GCA_012269555.1. Taxonomy (GTDB): domain Bacteria; phylum Pseudomonadota; class Alphaproteobacteria; order Puniceispirillales; family Puniceispirillaceae; genus UBA5951. Next base: position 18,640 of record JAAXKA010000223.1, read on the forward strand.
ACCCCCTCTTCCGTGTTTAGTGGTGATAATGAATTTATTAAAAAGCGGCCCCCAGAAAGAAACTGTTCTTCTGCCAAGCCTTCATTCCTAAAATCACTACCACCGTACTTTTAACACTCGACATTAGATCACCTCCTTTCGCTATTTTCACACTAGAATTTGAATTCATCAAATCCTCACTATTAAGTAAACGCAAACACTTTTAGAAGGTCAATTAATCATTTTAAAAAAAAACTTTTCTTAGATTGGTTTTTCATCTATTGAGATTTACATGAAAAAAAATTATTTTTTTTTGATTTCTTAAAAATATTAGCTCTTTCAGCAACCACTTCTTGTTACTCGGACTAAAACTATAATCTCTATTAACGAAACCACATTTATTGGTCTTCGACACCCCATCTGATTTGAATGTAAAATGCGATGAAAACGGAAAAAATATATGAAGCAAACCCCAATAAGCAAAAAAATGCAATAAATTCTGTTGGTTTCATTGCTCTAACAATCGCAAGCCCTGTGATGGGGCTTGTTTTGCTAGTCCCTGCAATACCAGAAATCGTAAGTCGTTTTTCAATTTCGGAAAATGTTGGCCAATCTCTTATTACTTTATATTTGATTGCTTTAGGGTTAGGTCAACTTTTTTACGGAGTTGCATCTGACCGATTTGGGAGACACCCCATTTTGCTTCTTGGCTCTATTATGTTTGCGCTTGGAAGCGGTTTAATACTGGTATCTAACTCTATAGAATTTCTTTTGGTATGCCGTGTCATCCAAGGACTTGGGGCTGCAGCTTGCCTATCAATGGGAAGAGCTATGATAAATGATAACTTTGCGCGTCAAGAGGCCGCTAAGCATATGTCGACCGCTCAAACAATTCAATCCACTGTTCCAATCATATCTGTTTTGTTTGGTGGAATACTCGTTGAGTTTTTTGGGTGGAAAAGTGGAATGGCTGTGTCCGCGATAGCAGGGTTAATTATATTTTTTATTACAATTCTTAAGATTGCTGAAACCAATAAAAATAGATTACCTCAAATTAATTTTTTGGAAATAAAAAAAGCGTACGGCGAAATTCTAAAAAATCCAACCTTTTTAAGTTTTGCTATAGCTTGCGGGATGCAAAGCGGAATGTTTTATGTTTTGGCTGGAATACTCCCCTACCACTACGAAGCTTTAGGCCAATCCGCTCTTGCATTTGGTGTTTGGTTTTCAATTATGCCTATTGGTTTTTTTATAGGGAACTTCATAAATCGACGATACCTAGTAATGCGCGGCATAGAAGTCGTCGCGTTTTCTGGTTCTTTAATCACACTTTTTTCTATGTTAATCTTGTTGTTCTCAACTATTACTTTAAATCTCAGTCCTATAACTATTGCGCTACCATGTGGGTTATTTGGATTTGGCAACGGTATTTTAATTTCAAATGCAACAATAGGAGCCATATCTTCGGCAGGTAAATATGCTGGGACTGGCTCTGGATTCACGGGCGCCTGGCAAATGATTGCTGGCGCCAGTTTTGGTGTAATAATTGTAGCTATAGGCGGCGCAGAAAGTATGTTTATTACGGTATGTTCTGTAATTGGTATTTCTTTACTTTCTATTTTTTGCCTAACTTATGCATTCATTTACAGAGATAAATCAGAGCATAATTAAAATTTAATGCTAAATGACTTGACAGAGATCAAACCTTTTGATTCATTGTAACCACAATATATAGTGTCTTTTGACTTTAGTTTCCTACCACAAATAGGATTTATTTAATGGCTGAGCCATCAAAACAACCAAAGAACTCCAAAGATAAGTCAATTTCGAAGTGGCTTTTAAATTTATTCCCATTTTTGGCTAAAGAGTACCCGTTGGGTGTTAACTTCAACATTTCTACAGCCATGAAAACATATCGTAAACAAACACAACAGAAAATGCTGGATTCTCATTATGTTAATTCAGAACTTTTTGAAAGTGTTATGGATGCATTTGATGAAATCGAGCTAGAAAATTTAGAGCCCCAACCTAACCCGTCTATAACTAATCTGGACAACCAATCAGATATGGTAAAAGATGGCGAATTCACATTAATTTTTAGTAAAAAGAAAGCAAATAGAAACTTAAAAAATAAATCTTCAAAAAATACTAAGATAGAAAAGGATACCCGTCAGCAAGCCCTTCCCAATATTGTAGGATAAGCACCATTCTTTTTTGCATTGTATTTTATACAATCAATTATTTAAGTTGAATTATTAATATACCTATAAGTGAAATATATCATTTCATAGTCGAATGTAATATATTTTCTAAAAGTACAAATTTACACAAAATCTGTTTGGTAGTCCATATTGCAAAGCAAAACACGGCCTATTAAAAAGGATAACCAGGGAGTCAAATGGCAGATATTATATTTCTAGATGGGGGTTTAGGACAGGAAATAAACAAACGTTCATCACAGACTAAATCCCACCCTCTTTGGTCATTAAAAGTAATGTATGATGAACCAGAAATTGTATCGAGAGTACATCTCGATTTTATTAATGCGGGGGCAAAAGTACTAAGCCTTAATACATACACAGCTACTGTCCCACGCCTCGAAAAATACCAAGATTCAAAAGACCTTCAATACACTCACAAGCTTGCATACACCATCATGCAAAACGCTATTGAAAAATCAAATATTGACCGAAAAACGATTGATATTGCGGGTTGTTTGCCACCCTTGGTAGCGAGTTATATCGCGTCGGAAGCACTTCCATTTGATGAATGTGTAGTACAATTCCAAAAGCTCATAAAGGCTCAAAGAAAATATGTAGATTTGTTCTTAGTTGAGACCATGTCAAACATCTCTGAGGCAAAAGCAGCTATCACAGCTCTACACTCTTTTGATCTACCAGCCATAGTGAGCCTTACTATTTCCGATGATTGTTCTAATACTCTACGTTCTGGAGAAAAACTAGAATTAGCAGCAGAACAACTAGCAGAAAATGGAGTTTCTGCTATTATGCTAAACTGTAGTTTTCCTGAGTCTATAGATTGTGCTATTCCAATTCTTGCAGATACTGGATTGCCATTTGGTGCCTATGCTAATGGGTTTACATCTGTAAAAAATCTTATTCCTGGTTCAACAGTAGACAATTTATCAGCAAGACAAGATCTTTCAAAAATTAAATATTCTGAATTTGTTTGTAAATGGGTGGGTTTAGGAGCAAGTTTAATCGGTGGATGTTGTGAAATCGGACCAGACTACATTAGTCATTTAAGAAAAGTGCTAGTGCAAGCCGGACATAATCTTATATCAGCCAGTCAATCTGGAATTCTAAGCTAAGGAAAATACTAAATTAATTATCCCCAATCGTATTTGATGTAGTAAGACGGGGGAAGAAAACTACTTTTTAAGATTAGTTCAAACAAAATGCTCCAATTATCAAATATCTTTTATTCAATTCAAGGGAAACCAATTTTTGAAGATGCTAGTGCTGTTATACCAACAGGGCATAAAGTTGGAATTGTGGGTCGTAATGGTACTGGCAAGACAACTCTGTTTAAGTTAATTAAAAAATCACTCACACCGGACTCTGGCAATATAGAGATACCAAAATATTATAAAATTGGTGGCGTGGAACAGGAAGCACCAGCATGCGAAAAATCGTTACTTCAAACCGTGTTAGAAGCAGACATAGAACGAACACAACTTTTAAAAGAGGTTGACAATTGTAAGGATGGAAAAAGGATTACCTACATTTATCAGAGACTTGAAGATATAAACGCATATTCTGCAGAAGCGCGCGCCTCTTCAATATTGTCAGGTCTCGGTTTAGATAATCAGGCACAACAGCGGCCATGTCACGAATTTTCGGGAGGCTGGAGAATGCGTGTTGCACTTGGCGCTGTATTATTTGCAAACCCAGACTTGTTATTGTTAGATGAGCCAACGAACTATCTTGACCTAGAGGGAGCATATTGGCTCGAAAAGTTTCTTTCTAAATACCAAAACACAGCCCTAGTAATTTCCCACGATAGAGAGTTACTAAATAAATCAGTGGATGGCATTCTGCATCTTAGCAATAACAAACTCAAATATTTTTCTGGTAATTATGAACAATTTGATTCAGAGCGTCGTGCAATATTAACCCAACAGCAATCTATTAAGAAAAAACAAGACGCGCAGAGACTTCACATTCAAAGCTTTGTGGAGAGATTTCGTGCAAAGGCTTCAAAGGCGAAACAAGCTCAATCACGCATTAAAATATTGGAAAAAATGAAGCCAATAAATGCTTTAGTAGAAAATGCTGTAACAAAATTTTCATTTCCAACACCAGCAGAATTGCGTCCACCATTAGTTGTAATAAGCAAGGGAAAAGTTGGGTATAATGGAAAAACAGTACTAAATCGCCTCTCGTTGAGGATAGATGCAGAAGACAGGATTGCCTTGCTAGGCGCAAATGGTGAGGGAAAGTCAACATTATCAAAACTATTAGCAAATAAATTAACACTCATGTCAGGAGAATATTTTGCAACTAATAAACTGCGCATCGGATATTTTGCTCAGCACCAGCTAGAGGAATTATCTGAGAAAGATAGCGCTTACAGACATATTATGAATTTACAATCTGGGATGACAGAAATAGAACTGCGAAATCGTCTAGGTGCAGCTGGATTTAAAAATGATATTGTGGATTTGCCTGTTGAAAATTTGTCTGGCGGCCAAAAGGCAAGATTATTATTATTAATTTCAACAATTAATGCTCCACATATTTTGATTTTGGACGAGCCAACAAATCATCTCGATATTGAAAGCCGAGAAGCACTAATTTTAGCCTTAAATGATTACAGAGGAGCAGTAATCATAGTGAGCCATGATTCCTATTTAGTAGAGACTGTTGCTGATAAATTCTGGCTCATCAATAATGGGGAAGTTTCCGAATTCTTTGGAAATATGGATGATTATAAGCACTTCGTGACTGCAGGAAAACGCCAAGGAAAAAAAATGTCAGAGTCTGCAAAAGAGTCACTTTTGACGCACAATTCTACGAATGTAAAAGTAAACAAACTTAATTTGCGCACCCAGCAAAAAATTACCAAAAATAATATAATTCAATTAAGAAAAAGACTCAGAGAAACTGAAAAACAAATAGAGATTCTAGAAACGGAAAAAAAAGAAATTGAGAATAGAATGAGTGACCAAAGTTATTACAAAAAAACTCCAAATAAAGAAATTGCGTTGACGTCAAAAAAGTTGACGAAAATTAAATCTGAATTAGAAATATTAGAAAACAATTGGCTTCAAATAAGCGAAAAAATAGAACAGGTTTTATAGATTTTGATGAATATATAGA
>JAAXKA010000119.1 GCA_012269555.1 Alphaproteobacteria bacterium
TGGGTGCGCTGACCCTGCTACATGAAATTGGTCATGCATTAGGTTTAAAACACACGTTTGCTCACCCGGTTGTGGACAGGACGCTTGAAAGCAACACCTACTCATTGATGTCTTATACCGCGCCTGAGAAAGGTTGGTATAACAATCTTGATAATTGGGCAATTTCCCACACGCCTATGCTATTAGACGTTGCGGCTTTACAGTTTCTTTACGGCGCTCAAACTCACAATGTGGGCCCTACAACCTACGACGATTGGGATGAAACTATTCCTTTTGCTTCTACTATTTGGGACAGTTCAGGAATAGATACCTTGGACTTCTCGAATTTTACACTCGGGCATGATATAAGCCTCGTAGATGGAACCAGTTCCACAATAAGTTTTCCAGAATACGATTATACCACTAAAATAGGTTGGGACTTTGGACAATTACCCGATAATCTAAGTATTGCTCATGGTGCTATCATCGAAAATGTTATCGCCGGGAGTGGTGATGATAAAATTATCGGAAATGACGAGGATAATATCCTAACCGGCGGTGCTGGAGCCGATGTTTTTGAATTTAATGCTGACTTCGGGTCTGACACCATAACCGATTTTGTTGTTGGAACAGACACCCTAAGGTTTTTAGATTCTGGCAGCAATGTAATAACTAATCCAGATACGTTTAATGTCGCAGTTTCAGTTGGCGGAGATTTAATATTATCTATTCTGGATGGTGAGCTGACACTGGAAGGTTTGGCTTCAGCAGGTTTTGATGATAGTTTTCTTGAATTAGTTTAGACAAAAGTCTTTTTAGTTGGGCAGACTTCCCGCAACTGGCTTAAAGTTTGCATTATTTCAAGGTTTACTTATAATAAATCTCCTGGGGGATTAAATTTGCTTATTCGTGCGCTCTTTCTTATTGCCATATTTGGTGGGGCTGGCTGCTCACCAAACCTACCATTTTTAAATAAAACGCCTGAGATAAAATCGTCGCCAATAGAAAGCGTTTCAAGCTCATCTTCAGAAGATTTAAAAACTGGCACTAATAAGAAAATGAATATTGATCCGCGATTAGAAAAAATTGCGTCTTCACCGTCCCTCTTGGCTAACAAAAAAAGCATCAAGGCAGCGCAAAAAGCAGTCAGCATTGTTCAAAGCCAAGCTGAAACGCAAGTCCTTTCTTCTTCAAATGTTGGGCCTCGCCTAGATGATGACAATGTTAAGTTAGACGCAACGACAGGTGTCACAATGAGTAAGATGATTAGCGACGGTGGTGCTTTATTAGCACTCACCGATGCCGCCAATCTTAATGTAAACGCATCGCAATTAATCTATAAACAAAGTATAAACAAACAGTTAATAGAGGTAATTAAAGCAGAGCAGGCAATACTTAATTTTCAGAAAGTGAAATCAATATATGATGAACAATTGAAAGTTTACTCTGACAATTTACCACTCATTGAGACTGCCGTCAAAGCCAACGTAATTTCCAAAACGGATGCCCTAAAATTGGAGCAACTCAAATTAAGAAGTGAGGAAGCATACTTAACGGCTAAAACAGCATCAGAAGCCTCAGAGATTATCAGAGAGAAATATAATTTAAACGATAATGACAAATTATTTGAAATTAATCTTAAAAAATGGAAGCTATTCGAAAAGCAAATATTAACAATAACGTCTTCGAATATTCAACTACTTGAAACACAAATAAGTATTCTAAAGGAAGACATAAAAGCCATTAAAGCTTCATTTAAGGCCAATGTGTCGTTTGCCGGCAACGCAACCGCCAACGTAACAGATATTGACAACTCACTCGGCTTTGTCGGCCTGAATGTTAGTCTTCCCGTGAAAGATGGTGGAAAGAGAACATTTGAAATTGAAGAAAAAGAATTACAAATTGCAGGGCTGCAGCAGCAAAAAGAAGACGCTATTTTGTTGAACGCCACTTCATTCAAGGCGCTTTCTAACTTTGAAAAAATATATAACCTTCGCTCTGACTTGCTCCAGACCCAGACCGAAAATTCACAATCTATATCTGATGATATGGAACTTAAATTAAGGGCGGGAGCTGCCTCAGTTATTGATTTGGCCACAGAAAAAATGAATTTTTACGACCTTAGGAGCCAGAAAGTCACTTTAGAATATCAAAAAATTACTGAAATTATAAAGTTTTATGAAGTAATAGGCCGCGAATGCGATTTGACAGGATTGTGTGATCAAATTAGTGTTTTAGCTACTTTTGACTAAACTGTTTAAGAGCAAAACTTTATATGGCTGATGAGCAAATAAATACACAGTTCAGAAAACAAAAAAATAATCAAAATCTGAACGAAAAAAGCAGCATTTTAAAGTCAGCTTTTTCCATTCATAACAGACACTTGTCCACTAGCTCTATCAAAGAGGCTATTAATTCAAAACCAGAGTCTGAGAACTTTGAAAATTTTAAAGAAATCATCGGTGAACTCGACTTTGAAGTAGTCGAGCATAATGTCTCCAAACAAACTGACGAAGCCTCACTTGATAATACAATATGTTTTTTTGAAGAAGGAAGTTTTGCACTAGTAAATGCAAAAAGTGAAAACAGTGATTTAACCCTTTCCTTCAAAGGAAAGCGAAATATCACAATTACTTTCGACGAGCTTATTAAGACAAAAAAAATCAAATTCATTTCTCTTTTCCCAAAGTTTGAAACAAATAAGAATGTCAAAGATCGCATTAAACTACTTAATCCTTTCGCCAATCTCGGTGGTTTGAATTTCTTTTGGGTTGCCCTGGCAACTTTCACTTCGAATGTATTAGGCTTGGCTACCTCAATTTTTATTATGGTTGTTTATGATAGAGTGCTGCCCAATCAAGCTGATCAATCCCTTTACGCCCTGGCCTTTGGTGTTGGTATAGCAATACTATTTGATCAGTTATTCAAAGCGGCTAGAGGCTCTATTCTAGAATACAGCGCCATATTTAAAGATAGAAAGTCAAACGATCATATTTTTGAACAGTTTGTGGAAACGAAGACAGACTTAACAAAAAGATCTATTGGATCTCTATCGACAATCTCCAGAGACTACGAAACCTATAAAGAATTTATTTCATCCGCCGGCCTTATATTATTTATTGATCTCCCATTTATATTCGTATTTGTTTTCGTAATTTATTTTATTGGAGATCTTCTATTCTTAGTTCCACTTGTTGCCGTACCCGCAGTGATCATTGGTATCTTAGTGATCCAACCCTTCTTGTTTCGCACATCGAAACGGGTTTCTAAAGTCAACCAAACTAAACAAGGCCTGTTAGTGGAAATACTATCGGGTCTAGATGCCCTGAGAATTAATGGAGCGTATTCATTACTCAAGAGAAAGTTCAGCGCTCAAGCCGACGATTTCTCAAAAGTTACCAACAACGCAAAAAGATTTAGTCAAGTCACAACCAACTATGTGAGCATAATTCAACAGTTAGCTCAGATTGCTATTATCGTTTTTGGCTTTCATTTATTTGTTGAACAAAAAATATCGATGGGCGCGATTATAGCAACAATGATTTTATCTGGCAAAACCCTCGGTCCACTAGCAAAAATGGCACAAACCCTTGGAAGAGCAAATAGTGCATACGTGGCACGTAAAAATTTAGTCGATTTTTTCTCTCAACCTCGTAGGGAACGTTTTTCAAAAACAGGTCTAGAGAATGTAAAACAAAATATTGCTGTGGATGTGACAAATGCCTCCATAAAATTATCACCAGAAAGCAAACCTATTTTCACAAATTTGACCTTCAATGTGAAGCACGGAGAAAAGGTAGCTGTGATAGGAAAGTCTGGAGCAGGAAAAACAACTTTACTGAGAGCGCTATGTGGTTTGCTCGAACCCGAAACAGGATCTATTCAAATCAATGGTGACCAGGCAAGTTCAATCCCAAGAGATGAAATTTTCACAAATATGGGCGTCGTATTACAGGAAAGCTGGCTCTTTTCAGGTACTTTAAGAGAGAATTTAACCCTCGGATATGAAGATTTTACTGACGATGAGGTTAGTAAGGCATTAGAACAATCTGGAGCGCATTTTCTGGGTGACAATATAAATGAAATGCTGGAGTTTCCTATTTCTGATCGTGGCTCAAATTTATCCGGCGGACAGCGGCAAGTCATTTGCGTTGCAAGAGCAATACTACAAAAACCCTCAATTCTATTATTAGATGAGGCTACCAGTGCTATGGACTCACAGATGGAATTGACTTTTTTAAAAGGAATTCAAGAAAGTAAAGAAAAACAGACTGTGATAGCAGTAACTCATAAGCCAAATGTAATGAATATCTGTGACAGAGTTATGCTTATTGATAATGGGAAAATCGCTTGGGACGGAAAATTGGAGGACTACAAAAAGCTTGTAGCTGAACGACAAAGCCAAATGGCAAAACAAAAGATAGTTTCTTAAATGTCAAAATATCTTAGCCAAATAATGATAGCCCTTCTTTTAGCACTGCTGGCTGCTGGGTACTATTGGGCACGAGAAACAACTCTTGATCTAATTACCAGAGGCGAAGGTCGTTTGATTGCCGAGGGGCAAAATAAGTTAGTCCAAGCGCCAGACGGTGGTGTTGTAACAGATATATTTGTAAACGACGGTGATACTGTTCAGAGCGGTCAGTTATTAGCTCTAATAAATTCCACAGCAGCGGAAGGCTCTCTTGAAGAAATCATAGCAAAGAAAAACAGCCTTTTAGCAAAATTGATGAGATTGGATGCTGAGTTACAAAGCTCCACAAAAAAAGAGCTTGAAAGTAAACTTTCTGAATTTGCAGAAAGTGTCAGGGAATCTCAACTTGCACTTTTCCTAGCTAATCGATCAAATTTAAGATCGCGACTATTTTCAATTGAGAGTGAAAGGGATCAATTAGAAAAAAGTTTGGCGACTATTAAGGAAGAATTGTCAGGGTCGAAGGAGCTTTTAAATCTAGTTAATGAAGAAAACAAAGAGTTGTCCCCGTTGATCACAGCTGGCGCGTTAGGAGCATCAGAAAAATTCAGACTGAAAAGAGAAAGCGCTCAATTAAACTCTGAAATTCAAGTTTTAGAGGCCAAGGTATTAGAAACTGAAGCTGGTTACCTTAAGTTAGAGGCAGAAATTAAGGCTCTACAATCAAGTTATGAAAGGGATATATTTGATGAAAGAGCCAAGTATATAAATGAGCTATCCGAAATAAATGCCCGCATTCCACTTTTGGAGCAGAAACTTAAGCAAACAGAAATAAGATCCCCGGCCGATGGAATAATTAACAGCCTACCCGTCTCCGATAAAGAAACCGTAATAAAAACTGGGGATATTATTGCAGAAATTGTTCCATCGACCGATGAACTGATTGTAGAAGCATACATAGATCCAAAAGATATTGCAAAAATTGAAGCTGGGCAGGAAGCTAGAATTAGTCTAACGGCATATGATGCTGCAAAATATGGTTATATAACGGGTAACTTAATTAAAGTTTCTGCAGACGCCGTTTATAGAGAAGAAAAGCAATCCTATATGTATGCCATTGAGGTAGGCCTAATCGATGACCTTAAAGATAGTCAGGGCTCAACAGTTCCTATTAATCCAGGCATGATAGCACAAGTTGATATAATCAGGGGACAGCAAACGGTTCTAGAATATTTTTGGCAACCAATAGCCAAATTGAAAGATGATGCCTTCAGACAATGAATTTTAGGTATTGTCTCAATTTCAACTAAAAATTGGAAATTTTTTGAACAAGCCTACATTTTATCTACAGTTGGGAAGTTGATGAAATGAGCAAAAAAACTCAAAGAGGTTTGAGCCTGAAAGGTAAGGCAACTCCATTTTTCTTTGCTATGCTATTTGGGTTATTATGTGCCGTGAGCATATTCATGATACACCCTTTACTTTATTTTCTGAAATATTTTGCAGCTTTTGGCTTGATAATAGCTGTTCTCCTAATTGCATACATACTAAAAACTGATGAACTTTAAAAAGTATTCTTACTTCGTAAAAAGAAATGCGTCCTAACTGAACAAATCATTTGCCAAGTGAAGGGCATCCACCAGAGTATCAACTTCTGATTTGGTATTATAAAAAGCAAATGATGCTCTGCAAGAAGCTGAAACCCCCATGTGGTCCATCAAAGGACCAGCACAGTGCTGGCCAGCTCTTACTGCAACGCCTTTTTTATCTAAAATTGTAGAAATGTCATGGGCATGACCAGCGTTTTCCATAGTGAAAGAAAAAATTGCACCCCTGTTGTCCGGCTGACCTTGGAGCCTAAGCCAGTTTAGAGAAGTAAGTTTTGTAAGTGCATACTCCTTTAATTCGGCTTCATATTCGGCAATATTATTTAACCCAATATTCATCATATAATTTAGAGCGACACCAAAACCTATAGTTTGTACAATTCCAGGCGTTCCAGCTTCAAACTTCATTGGAGGCTCATTATAGATAATAGTGTCCTTATGGACTTCCTTAATCATATCGCCTCCGCCTATAAACGGTCGCATTTCAGCCATTCTTTCAGCTTTGACGTAAATCGCACCAGATCCAGTGGGACCGCATAATTTATGGCCTGTAATTGGATAAAAATCACAACCTATATCCTGCACATCGACAGGCATGTGAACTGCGCCTTGGGAACCATCCACAAGGGACGCTACCCCTAGAGATTGAGCCTCATGACATATAGTTTTCACATCCACTATCGTACCCAGTACATTTGACATATGTGTAATAGCTACCAACTTGGTTTTGTTATCAA
>JAAXKA010000118.1 GCA_012269555.1 Alphaproteobacteria bacterium
GCACCAACAGAAATTGGTGCCCTCTTTGCCAGCCGAGCTTTGGGAATAGGTCTGGTTTCATGGGCTATTCTAGGAGGGTTGTCTGCTTTTTTTCTTCATAAAGAAACTGTGCGTACTGCTAGCTAATTTAGTCCTTACAGAAAAATTAAATAAAGGCTTTTATTACTAATGAGAAAAATAGACTTCCGTTTACTTGGCCTATGCGCGATTGGCTTTATTTTCAGTGGGCTTATTGGCTTTATGATTGCTGGTGCGAACAATGTTACATTTGATGGTCATAAGCATAATATGGACCATTTAGACACCGCATACCATGGAGGCAAAACTAGCCACTCAGAAACCCATGCAGAGCCTATTGCGATCCCTAAAAATGGGTTGGAACCATCAATAAGAGCAGAACTCCAAATTGACCCTGTATCTGGATTTAATCTACATCTCATTACCAGTAATTTTACATTTGCGCCAGAATCTGCTGGGCTCAAACATAAAGATGGGATAGGGCATGCTCATTTGTATATTGATGAGCATAAAATTGCTCGACTTTATAATAGCTGGTTTCATATCGACACAATCCCTGAAGATGCAAAGCAAATGCGAATAACATTATACAGTAACGATCATAGACCATTTATGGTTGATAATAAGATTATTTCAGCTGTTATTGAATTAAATACAAAACCCTAGATAGGAGGAATTTTTGCGTGCAATAAGTGACGAAAAGTTCCGCAGCCTGTTGCATCTTCAATCCATCCGTCAACAGCAGCTAGATAAAGCTTACATGTTGCTATCAAATCTTCTTGGTCTTTTTTTAAATCAACGTTTTTGAAAACATAAGTTGTTCTATTAGGCGATTGAAGTGTCAAACTAACAGGCGATGTGCAAACACCTAAACAAGGTGAGCTAATTATATTGGCATTTAGTCCTGCTTTCTGCAAAGCAGCTTGAAGATTTTTACAATCGTAATCATCCGGAATACTTTTATCAGTCACAGGTAGACAAGACCGACATATTTGCAGATGCAAATCAATCATTGAACCGCATATATTGATGCTAACATTACCCAACCCATTGTCTCACTCAGTAATTGACCAGCTCCACAGACATCACCTGTCTGACCTCCTATCTGATATTTTGCAATAATTCCCCAAAAAAGAGCAATTACTAACATTGAAATAATTACATATACAAAACTAAAAATACCAAAATAAAAAGCAGGCAATGCAACGATGGCTGCAAAAAAAAGGGAAGATATATTATCTGCAGAAGCTTGATTGCCAAGCCCTTCTTGTTTTGCTGCTGGTAAAAAACATAAGTATCCAACCATGGAGAACCTACTAATAACAGCACAGATAATTATACCAGTAGCAATTTCTGTTGTTGAGGGAAGAGATGACAACATTAAAATGCGTAATCCCATTACCAAAATAAGCGCAAGCATTCCAAAGCTTCCAATGGCACTATCTGCCATAATCGTAATTTTTTTTTCTTTATTTTGACCACCGCCAAAACCATCCGCACAATCTGCAAGCCCATCCTCATGAATGGCACCTGTACAAAAAATCCCAAAAATTAATGCAAAAATAGCTGAGGCAAAGGAAGGTAGCATGAAATGTGATGTAGTTATGTAAATACCTGCGATAATTGTACCAACAACAAATCCAACTGCTGGAAAAGCCCATGCCGCATCTGTCAATTTAGGCACATAAGTATTGAGTTTGCCAGCAGGAAGGCGCGTTAGAAGCAAAAAGGCCGTTTGCACCTCTGCTGCGCGTTTGACAGTCCATTTCATCAATTATTTATTCCTAGTTCTTCAAAGGTGGCCATATGATTATGGCATGCTACAGCAGCTTTAAGAATACTTAAGGCAAGCGCTGCACCGGTACCCTCACCTAATCGCATATTCAGGTCAAGAATTGGTTTTTTGTTCATTGATTGAAGTAACTTTTGATGGCCTGGTTCAGCTGATTTATGCCCAACGAGACAATGGTCTAATAAACTGGGAGACATTGCATATAATGGCGCTGCAGCTGCTGTGCATATGAATCCATCGAGTAATACTGGTATAGATGCCGATCTTGCTGCTAATATTGCCCCACAAATGGCAGCTTGTTCCCTGCCACCAAAGGCTAGAATCGCAGATAAATCAGAACATAGACCATGTTTTGCTATACCTTCTTCAATAATACCTATTTTATGAGCAACTCCTTTTTTATCAGAACCTGTTCCTACTCCAACCCAATCAGCAACTCTCCCTCCAAAAATGCTGGCAGCAAGAGCAGATGAAACTGTTGAGTTGCCAATCCCCATTTCACCAAGAAGAATAACATTGGCACTCCTATTAACAGCTTTTGCCCCTGCGGACATCGCATCAAGTAACTCTGTCATGCTCATTGCCTTTGTTTGGGTAAAGTCCTGGGTTGGGGAATCCAATGACAAAGGTTTTACGGTTAACTCAGCACCACTCAAATTACACAACTGATTCATTGCAGCACCACCATTTTCAAAATTTGAAACCATGAGTTGAGTTACTTCCTGCGGGTATGGGTTTACTCCTTGCTCACAGATTCCGTGATTTCCAGCAAAAATAATAGCTTGTGCAGTTTCAATAACTGGCCTCTCACTATTCTGCCAACCTGCCAAAAACACAGCCAATTCCTCTAGCATCCCCAGCGAGCCAGACGGCTTGGTTAATTGGTCTTGATAGACCGATGCAGCCGCTTCAGCTTGCATATTTTTTTTTGGCATAGTGGTAATAAAATCATCTACCATTTTCAAATTAGAAATGTTATCCAAAAAATTACACTCCCTTAAATCACTAGGGCTTTAGTCTTAGCGGTATACCGGAGATACATGTATAGACTTCATTAACAGCCTCAGCTACGACCTGATTAAGACGGCCAGCTTCATCACGAAACCGTCTTGCTAACTCATTTTCCGGTATTATTCCGCTTCCCACTTCATTGGTAACTAAAATCACAGGGTCACGGCGAGCAGTGATGGCTTCAATCAAAGAAGAAGTTGCTACGGATACATCCTTTTCTGCAAACATAAGATTTGAAAGCCATAATGTTAAACATTCAACAAGGCATGCTCCTTGCCCATCTAGGGCAAACAATTTATCTGCAATTTCTATGGGTTCGTTTATAGTAAGCCACTCATCTCCTCGCCTTTGTTTATGAATTTGAATTCGTTTTTCCATTTCTTGATCGTAGGCCTTTGCTGTTGCAATATAAATTACGGATGTACCATAGCTAAGAGTTTGTTTTTCAGCAAAACTACTCTTTCCAGAACGAGCACCACCGGTTATTAATAATGAAAAAGCCATGACTTCACTCGTAGCCTAATCAGGCTCAAAAAGGAACATATTTTTGACGTCATCACCTAGTTCTAAGCTACTTACTTTTGTTAGACACGCCCAAAGCCAACCCAGTGGTTTTCTATATGGTCGTTATGATGCAGATATAGGTGACATTCTACCAAATGATATTTTATTCCTTCGCACGCAAATATCGGATAATAGCCTTATTGTATGCAGCCCAGCAAAAAGATGCCAGAAAACATGCGATGCAATATTATCTGAATGTCATCCTCGCCAAACACATGATAACCTTTGGGAACAATCTTTTGGCGCATGGGAAGGAAAGGCCTTTTCGCAGATTCCAGATAAAGGAACGCTTACTGGAGAAGCGCTTGTAAACTTTAAACCTCCTGGAGGTGAGAGTTTTAAAGAACTTTGTGAGCGTGTGCACCCTGTAATAAAACAATTCTGCGTGAGTTCGAAAACTCAGAAGATTACATTTTTTGTTCATGCAGGAGTTATTCGTGCAGCTCTTGCACTCGCCTTTGGAAGCCATATATCAGCGCTCAAATGCGAAATTGATACTTTGTCTGCAACAAGTCTACGCCATTTAGGCAGAAATAATTTCTCTGTTGTATCAATCAATAATAGTGCCATTGCATGAACATGCTTGCTTGCATAATTATTGCTTTAACAATAGACCGTATTATTGGATGGCCTAATTGGTTATTCAGGCGCATTTCTCACCCAGTTGTGCTAATCGGGAATTTAATTAGCGTTTGTGAGAAAACATTTAATAATGAAAACACAACTGCAAGCATTAGGCGTTTTTGGGGTATCATTACTGTTTTAATTGTAACTGGGGTCTGTCTTTTAGCTGCCTTGTTTATATCTTCACTTATTCCTGATAACCGGCTTGGGACCATTCTAACTTCATTACTTATTTGGCCTTGGATTGCAGCAAAATCTTTGAGTGAGCACGTGGAAAAAGTAGCCCTTTCCTTGAGCAAAGCGGATTCTGAATCCGCACGTGCTGCGGTTTCTATGATTGTGGGACGAAATGCAAAAACTCTTGATGATTACGGAATCGCACGTGCTAGTCTTGAAAGCCTCTCTGAGAATACTTCAGATGGGGTAATTGCTCCGTTATTTTGGGCCGTAATATTCGGACTCCCAGGCTTGTTTGTGTATAAAGCGATTAACACTTTAGATTCTATGATTGGATATCGAACCCATACCCATGAAGCATTTGGTTGGGCAGCTGCAAAATTAGATGATTTTGTTAATTATCTGCCTGCAAGGTTAACGGGGACAATCTACGTTCTAACAGCAAAAAACCCTATCTATTCGTTTAGTGTTATGTGGCGTGATGCTAAAAAACATCGCTCACCCAATGCGGGTTGGCCTGAGTCAGGTTTTGCAGCTGCGCTTAATGTTCGATTATCAGGTCCGCGTTATTATGACGGCAAATTAACCGATGACGAGTGGTTGCACGAAGAAGGAGGAGAACCTACGTCAGAAGACATATTTCTTGGGCTGAAACACTATAACCGCTTACTAAATTGGGTTACTTTGTTATCTATAATTTTACTGTTATTTTTTTGGATAAATAAGGCTGGGTTTTAAATGCTAACATGTGAACATGGCGGTAATTTAGATAGAGCAATCTCTCAGTTTGGAGGTAATCGCAAAGAATGGATTGATTTATCAACGGGAATAAATCCCTATACCTATAATGTTTTTGATCTCTCATCAGACATATGGAGAGAGTTGCCAGATCAGCAACTTATAGAATCAACAATTCACTCTGCCAAAATTGCCTATCAAGCAAAGTCTAGTTGCTTGCCATTAGCAGGCGTCCAGCAAGCGATTCAGCTTCTTCCTTTTATAATTAAGAAAAAAACAAAAAATGTATGTATTTTATACCCAAGTTATAATGAATATGAAGTTCAATTCCAAAGAGCCAATTGGAATATAACCCGTTGTCAAAACGTTGATGAGATGAAACATGCTAATTGCGCTATAATCGTAAATCCCAATAATCCAGATGGAAAGAAATTTTTGCCAAATGAGTTGCTTGAGCTTTCAAATACTGTTGGCACGCTTATTATTGATGAGAGTTTTTGTGACTTATATCCTCATCTTTCAGTTTTACCGCACTTAACAGAACGTCACAAAAACATTATCATTTTTCGTTCTTTTGGAAAATTTTATGGCCTGGCGGGATTGCGACTGGGTTTCGTCTTTTCGTGTGAAAAAACTATAAATGAATTTTCATATACTTTGGGTAAATGGGCTGTATCAGGTCCTGCTCTCGCGATCGGAGCATGCGCTCTGACAGATGACAGTTGGCGCCAACAGACATTAGAAAAGTTAGAAGCTGATGCTCCACGTCTTGATAAAATAGCCCAACAAAATGGTCTTGAATCCGTAGGTGGAACAAATTTATTTCGTTTATATCAATGTAATAATGCCAAAGATATACAGCATAAACTAGCTAAACAAAGAATATGGACACGTATTTTTAGCTATTCTGAATATTGGATAAGGCTTGGACTTCCAAAAGAGGATGGCTGGGATCGCCTTGAAAGGGCCTTTAGAAGTTAAGTTGCTAAAGAAAAAATTTTATCAACATCAAGATATGTCTCTATATGTTCAGCCAGCCCGTCGAGTGTGTCTTCTATTTGTGTGTCATAGGCAAACCCTTCTACGGATATTCCCAATTTATCCAAAAACGCGCGTCTAAAACTATCTTGAGAGAAAAGTCCATGCACATAACTTCCTTGCACGCGCCCATCTACTGAGGATGCACCTTCTTTCCTACCTCCAATCATTGCAAAAGGACGTTGGCAGTCAACTCCACTGGTCTCTCCAAGGTGTATTTCATAGCCTTTAATTTGAAGAGAAGTTCCAAGATGAATAGCACTTACTTCATTAAGCGTTTTTTTTGTCCTCATAATTGTTTCTATTTGCAAAAATCCTAATCCCTCAGTTTCCTTTGCTACTCCTTCAATCCCATCAGGATCATAAATTTTAGTGCCAAGCATTTGATATCCGCCACATATACCTAAGATATATCCTCCACGGCGATGATGTGCCTTAAGATCTATATCCCAACCCTGCTCTCGCAAAAATTGTAAATCGAAAATAGTTGATTTACTGCCAGGAATCAAAACAAGGTGAGCATCAGCTGGTATTACTTGGCCTGCATGTATCATAACAAGTTCTACTTCTTTTTCTTGTGATAATGGATCCAAATCATCAAAATTTGCCATTCGAGAAAGACATAAGCAGGCAATTTTATATCGCGAAGGTTTTCGGGGTTTCTGAGATCTGATATCAAGAGCATCTTCTGCTGGCAGACGCCAAGCATCCATAAAAAAGGGTAATACCCCAAAACCATGCCATTTAGTCTGCTTCTTAATAAACTCGTACCCCTCGTCAAATAAACTTACATCCCCTCGAAATTTATTTACGATAAAGCCTTTTATCATCTCAAGATCACCATTTGGTAATACAGCCTTGGTTCCCACAAGCTGTGCAATAACACCGCCCCTATCAATATCTGCAACCAACACTACAGGAACATCAGCAGCATTAGCAAATCCCATGTTAGCGATGTCATTTTGACGCAAATTAACTTCAGCTGGACTGCCTGCGCCCTCAATAATAACTAAATCAGATTGTGATCTCAGACTTTCAAAACTACTTAAAACTGGTTCTAGTAGCGTCTTTTTAATTTTAGCGTATTCATGTGCTTTGAATGAGCTTTGATATTTGCCATGTATAATTAGCTGCGAGCCCTTTTCTGTTTCTGGCTTTAGCAAAATAGGATTCATATCAGTATGGGGTTGCTTCTTACTTGCACGTGCCTGCAATGCCTGAGCCCTGCCAATTTCGCCGCCATCAGAAGTTACAGCGGCATTATTAGACATATTTTGGGGTTTAAATGGTGAGACGTTCAATCCACGATTGCTTGCAGCTCTACATAATCCTGCAACCAACATAGTTTTACCAACATTAGAACCTGTTCCTTGAATCATTATGGCAGGCATATCGTTAGAACCTTTTTTAAAACTCTATGCCTTTTTGGGCTTTAATTCCATCACGAAACGGGTGCTTAATGAGTGACATTTCTGTAACCAAGTCAGCTGCTTCTATCAATTCATCCTTAGCGTTGCGGCCAGTTAAAACAACATGTGTCATAAATGGTTTTTCATGAAGAAGAAATTCAACTACTTCATTTATATCTAAATAATCATAACGAAGCGCAATATTGATCTCATCCAACAATATAAATTTAATTTCTGAATTTCGAATCAGCTCTTTTGCTTTTTCCCAACCTGACTTTGCAGCTGAAATATCAAGCTCTCTATTTTGCGTCTCCCAAGTAAAACCTTCGCCTGATACAATAAAAATACATTCTTTTTGAAATCTTTTTTCCAAAAATTCGCGCTCGCCTGTTTGCCAAGTTCCTTTTATAAATTGGACAACTGCGCATGGTATATTATGGGCAATACATCTCATTATCATACCAAAACCTGAAGAGGATTTTCCCTTACCTGACCCAGTATGAACAATAATAAGGCCTTTTTCCTCTGTTTTAGTGGCCATAAGCTTATCTCGGGCAGCTTTAATTTTTTGCATTTTTTGATTGTGAATCTTATTAAGCTCAATATCTTTTTGTCTTTTTTCCTGATGTCCGTTCATTAGGCATATCCTTTTGCAAAAAATAATCAAAACTAGAATGGCATGAATTGACTAATTAAAGTATGAACCAGTTAATTGTTAATTGTAAATAAGTGTATAGGAGTCCGTTTATTCGAAATCAGAAAATTACATAAAAAGAAAGGTCGGATTCTGAGCAATACCGTTGTTTGATTCAAGATTATATTTTGGCCTATTATAATAGATTATAAATTGTGGATAAACTTAACGGAACTAAAATTAAAGGGGAATTAAAGAGTTTATGCAAAATATCACAAAAATACCAGTTACTATAATCACAGGTTTTCTAGGCTCAGGAAAAACTACACTAATTTCTCAACTAATGAAAAATCCTCTTGGTAAAAGATTGGCTGTAATCGTCAATGAGTTTGGTGATATTGGCGTTGATGGAGAAATTCTTAAGGGATGTGCAATTCCTAATTGCCCAGAAGAAAATATTATGGAGTTGGCTAATGGCTGCATTTGCTGCACCGTAGCAGATGATTTTATTCCAACGATCGAAAAATTGATGTCACTTTCACCTAAACCAGAGCATATTTTAATTGAAACCTCGGGCCTCGCATTACCAAAGCCACTGCTTAAGGCTTTCGAATGGCCAGCCATTCGCTCCAAAATTACAGTTGATGGCGTTATTGCACTTGCAGATGCCGAAGCTGTTTCTTCGGGTCAATTTGCGCCTAATATTGCAGGCATAAAAGCACAACGAGAATTAGATGATTCGATTGATCATGAAACCCCTTTATCTGAAGTGTTCGAGGATCAAATTGCATGTGCTGATCTCATCTTACTCACAAAAGCTGACCTTGCCAGCAGTTCTGATAAGGAAAAAGCAAAACGTGTTATTGCAAATAACACAATCCGCCACCCCCCCATTATCGAGGTGGTGGAAGGGCAAATCGACCCTAGACTTATTCTGGGATTAGAGGCTGAAGCGGAAAATGATATTGAGCAGCGCCCCTCACATCATGATAATGAGCCGGAGCATGACCATCAAGACTTCGAGAGTGCCATTTTTAATATAGCAGAGTTAGATTCGCCAGAAATTCTTCTAAATAAAATAAAGATACTGGCAAACGAACAACACATTCTAAGAGTAAAGGGGTTTGTCTCTATTACTGGCAAGCCTATGCGGCTTCTTGTTCAGGCAGTAGGCTCACGTGTGCGATCACAATTTGATAAAATGTGGCATCCAGATGACATTCGTCGAGGTCAAATTGTTGTAATTGCCGAACATAATCACATCAATATACCTGCGATTAAAGAAATTTTAGAAAGCTAAACTGAAAAATGCACGTCCTTTTCGTAGAAAGACATGGATTAGAAGAAACAGAGATACCAGTAGACCTAGATCACAGACCCGCAGACCTTGTGATTCTCTCCTTTTCAGACAGTGACCTAAGTACTTTTGCAGCTGGCTGGCATCGCGCTAAAAAGCTAAATAATGAGGTGTTTCCAAGCGTTAGAATTGCTAATCTTTCCCTTCTCAAACATCCTATTTCAGTTGATACCTATATTGAAAAAACCTTATGCCACGCCAAAGGTATTCTCGTTCGGCTCATCGGTGGTGTGCCATACTGGTCCTATGGGCTTAGTCAAGTAGCCCAAATTGCAAAAAAAAATAATATAGCCTTTGCTGCTATAGCAGCAGATGGCCGTACTGACTTGCAACTTGATGAGATATCAACAGTACCAATCTCAACTTTGCGACGCTTACAATATTATTGTGAAATGGGTGGCGAAATTGCAGCACATTCTGCTTTAGCTCAATTAGCGTTGGCAGCGGGACTTTACGTAAGTCCTGTTAGTGGAAGTAAGATGATAGGCAATGTTGGCGGTTGGACACCAGAATATAATATATGTTGTCCGTTTATAGCACGCGGCTATGAAACTAAACCTGTCATTCTTATCACCTTTTATCGCTCATATATTACATCAGCTGACCTTAAACCAATTGCAGCTTTATTCCATAAATTACGTAACTATGGATTTGCTGTAATGAGTTTATTTGTACCATCCTTAAAAGCACCTGAAGCAGCTGCTTGGTTAGAAAAACAAATATTATATTTTTCACCCTCACTCATAGTAAATGCTACATCATTTTCAGGGAAAGGTAAGGATGGAAACTCCCCGCTTGATAAGGCAAATGTGCCAGTTTTCCAGATAGCACTCTCAACATCAAACCGTGCCGCATGGGCAGAAGCTGCCAGGGGTCTCTCACCGGCTGATATGGCAATGCATGTTGTATTACCAGAAGTGGATGGCAGAATATTTGCTGGGGTGGCGTCTTTTAAAGAACCAGAAGAAATAGATGAGGCTTTGCAATTCGCACCTGTCGGTCATCAACCTGATGAGGAACGAATTAACGCCATATGCGCTAAAATTGTAAAATGGTATACATTACAAAAAACCCCTATTCCAAAGCAAAAACTAACACTTATCCTATCCACTTACCCCGGTCGGCCTTGGCAAATGGCGCATGCTGTTGGACTTGATGCTATTGCATCCGCTCAAGCGATATTAGAGGATTTAGGTTATAATATAGAAACAAAAGAAGAATCTTTTGAGAGGCTTCTTACTCATAAAACCATGTCTTGGGATATTGCATCCTATAAAACCGCTTTAAGCGAAGTGCCTTTGAGTCTTCAAGAAGAGTTGTATTCTGTATGGGGGGCACCCGAAGCTGATTTACTCGCTGTGGATGGTAGTTTCAAGTTTACCAGTTTGTCATTTGGAAATGCTCTGGTTGCATTGCAACCAGAGCGCGGAATTAAACAAAATAGAGAAGGTGAATACCATGATATTTTACGAACTCCATGTCATAGTTATGTTGCTTTTTATTTATGGCTCCAAAAAGTAATGAAAGTGGATGCCATTATTCATGTTGGGGCACATGGAACCTTAGAATGGCTTCCGGGAAAAGCTGTAGCATTATCAGATAATTGCTGGCCAGAAGTATTAGCAGGAAATATGCCGATCATTTATCCGTTCATAATTAATGACCCTGGTGAAGCAGCGCAGGCAAAGAGAAGGATTAGTGCAGTAACTTTAGGTCATATACCGCCACCTCTTAGGAAAGCTAACACTCCGGAACGATTCAGTCAGTTGGAATCATTACTTGATGAGTTCTCCATCGCAGATGGTCTAGATCCAAAAAGACGCGATAGGCTTAAGAATGACATTATCTGTGAAGCAGAGTCACTTGGAATAGCAAAAGATTTGGAAGTAGATTTTAATAAAAACCCTACAGATATACTTACAAGAATTGACGCATTTGTCTGTGATATTAAGGAAAGCCAATTTGCAGATGGTTTACACATTTTTGGTAGAGGCGGACAAAGGCAAACAGTCTTCGACACCACTTTATCAGTTTCCAATGAACGTCAATCCATCATTGACGCCCTATCTGGGAAAATGATTGCTGCAGGACCATCCGGTTCGCCTTATAGAGGAAGGCAAGATGTACTACCATCTGGAAGAAATTTATTCTCAACTGACCCGCTTTCAGTTCCAACTAAAGCTGCCTATAAACAGGGTATTAAACTAGCTGAAGAATTTCTGAGACGTAGTTTACAGGATACAGGTGAATGGCCATCTGGAGTAATTGTAGACTTATGGGGCTCGGCAACAATGAGAACAGCTGGCGAAGAATTTGCTATGGCGCTTCACTTGATAGGTGTAAAACCAAATTGGTCGGAAGGTTCTGATAGAGTTATAGGTTTTGAAATCTTACCCCTGGCTATATTAGACAGACCAAGAATTGATACAACCTTGCGTGTATCAGGTCTATTCAGAGATGTGTTCCCAACTTTATCGTCATTATTTCAGCAAGCGATTGATGCATTGTGTAAACGAGATGAATGTAAGGATTTTAATCCTTTCGTTGGATCAAAAGAGGAAGATTCGGCACGTATATTTAGTTCAGCACCAAACTCCTATGGTCTTGGTATGGGTGATGCTGCTGAACAATTTAATGCAGCAGGCAGAAACAAGGCTGCAAATGCCTGGATTAATGCTAGCCAATTTGCGGTAAATGGCTCTAAAGTAATTCAAAATAAGCAGGCACTTATATCTCGCATTCAGAAAGCAGATAGCTTTATTCATATGCAAGATTTAAGAGAGACGGATATCCTAATATCCTCAGATTATGCGGCTCATGAAGGCGGATTTGCTGCTGCAAAAGCAGAACTTGGTGGGAAGGTAAATCTCTATCATTTAGATAATACAAATCCAGAAAACCCTATCACAAGAAGCCTTTCTGAGGAAATTGCAAGGGTTGTATATGCAAGAGCTTCCAATCCTAAATGGATTGATAGCATGATGCGTCATAGGCATCGAGGAGCTGCAGAGATTGCTGCCACGTTATTACATATGGCAGCTTTTGCAAATTTAGCGAATGCCGTTGGGAGTCATCTTTTTGATAGTTTCCACGACGCTACTCTTGGAAATCAGGAAATTGTTTGTTTTATGCAGGAAGCTAATCCAGAAGCACTTAAAGCCATGCAAGACTGTTTTGAAAAATTATATAAATCTGGTTTGTGGCAAACTAGGCGCAATTCTATTCATGCTAATCTTGAGACGGTAGAATGAATAAACCAAGTGCTAAAGGATGGTGTCCATCAACCCTTATACCAATGAAATCTGGAGATGGATTGCTTATTAGAATAAAACCTCCTTTTAGCAGACTAACGAGCAGGCAAGCACAAACGATCGCGATTCTATCAGAGCGTTATGGAAATGGTTTTTTGGATATTACTAATAGAGCAAACCTTCAGATTAGAGGTCTGAGTCAAAATACTTATCCTCTTATGCTCAAAGGCTTACAAGATATTGGCATTTCAGGAAAAAATGAAGTGCCTGACCGGATCAATCTTGTGCTGTGCCCTTTTATACCCTACCAATCAATTGGCTGGCGCTGTGCTAAAATGCTATATGACTCAGCTGGAGACTTTCCTAATCTACCAGTAAAATTTGGGTTCGCAATTGACTGTGGCAGAAAGCGCTATCTTAGTGATATTTCTGCTGATATTAGAATCGAGAAAGATAATTCCAATAAATTACTTATTAGATTCGATGGGTGCGAGAAGGGATATGTTTCATCGGAAAAAACATTCATAAGCGATATTCTGGAGGCCCTTAATTGGTTTAGCTCCTCACAAAAAAAAGAGCTCCCTTACAAAAGAATGCATCAACTTTTAATGAATATTGATGTTCCAGATATTTACGCAAAAACAAAACCACAAGAAAACAAAAAATCACTTAACCCAGGTTTTGAGGAAGATAGACAAGTTATTTCGATACCATTTGGTCAATTAAAAGCAAATCAGCTTCTTCAATTAGCAGACAGCTCGCAAGAAATCATATTCTCTGTAAATCGATGCCTAATTATAGATAAAATTCCAAAGCTCAGTGGAGAATTTATTAAAACAAAGAATGACCTAAGATATAATGTTACAGCTTGTACAGGAATGCCTGGCTGTGCATCTGCGAGCATAAACACAAAACGATTGGCATTAAAATTGAGTGAAAGCGAATTAATTCAGTTTGATAAATCATATCATTTATCTGGATGCAAAAAAGGATGTGCGCTGCAAACAAAGAGTGATATTTGCATTGTGGGAGAGAATGGCTCATATAATTTGTTGGAAAATGGATTTGCGTGGGATGAGCCTAAACATGCATCGCTATCGGAAGTGGCTCTGTTTAATAAGTTGGTTTAACTAAAGAAGACATAGAAAAATGCCCTTTAATTATGAAAAAAATGGAGAAGCAATTTACAAGGAGTCATTTTCTATTATTCGATCTGAAGCTGATTTATCTGCTTTTACCCCCGAAGAAGAAATCATTGTAGTTCGTATGATACATGCCTCAGGAATGGTGGGGCTTGCACAATCGATCAAATTTACTCCCGATTTCGCCAACGTAGCCCGAGCTGCTATAGAAAATGGTGCACCGATATTATGTGATACCAAAATGGTTAGCGAAGGTATAACACGCAAAAGGCTACCAAAGAATAATAAGATAATTTGCACTATTCGAGAACCTAACGTAAGAGAAATGGCAGTCGAAGCTAAAAACACCAGATCTGCTGTAGCAATTGAATTGTGGCGTCCCTATCTAGAAGGAGCTGTTATTGCAATTGGGAATGCACCTACTGCCTTATTTCATCTATTAAATTTACTTGAAAACCCTCATTATCCTCGCCCAGCTGCTATCATTGGATGTCCTGTTGGATTTGTTGGCGCACGAGAGAGCAAAGATGCATTAATGTTATCAGCACCCGCACCTTGTTGTATTACTGTTGGAAGGCTTGGAGGTAGTGCTGTAACGGTAGCTGCTGTAAATGCTCTTGCAGGTAGTTTTGAATAAAATAAAGAGATCAAAAAGCTCAAATGAAAAAGATGGGTAAAATTTATGGTGTTGGAGTTGGTCCTGGCGCAGTTGACTTATTAAGTGTGCGAGCAGACAAGCTCGTGCGAGAAGCAAAATACATTGCTTTTTTTAGAAAGGCGGGTCGTGCTGGCCATGCACGCCAAATCGCATCCACCTTATTGTCCAAGGATGTAATAGAATTAGCAATGGAGTATCCTATTACTACTGAAATTCCTTTGTCAGACCAGCGCTACAGTGAGGTGTTATCCGAATTCTATAAAAAATATTCTAATATGATTATATCATTATCACAAACTGGTATAGATCTGGTTATATTATGTGAAGGAGATCCATTTTTTTATGGTTCTTTCATGCATATTTACAGCCGTGTTAAAGATAAATGTCCAGTTGAAGTTGTGCCTGCTATTACTGGTATGTCAGCTGCTTGGACTGCAACTGACATTCCCATAACTTGGGGAGATGACATTCTAACCGTTTTAATGGGAACATTAGATAAAACCACTCTTGAAAACCAACTGCAAGATACAAATGCTGCTATCATTATGAAAATTGGGCGCAATTTGCCCAAAATCAAAAAAGCACTTGAAAGAACAGGACGGTTTTATGACGCATTCATTGTAGAATATGCAGCCATGGACAAGCAGACAGTGCAGCGATTATCTGACTACAATACGGAAAATGCACCTTATTTTTCTATTATCATTTTACATGGACAAGGAAGAAGACCATGAATGGTAAAATCTTTGTTGTTGGACTCGGTCCAGGTGACCCGTCCCAAATAACCCCTCAGGTATCGAATGCTATTAATTTGGCTACAGATGTAATCGGATATTTCTCATACGTAGACAGAATCGCTCCCAAAAAAGGTTTGAAGTTACACCCATCAGATAATAGAGTTGAGGCAGAGCGCGCAAAACATGCTTTGACTTTAGCAGAAGCAGGCAGTGTTGTTTTGGTAGTGTGCTCTGGTGACCCCGGCGTTTTTGCTATGGCCTCTGCTATATTCGAGGTTTTAGAAAACAATGCTCCGAACTGGAATAATATAGACATTGAAATACTTCCAGGAATTACAGCAATGATTGCGTCTGCTGCAAGAGTTGGTGCTCCTCTTGGACACGATTTCTGTGCAATAAATTTAAGTGATAATCTAAAACCCTGGTCAATTATTGACAAAAGAATTCGATTGGCAGTTGAGGCAGATTTTGCAATTGCATTTTATAATCCACGCTCAAAATCGCGCCCAAAAGGTTTTGAAAAAACGCTAAGGTTACTTAAATCACATTGTGAAGGTGATAGACCAATTATTTTTGCAAGAGCTGTTTCAACTGAGGAAGAAACAATAAAGTATGTATCAATTTCAAAAGCAAAAGCTGATATGGCTGATATGCGTACTTTGGTTATAGTTGGTTCAAGTCAGACCAGAATTATCCATCAAAATAACAGAGAATGGATATATACGCCTCGCCATTATCCTGGAAAAGATAGCCAATGAACAACTGCCTCAGGGCTATAAAATGTGCGCCTATCTGGAATTTTAGGTCTATCAATCATTATAATTTCAATCCCTAATTGCCTTGCCGCTTCTACTTTTGAATATGTAGCATTGCCGCCTGCATTTTTTGCAACGATCAAATTTATTCTATGTTTAGTCAAAAGTAATTTATCTTTTCGAGTTGTGAATGGCCCGCGGGAAATTTCTATTACGTGATTTGGAAATAATGGGGTTGCCTTAGGTTCATCTACGAGCCGTAAAAGATAAAAATGTTGCAGATTTTTATAAAATCTAGCCAATTGCATACGTCCAATAGCTAACATGACACGCTTTGGACTTTGGTCAAGCGCAGCAGAAGCTGCATCAATATCAGGCACTAAACACCATTTATCCCCCTCTTGTTTCTCCCATTTTGGGCGCGTCAGAGCAACAAGCGGTATTCCTGTTTTTTGGCATGCTAAAATAGCATTGTGGCTAATCTGCGTTGCAAATGGGTGTGTTGCATCTACGAGATGGGTGATCCCCTCAGAAATAATGTAAGAGGAAAGACCATCTACTCCACCAAAACCGCCAATTCTTTTTTGAATAGGTTGTTGACGGACACGTCCAACACGCCCAGCGTAGGAAATAGTAGCATTAAATTCGGTTTTAGAGATAAGATAAGCCAAGGAAGATGCTTCAGTTGTACCCCCTAGTATTAAGAGATTTCGCAGCATGAAAAGTAACCCCTGGTTAATCATTATTGGCATGGATGGTGGCGGTTTTGACAAGCTGGCACAAATCGCTAAACAACACATTACTTCTGCCCAATATATTATAGGGCCTAAACGACACTTGTCTATGCTGCCTAGCTGCGACGCTAGCCTTATAGAATGGCCCTCACCGTTCTCCAAAGGCATAGAAATATTACTCTCAAGGCGGGGCCAGCCATGTGTCATGTTAACCTCTGGCGATCCGTTCTGGTTTGGAGCAGGCTCTAACATTACGTCAAATCTTACTCCAGGAGAATGGAAGGCCATCCCAAACCATAGTTGCTTTTCATTATGTGCAGCTGAGCTGGGATGGGCATTAGACCAAACTCTCTGCATTGGTTTACATGCAGCACCATTTTCAAGGCTACGGCCTTATCTTGCTCCAAATCGTAAAATTATGGCAACAATGCGAGATGGGGCATCTGTAAATGAGCTTGCTAATTATCTTTGCCGTATAGGTTTTGGGAATACACAAATTACAATCCTAGAATTACTTGGCAGCACAAATCAAAAAATAACTAAAAGTTGCGCAAGTGACTTGGAAGAAGAGTTCATGCATCCGGTCATGGTTGCCTTAGATATTTCAGGAGACGGCGAGACAATACAATCTAGTTCAGGCATAGCTGACAGCTGGTTTAAACATGATGGCCAAATTACTAAGCAGGCTGTGAGAGCCTTTACCTTGTCGTCACTAGCGCCTAGGTCAGGAGAACACCTCTGGGATTTGGGCGCTGGCTCTGGTTCGATTGGAATAGAATGGCTATTATCTGGTCCTTTCATGAGAGCAACTGCGGTTGAAAAAAATTCAGAGCGTGTCAATACAATTAAAAAAAATGCTCTCAATCTGGGCGTTGACCAACTAATCGTTGTAGAATCAAACATAAATGACGCAATATATGACCTTGAAAAACCTGATTGCATCTTTATCGGAGGAGGGTTAAATGAAGATTTAATTCAATTATTATGGTCGCATATTGGTGATGGCACTCGGGTGGTTGCAAATGGTGTAACAATTGAAACAGATAGACTTCTTACCTCATTACAAGGAAAGTTTGGTGGTAGAGTTCAACGGCTAGAAATTTCACATCTCGAGAAAATAGGTAACATGCATGGGTGGAAGGCCAGTTTTCCTATTACGCAGTGGGTTACAATAAAAGGGAACTATTAACAAATGAGAAAGCATTTCATTATAGGATGTGGATTTCGGCAGTATGCATCTATAGAAAGCTTTGAGTCTGCATTATCCAAAACTCCTAAAACGGAATATTATTCTGGGATTTGCGTGCCTGAGGACAAGATGTCCCACAAAGCATTATGTGCGTTTGCAAAAAAACTACACCTTCCCATTTATGGAGTTAAAAGTGACGCAATATCGGGTACAGACACACCTACAAAATCTTCAAAAATCATAAATATAAGACACACAGGAAGTGTTGCTGAAGCAGCTGCTCTTTCTATTTTCAAAACACCGGCGAGGTTGATAGCCACACGCGCTATTTCAGATGATAGGCACGCTGTTTGCGCAATTGCAATGGGGGTTGATTTATGACAGTACATTTCATAGGAGCAGGCCCCGGTGCAGCTGATCTTTTAACGATTAGAGGTCAGAAAATTATCTCCGAATGTCCAATTTGTCTCTATGCTGGTTCCCTTATTCCAGAGGAGATACTTGCCTTCTGTCCAAGTAACGCAACTATCATTAACACTGCATTACTTGACCTTGATAGTATCATAGATGAATGCGTTAAAGCATCAAATGCTGGACTTGACGTAGCACGTCTTCACTCAGGAGACCTATCAATTTGGTCAGCAATGGGAGAGCAAATCAGAAAATTAAAAGAAGCTAATATTGATATATCAGTAACACCTGGAGTTCCAAGTTTTGCTGCAGCAGCTGCTAGTATTGACAAAGAACTCACCCTTCCTGGATTAGCCCAATCTGTAGTGCTCACAAGAACACAGGGGCGTGCCTCCGCCATGCCAGATGATGAAAGCCTTGAAAATTTTGCCAGAACAGGGTCAACCTTGGCAATTCACTTGTCCATACATAATCTAGGCTATATTGTAGAAAAACTTATTCCATTTTACGGAGCTAATTGTCCTATTGCAGTGATTTTTCGTGCTAGTTGGCCAGACCAACAGATTGTCAAAGGCGAATTATATACAATCGAAAATAGAATGCCCAAAGAAATAGAAAGAACTGCTATTATTTTTGTTGGTAGTTGCTTAGATAACGATCAATTTAATAACAGCCGGCTATATGCAACTGATTATTCTCGCCGCTTTAGACCTGGAACAGCACAAGAATGACCAAAGACATAAACTTGCCACCAGGCTTACTTATCTCTGCCCCTAATTCTGGTTCTGGCAAGACAACAATCATGCTTGGCCTTTTACGTGCTCTTCGTAACCGAAATTTTTCAGTTCAGCCCTTTAAAAGTGGCCCTGACTATATTGATCCAGCATTTCATTTGGCAGCTGCTAGCAGGCCTTCATATAATCTGGACACATGGGCAATGCCAGATGTGCTAATGCAAAAAATTGCCTTTAGTGCCGAGGGAGCTGATATTATTTTAACTGAAGGATCAATGGGCTTGTTTGACGGTGTTGCTCAAAAGGGTGCCTCAGGCTATGGCTCAACAGCTGAAATAGCTCGTTTTTTTAACTGGCCTATTATACTAGTGTTGGATATCAAAGGACAGGCCCAATCGGCTGCTGCTACAGCACTTGGATTTGCAAGCTTTGAGAAAAAATTACCCTTTGCAGGTGTAATTTTAAATCATGTTTCAAGCGAGCGCCATGAGCGACTCACAAGAATCGGCATGGAACAGGCAGGTATTGAGGTGTTAGGTGCATTACCACGCAGAGAAGACCTAAAATTTCCGGAGCGGCATTTAGGATTAATTCAGGCTATTGAGCATCCAGATTTAAATAAGGCTATAGATGAATATGCAGGCTTTATAACTCAGAATGTAAATTTAGAACGAATTGTGGAACTAGCGCAGACAAAAAACTTTGATAATTCGTCATCTTTCATCTTCACCACCCCGCCAGGCCAACATATCGCACTTGCCCATGATAAGGCTTTTTCCTTTACCTATCCGCATCTAATATCATTTTGGCGAGAACAAGGTGCCAAAATCTCTTATTTTTCTCCATTAGCAAATGAACCTCCAGAAAAAGATGCAGACGTAGTCTGGTTGCCAGGTGGTTATCCTGAACTTTACGCAGGTAAATTAGCAAGCGCTGATAAATGTTTTAGTGCAATTAGGAATCACGCCAAAACACGTCCTGTACATGGCGAATGCGGAGGATACATGGTGCTAGGCAAATCCTTAATTGATAAAAGCGGCTGTGCACATGATATGCTTGGCTTGCTAGGACTTGTAACAAGTTTTGAAAAACGAAAATTTCACTTGGGTTATCGCAAAGCAACTTCTGTATACAACACAAAACTATTTGGCAGAAACACTTCGTGGAGAGGCCATGAATTTCATTATAGCCAGATATTATCTCAACCAGATGACGTATTGTTTTCCGTTGTTGATGCTTCAGATAATGCAGTACAAGAAACAGGTTCTGTTCGAGGCAATGTAACAGGCACGTTTTTTCACTTGATTGCAGAGGCAAATTTATGACTGGTTTTGTTAGTTTTGTCGGTTCAGGTCCGGGTGATCCACAATTATTAACGCTCAAGGCTGTTGATAGATTAAAAAAAGCAGATGCAGTTTTATTTGATGATTTATCATCAGGCCCTATTTTGCAATTTGCTCGCAAAGGTGCTGACCTTGTGGGAGTTGGAAAGCGTGCAAATCGTCCATCACCAAAGCAAGATGCCGTTAGCCAACTCTTGGTTGAGTATGCTCGAAATGGTGGACATATTGTGCGCCTTAAATCAGGCGATCCAGGAATATTTGGGAGATTAGAGGAAGAAATAATCGAATTAAAGAAGGCGGGTATTGCTTATGAAATTATACCCGGTATTTCTTCAGCCTTCGCAGCGGCGGCAGAAGTTGGTATTCCTTTGACAAGAAGGCTTAGTGCAAGGCGCATCCAATTTATAACAGGAAGAGATATAACAGGTGAGTTACCCGATGATTTTAACCTTACAGCGCTTTCAGACCCATCGGCTATCACCATCGTTTTCATGGGAAAACAAACATTTGCTAAAATGCAAAAACTACTTGAGGAGAATGGCTTGCCTAGAGATACTCCAGCTCTTCTTGCTGAGGCTGTCGCAACACCAAGTCAACAATTGATTAAAACGACAGTTAGCAAACTTGCCAAATCACTAAAAAAGGATACTTCCCAACACCCCGCTTTAATATTTTATGGGCCACTATCTTATATGGATTTTCCTGATGACAATTGAAATATTTCTCGTGGGAGTGGGGACAGGAAACCCCGCGCATATTACTCTGCAAGCAATTGAACAGTTAAAATCTGCAGATATCATCATCATTCCAAGAAAAGGGGATAATAAAAGCGACTTAGCTGATTTGCGATATCAGATATGCAATGAAATACTAGGAGAGGAATGTCCCCAACTATTTGAATTTGACTTACCCACTAGAAATAATAAACAGAGTTACTCTAAAGCAGTAGAGGAGTGGCATGAAACTATTGCAAAAATTTGGATTGATTGTATTGAAAAAGCTCAAAAAGATTTAAAAAAATCTGTTAAGTCAGTTGGACTTCTTATCTGGGGTGATCCTTCTTTATATGATAGTTCGCTAAGGATTGCCAAACGCCTTAAACCTACTCCACAGATTACTATAATTCCTGGCATAACCTCCGTACAGGCTTTATCAGCAGCACATAAAATAACAATAAACCAAATAGGCAAACCTTTCATGATAACAACAGGACGCCAGCTAATTAATTTTGGATTTCCAGATGATATAGATACAGCTATCATAATGCTTGATGGAAATTGTTCTTTCAGAACGTTAGAGCAAGAGAGGTACTACATTTGGTGGGGTGCCTATCTAGGTATGGAACAGGAGCTGCTGATCGAAGGCAAATTAAATGAAATGTCAGATGTTATAGTGGAAACAAGAAAAAATGCCCGAGAAATGCATGGCTGGATTATGGATAGCTATATGCTTAGGCGAGAAAAGATAGTTGGTAAAATTGACCCAAAGTAATCATTTGTTCATCTTTGGTCTAGGGTATGTTGGACAACATCTGGCAACTGAGCTTCATAGAAGAGGCTGGCAAATCACAGGCACAACCAGAAATCCGGAAAAACTAAAACCTAATCTACCAAATAATTGGCAAATTCTAAGATTCGAGGATGGGAGCAAAATACCAGGTTTAAGCACTTATCTTTCTAAAGCGAGTCATGTGATAACAACAATTTCAGCGCTCGCTGGTTATGACCCCGTTATGCGCTCTCATGCGAAAGAACTTCATGAATTTTCAGGATGGATTGGTTACGTTTCTGCGACATCTGTATACCCAAACCAAGAAAACAGTTTTATTGATGAGACCATACCTGCAGCCCCAAATACAAAAAGAGGCCTTGCTAGATTAAAGGCAGAGCAAGAATGGCAGAAGTTATGTAAAGCGGAAATATTTCGGGTGGCAGGAATTTATGGGCCAAGACGAAATGCCATTTTTTCTTTGTTAGAAGGCCGTGCACGAATTATAGAAAAAAAAGGACAATTATCAAATCGAATTCATCAAGAGGATATTACAAATATTATAATTGCAGCTATCAGTAAACCTCGTGCTCTTCGCATTGTAAATTTATGTGACCAAGAACCAGCCCCGCAAGGTGATGTTGTGCGCTATGCGGCTAAACTTCTTGGAATGCCCCCTCCAGAACCAATTTTATTTGAAACAGCTGATTTAACACCAATGGCACGTTCTTTTTATACATCAAAACGAAGATTAAAATCTGTTATTGTTGGTCCA
Source organism: Alphaproteobacteria bacterium (assembly GCA_012269555.1). Classification (GTDB taxonomy): domain Bacteria; phylum Pseudomonadota; class Alphaproteobacteria; order Puniceispirillales; family Puniceispirillaceae; genus UBA5951. The sequence goes on from JAAXKA010000118.1 coordinate 22,580, forward strand.
GAACTTGGTGTAACACTTAAATATCCAAACTATCGAGTTGGATTAAAGGCTTTGATTAGAAGTGAAAAAATTTGAAAAATTTTAGTTCCCATATAAACCTGACAGAATAAAACGGTAAAAAAAAAGTTTGTTATTCTTTTTGTATTAGAAAATCTTGGAGAGATAAATTAATAATAATATTCGCGCTATCTTGATTTGTGTATGTGCTTATTTTTGCTTTGACTTAATGGCAGTCCACGTTCGTTTCTTATCCTCCCATTATAATCCACAAGAACTCTCTTTATATAGAAATGTTTTAGGGGTCATTCCAGCTATTCTCTATCTTGCCTATGAACGACAGTTGACTTTAAGGTTAGCCGAATATCGACTTATTAAGTGGCGTTTAGCAGTTGGTCGTGGCCTACTAATAGCTGTAGCACAGCTAATGCTATACAGTGCTTTGATGAAGCTAGAATTAGCCACAGTCTCAGCTTTAGGACAAACAATCGCAATTTTCGTAGTTTTACTTGCAATAGTTATTTATGCTGAAAAAATTGGGATATGGCGCTGGGGCGCTGTAATTGTTGGGCTTTTTGGGGCGATCATGATTATTCGCCCCGGTTCTGACGTATTCACATGGCATGCTTTATTACCAATAGGCGCAGCTTTTTGTTACGCTGCGTCCACCGTAACGTTGCGGAGTTTTGATAAAAATGTATCTAGTGCAGTCTTGTTTTTATACTCAGCTTTGGCATCAGCTTTTGGAGCATTAATTCTTGCTGTAGGAACCACTACATTTTCTCCGATACATAGTTTTACTGATATTTTAATCATTCTCAGCATGTCCTTTTTTGGAGGTTTTGGAGTAGTTTTATTAATGTATGCATTTCGGAATGCACCCTCCTCTGTCTTAGCCCCATTTAGCTATTTTGGTTTAATTAATGCTTTCTTGTTAGGATGGATATTTTTTGGAGAATTTCCAATACAAAAACTTTTCCCAGGAGTGATATTAATCGTAGTCGCTGGTCTTATAATTATTTGGAGGGAGAGAAAAATATACCTAAATAAAGAATCAATTTAAGGGGTTTCAAAAATCAACTTTTTCATATTGAGGGAGTGGGAGTGGCAACGTAGGAGGGACTTGAACCCCCGACACACGGATTATAATGAAACTGCTTAAATTTTTTCCTTTCTATAACGGGGTATAACGGGTTATATAATCAGGTGTGTTAAAAACTGACGCCTTTACTTGAAAAAAATGGTAGCGGAGGAGGGACTTGAACCCCCGACACGCGGATTATGATTCCGCTGCTC
>JAAXKA010000142.1 GCA_012269555.1 Alphaproteobacteria bacterium
ACCTGAAGCAATTTGAAGAACAAAATGAAAAAAATTATAATTATTTTTATTTTAGCAACTTTTTTAACTGAAATCCCAAGCGCATTTGCTGAAAAAAATACATTTAAAAATTTAGTCATTCAAAACGTTTGGATTAAAGATAACCCATTTAACCATGCGATGACTGCCGCTTACCTCACAATACATAACACAAGCAATTCAGATACTACATTGATAGCAGTTAGCAGTTCAATTGCTGAGAGAATTGAAATTCATCAAATGAGCATGGATAATGATATTATGAAAATGCGCCCATTAAAAGATGGTTTAATTATCCCAGCTAATGATATTACATACCTTAAACCAGGTGATTTCCACCTCATGTTTTTTGGTCTCAAGAAGCAAATGAATCCAATGGAAACTCACTTAATTAATCTTACATTCCAAAATCTAGGCACAGTTGCTGTTCATGCCTTGGTTAAGCCCTCTGAAAATGGCAAAGGATTGAAACATGAAAAACATAATCACTAAATTTTATAAAAGATTTCGACATTAAAAACAACTTCACCCCTAAGAAATCAAGGGAATCATTTTGTTAATTTTTTTATTGAAATTTTTTGTTCATAAAAATAAAAATGTTTACTTCAATATTCTCTGAACTACATTCATTTGAACACAAAAAGCTTAACAAAAATATCTTGATGATAGATTAATTTAAAAATGAAATTTAGAAATTTAAATAGGCGTGCCAGTAACAGTTAATTTTTTTAACAGACTTAAACAGAAAAATTAAAAATTCTTAAAAATCGAACAGGGGGTAACATGACTATAAGATTAGCCATTAATGGATTTGGCAGGATAGGTAGAAACGTATTCAGGGCACTTATTGAAAATCCACGAGAAGAACTAGAAATGGTGGCTGTTAATACTATCCCATCTCTTGCAGACTCAGCGTATCTTTTAGAGTTTGACTCTGTGCATGGAAGACTTCCTACTCCTGTCTCCACAAACGGCGATATTATGGAAGTAGGCAGTCATAAGGTTAAATTTCTAAGTGAGCGCAATCCAGAAAATCTTGATTGGAGTGCCTTAAATATAGATGTCGTTTTGGAATGTACAGGTATTTTCACTGACGCAGAAAAAGCATCAGTTCATTTAGCAGGCGGAGCCAAAAAGGTACTTGTTTCTGCCCCATCCAAGGGCGCGGATTTGACAGTAGTATATGGTGTAAATCACACTCTAATATCATCAGAGCACAAAATAATTTCTAATGCCTCCTGCACAACAAACTGTCTTGCTCCAATAGCTCATATACTAAATAATACATGCGGTATAAAACAAGGTTTCATGACAACCATTCATAGTTACACAGGTGACCAACGCATTTTGGATACGGAACATAATGACTTATATCGCTCACGTGCTGCGGCAGTAAATATGATTCCTACAACAACAGGAGCTGCAAAAGCAGTTGGGCTTGTTTTACCAGAATTAAACGGAAAACTAGACGGTGTTGCCATTCGCGTTCCAACGCCAAATGTTTCAGCTGTAGATTTTGTTTTTGAACCATTTAAACAAACGTCTGCAGATGAGATAAATCAATATATAAAAAACGCAGCCAGTAGCGAATTAAAAGGTGTTTTAGATTTTACAGATAGAGAATTAGTATCCACAGATTTTAATCATCACCCTGCTTCTTCAATCGCACACCTTGACCAAACTAGAGTGATGCCAGATGGAATGACACGCATATTTAGCTGGTATGATAATGAATGGGGCTTTTCAAACAGAATGTTAGATACCGCATGCTGCATGGGATAATCTTATTCTTACTCTTAATTAAATAAAAAACGGCCTATTCAAAATAGGCCGTTTTAACGTTTTTTAAAAAGTCTTTTTAAGTCGTTAAATCAAATCTATCTGCATTCATAACTTTAGTCCAAGCAAGAATAAAATCTGCCACGAATTTATCTTTTGAATCGTTCTGAGCATAAAATTCAGCCAATGCTCGCAGTTGAGAGTTTGACCCAAAAACTAAATCGACTTTACTTGCCTTAAAATTAGACTTACCAGAAGACCTTGAAGTAGATTGATAAGTGCCATCTCCAACTGGGCTCCATTCGTTGTCGCTATCCAAAAGCTTTTCAAAGTGATCGTTGCTTAAAATATTTGGGTTGTCGGTTAAAATACCAGTTCCATCAAAACTAATACCCAGCGATCTCATTCCACCTATCAAAACTGTCATTTCTGGAGCAGTGAGTCCTAGTAATTGGGCCTTATCAAGCATTACTTCTGCTGCATTATATGCAAAGTTTTTGTTTTCATAATTTCTAAAAGCATCTGCTATTGGCTCTAAAACTTCAAAAGACGCCGCATCTGTCTGTTCTTGTGTCGCGTCGCCTCTACCTGGCTTGAAAGGAATTGACTGTCCAGTTGCCTTTTCCAATCCCACATTACCCGCAATCACAATAACATCTGCTAGGGAAGCCCCTGACTCAGCTGCTATTGGACGTAAAATATCAAGCACGGTTTCAAGCTGGTTTGGTTTGTTAACTTCCCAATCTTTTTGAGGTGCTAGCTGGATACGAGCTCCATTCGCTCCGCCTCTCATATCTGTCTCACGATAGGTGGAAGCACTCGCCCATGCAGTCTCAACCATCTGTTGGATTGTTAAATCAGAAGCGATAATTTTCTGTTTTACAGCATCAATATCGTAATTATTATCGCCTACAGGGACAGGGTCTTGCCAAATTAATTCTTCTTCTGGAACTTCTGGCCCAATATATCGCGATTTAGGACCCATATCACGATGCAACAATTTGAACCAGGCGCGCGCGAATGCTTCAGAAAATTGTTCTGGATTAGCGTGAAAACGCTCTGATATTTTGCGATAAGAAGGGTCTTCTCGCATTGCCATGTCTGCTGTCGTCATCATCGTAGTGACCTTTTTAGAGTCGTCGTGCGCTGCAGGCGCTAAATGCTCTTCTTTCGGGTCAATTGGGTGCCATTGAAAAGCACCTGCAGGGCTTTTCACTAACTTCCACTCATATCCTAAAAGTAAATCAAAATATCCGTTATCCCATTGAGTTGGATGACTTGTCCAAGCACCCTCTATTCCACTGGTAATCGTATCACCGCCAACTCCAGACTGGAAAAGATTTTTCCATCCAAATCCCATCTGCTCTACAGGAGAACCCTCAGGTTCTGCTCCTACATATTTTCCAGGGTCAGCTGCACCATGTGCCTTCCCAAAAGTATGTCCACCAGCTGTTAGCGCAACCGTTTCCTCATCGTTCATTGCCATTCTTGCAAAAGTCTCTCTTATATCTCTAGCACTCGCTAATGGATCAGGGTTTCCGTCTGGGCCCTCAGGGTTTACATAAATCAATCCCATCTGTACTGCGCCAAGCGGCATTTCAAGTTCCCTATCACCTGTATATCGTGCATTATCGAGCCACTCATCTTCGCGACCCCAATAAATATCAAGAGGTGGTGCATATATATCCTCTCGGCCTCCACTAAATCCAAATGTTTTTCCTCCCATAGACTCAATCGCCACGTTGCCAGCTAGAATAAACAAATCAGCCCAACTGATTTTGTTCCCATATTTTTGTTTTATTGGCCATAACAAACGTCTTGCCTTATCAAGGTTTCCATTGTCTGGCCAGCTATTAAGAGGTGCAAATCTCTGATCTCCAGTTCCGCCACCGCCTCGGCCATCTGATGTTCGGTAGGTACCAGCAGCATGCCATGTCATACGTATAAAGAATGGTCCATAATGACCATAGTCAGCGGGCCACCAGTCCTGTGAATCTGTCATCAAATCAGTAAGATCTTTCTTTAAAGCGAAATAATCTAATTTTTTGAATTCATCTCTATAACTAAACCCAGCACTAACTGGGCTAGAACGCCTGTCATATTGATGTAAAATGCCGATATTAAGTTGGTTTGGCCACCAATCCTTATTTGTTCTAATCGTGCTGCTATTACTGGTAGCAGACCCGTGCATTACGGGGCATTTATCTAATTGATTCATATGTCATCTCCTGGTTCAAAAAAACCCATTAACCGCAACAAGACAATTTGTTGCACTTATCCTGTAACACTTAATTTTATTTATAGTTTGGTTGATGTCAATCTATTTAGAATGATTTTAAAGTATCCTTTTTGTCACCAGATAAAAAATAAAGATTAGGTTTGCGGTTTAACTCTTATTGTCAGTTCCATAGACTCGGTTTCAAACCCTTCTGGGAGTGATGGCAATTCGGCTATTGAAACGTTAGATTCATCTATGTCCGTTAGCTCACCCGTCTCTACATTTAAGAAATGATGATGGTAACATAAATTAGTATCAAAAATTATTACATCATTCAAACCGTTAACTTTTTTGAGCAATCCAGCTTTATGAAAATGATGCAAGCAATTATAAACGGTTGCCAAAGCCATTTTTTTTCCTAATTCCTCTATTTGGTTATACACGCTCTCCGCACTTACATGCTTATGTTTTGACCCGAATAGCAAATCACCTATGAAAATTCGTTGTTTAGTCAATCGCAATCCTGCTTTTTTTAGCATTTCAATGGTATTTTGATTATCAGACATATTTCCAACATACTAATTGTTACAAATCAAATTTGATAATTAGATTTTACTTTGTCAAGAAAACAAATATATCAACCGTTTTGTCACTAAGCTTTTGCTTATGTCTTTTTAATGGTTATGCTATACAGTGTAAATTGAACTTAAAATTAGCAAAGTAAATGAATTCTGTTATCTCATTTTTAAAGCAACGTCGCTCCGTTATGATAAGAACATACAATCCTTGCCCATTACCAGAGATTGACCTGTTATCTATACTTGAGTGCGGAGTAAGAGTTCCGGACCATGGCATGCTAACACCGTGGCGAATTATCGTTATCAGCGGCAAACAGAGAAAAAACCTTGGCAAGTATTGTCTAAGAACTGAATTTGCAAGACTTAATCCAGATGCTACGAAAGAAATGCTTGAATTTGAAGAAAACAGATTTACCAGAGCCTCTGCTATTTTATGTGTAATCTCAAAACCTGTAACTCATGCTAAAATTCCAAAATGGGAAATGCAATTATCAGCTGGTGCAGTTTGCCAGAATTTACTTACTGCATCTCTTGCACTCGGCTATGGGGCTCAATGGGTCACACATTGGTATTCTTATAATGATTTAATGATACGAACTCTTGGCGGAAATCCGGATACTGACAAAATTGCTGGATTCATCTATATTGGGCAAAAAACCAAACAACCAAATGAAAGAAATCGCCCTGATTTATCAAAAATCATCATAAGATACGGTGAAGGTATCGAGGAAGGCAAACTAAAATGAGTATATTTCTTCATCAGAATGACCTACCAGACAATGTTTCTCTTGGAAAATCAATTGCTATTGATACAGAAACAAGAGGCCTCAATCTGAATAGGGATAGGTTATGTCTAATTCAATTATCCGACGGTAACGGTGATGCACATCTTGTTCAAATTGCTGCTGAAAAAAAACAGAAAAGCCCCAACATTGAGGCCCTTTTGAAAGATGAAACAGTCGAGAAGTTATTTCATTTCGCTAGATTTGACCTAGCGGTGCTCATGCGTGACATATCCCCTGTGCTTGGTCCTATATATTGTACAAAAATTGCGTCCAAATTAGCCAGAACTTATTCTGACCGGCATGGATTGAAGGAGCTATGTTCTGAACTGCTTTCGATTGAATTATCAAAACAACAACAATCAACCGATTGGGGCTCTGAAGTTTTGAGTGAAGCTCAGAAAAATTATGCTGCAAGTGATGTCTTATTTTTACATAGACTAAAGGTTAAATTAAGCGAACAACTGAGAAGAGAGGGGAGACTGGAGATTGCTTATCATTGTTTTGATTTTTTAGCACACAGAGTAGCGCTAGACCTAGCGGGTTTTGAAGACATAGATATATTTCATCACTAATATTCATATCACCAAATGGGACACTGTTAAAAAATTGATGTTATTACTTTAATTTTCTTTATAAAGATTGGTTGAAAAGAATTTATGACAGAAAAAAATATTTCCAGTGATGATAATATGCGCATACCCAGTAGCAGAAGGATTTTTGCAAAAAACTTGGCCAAGCTCTCAAAGTTAAAATTGGAAAACAATATAAAAAAAAGAGGCTTGAAGCGCTCCTACATATTATTAATTCCGCTTATGTTTGTAAGTGTAAGTATTATATGGTGGCTTAACTTTGCTGAAAAAAATGGTAACATTGAATTGAACATAGAACAGGTATCACAATCCCAAGATGCAAATACTGAAATGACAGGAGCACGTTTTGCGAGCAGAACTAGCGATGGTGAAAATTTTGAGATAAATGCACAAAAGGCGATTGATAACACACCAGAACCAGGTCTCATTTATCTTTCCAATCCAAATGGAACAATCTGGACAAAAAAAGGCAACATGATCGAGATTACTTCAATGGAGGCTATTCTAGATCAATCGAAGGAATTTACGCTTTTCAAAGGTTCCGTAAAAATGCAACAAGATGTTCCAAAAACAGAAATTAATGCGTCAGTATTATCTATAGATTTGATAAATAAAATTTACGAGAGCAACCAGCCCGTGCATGTGTCTACAGAAAATATAACTATAAGAGGAAAAAATATGAGTGTGGACGGGGAAAAAGGCACG
>JAAXKA010000073.1 GCA_012269555.1 Alphaproteobacteria bacterium
ATATTGGATGTTGTGAAGCTATCGCCTGCTGCGATCTAACTGAACAGGCAAAAACAATTGATATGCCTACTTTAGTGCTAGTAGGGGAGGAAGACGGCTCTACTCCGATTAATCTTGTTCAAAATGCTGCGAGTTTAATTAGAGGTAGTATTTTTAAAGTAATAAAAAAGGCTGGACACCTGCCGTGTATTGAGCAGCCAAATGAAGTGGGCTCTATATTTTTGCATTTTTTAGAGAACACTAAGTGAACTATATATCTAATCCTTTTTTTCCTATTGGTTTAAAGAAGCCCTCCAATGTAAAAGATTTGAATGACAGTACAGATATTTTGCTGAAGCTTTTAGATTTCTGTCCAGAGTACATGCCGACAGACTTATATGACCAAAAGACATTTGCAGAAAATCTAGGTTTAAACTCTGTCCTTATAAAAGATGAAAGAAAAAGGTTTAACTTAGGTAGCTTTAAAGCAACAGGCGCAACATATGCTATAGCAAAGATGGCTTATTCACGCTTGGGCGCAAAAGTCGAAGTTTCATTAGAAAATTTAAGAAATACGTTGAGAGGTGTTACTTTTGTGACAGCAAGTGCCGGGAACCATGGTATTTCAATGTCAGTAGGAGCTAAATTATTTGGTGCAAATGCGATTGTTTTTCTTTCAAAAAACGTACCTAAGGCTTTTGCAAATCAGCTTAAAAACATAGGGACAGATGTCAAGTTTAAAGGGGATAACTACGAGGCAAGTATGATTGAGGCCGAAAAATATGCACGTAATAATAATTATGTTTTATTATCTGACTCAACTTGGGAAACTTGCCAGTCGGGCGTTGATGTCATGGAAGGATACATGATTATAGGTGAAGAGGTTCGCAAACAACTATCATCATATAATTTAAATCAAATAACACATGTTTTTTTGCAGGCAGGAGTTGGTGGATTTGCGGCTGCCATTGCGTTATCCCTTCGAAAGTTTTTGAGGCAAGATGCCCAGATAATTGTTGTTGAGCCTAGTCAAGCAAAGACCTTGTTTGTGTCTTTACAAAATGAAAAACCAAGTGTTGCCAAAGGCCAAGTGTCAACAATGGGGCGTTTAGATTGCAAAGAGCCATCCTGGTCAGCATTTTATTCGCTTTCAAAGACAGCCAATTATTTCATGCACTTGGAAGATGATTATGTCGAGAAAAAACTGAAATTTATAAATGATTTTGGAATAACAACTAGCCCTTCCGGGGGTGCAGGCATTGCAGCCTTGATATATGCCACAGAAAACCAAATTTTCGAGATAAATGAGGATTCGTTTGCTCTTGTGTTTTTAACAGAAGGTAAAATTTAAAGAGGATTAATTTAGAAACTTTTCATCGAATGGATAAGAGGTAAGATTTTCAAATCCACTATCTGTTACAAGTAATTGATCTTCAAGCTTAATTGAAAATTCGCCGTTTTCACGGCTGATTAATGCCTCTACACATAATGTCATTCCTGGCTGAAGGACATAATCAAATGCACCCTCTTCATAGTCCTCTGGATATGTTATCAGAGGAAACTCGTCGCATAGCCCAACACCGTGAAACCTGCAACTGTATTGTTGCTTTTTATACACATCATCAAGTTGATGTCCTTTAAAGGTTAAATCTTTAAAGTGAACACCAGGAGCAACAAGTTCAGCATTCTTTTGGATATGTTCCAATGCTATTTGATAATCTTGTTTCATTTCCTTTGTTGGCTCTTGGTCTCCTATCCACCATGTTCTAGAAATATCAGTGCACATCGAGTAACAACCAACTAGATCAGTATCAAAAGCCACTATTTCATTATTCTGAAGTATTCTAGAGCCACATTCCTGAAACCAGGGGTTTGTTTTGGTGCCGGACGAGAGTAATCGAGTTTCAATCCACTCTCCACCTCTTTTAATGTTTTCCGAATGAAGAATTGACCAGATATCATTTTCAGTCATTCCTGGCTTTGTTTCTTTCTCCATAACATGTATTGAGGTTTCGCACGCCGAAATAGAGCATCTCATAGCTTTTATCTCTTCGGCAGATTTTATCGATCGCGCATGCTCCATTATTTTTTCTCCATTTTCGATTTTAAAGTCTCTACTTTCTAGACTTTTAAACCCATCGAGCATTATTTTATCTATCGCCAATTTCTTATTGTTTTTTCTTTTTTTTTCGAAGGATTGACTTACTTGATGAGAAAAGTCTTCAGCGGCAGACTTCACATTATCTCCTTTTGCAAAATAAAACATAGATGCGCCAGTTCTAACTTCATCGACGTACAGATAATTGGATTCTAAATAATGCGTGCTTTCTTGGTAATCCCAAAGAATACAGTGGCCGTCATCAAAAATTAAGCAGGATCTAAAAGGGTTATGTGTATTCCACAAAAGCATATTTGATGTGCCAGTTGCGTACCTAATATTTAGTGGGTCAAAAAGCAAAATGGCATCGACTCTGTTCTTCTTTAATTGCGTTACGACTTGTTCCTTTCTATATGAATTAATTATAGATACGTTCGGCAATTGTAAGCCTTTATTATTCCATTCTTTTAGAGCTAGTTCTGTCGGTTCTGAAAAAACACTGATTTTTTCTGGGGCCTTGCCAGGATTTATTTTATTTTTAAAAGAAGGTGCCTGCATTTGAATCTCCCAATACAATTTTTATGTTAATATTTTTTTTAAATCTTTTAAATATTTTTTAATTACGTTAGGTTGTAATTAATTTATTGAGGGGAAACCCTGTGGGAAGAGCTATTCTTTTATCAGAAATATCAGGATCGATTTGGAAAATTAATTGTAAAGTTGGAGATGTTGTTGAAACTGGTCAAGACGTAATAGTTATTGAGTCTATGAAAATGGAAATCCCGGTTGTTTCAAATGTTTCTGGCACGGTTGTCTCTATTTTTGTAGTTGAAGGCGAAATGGTCGATGAAGACCAAAAATTATTAGAATTAAATACTAAAGATTAATCTAAAAGAAAAATATGGATAAAGAAGTTTACGCCAATGAAAGCCTTGTAAAAGTTTCTAAAACGACTTGTTATATGTGTGCATGTCGCTGTGGCATTGATGTGCATATAAAAGACAATGAAGTCGTTCATATAGAAGGTAATAGAGATCATCCAGTAAATAAGGGTGTTTTATGTGCAAAAGGCGCTTCTGGTATTTTTCAGCATAAAGCAGCCTCTAGGCTAAAAAAGCCACTACGTAGGGTTGGTGAGCGTGGAGAGGGGAAGTTTGAAGAGATATCCTGGGATGAGGCTCTTAAGATAGCGGTTGAGTGGTTATCTCCCATTCGTAAAAAATCGCCAGAAAAACTCGTCTTTTATACTGGTCGAGATCAATCTCAGTCATTTACTGGTTGGTGGGCACAAAAGTTTGGCACACCCAACTACGCAGCTCATGGCGGCTTTTGTTCTGTAAATATGGCTGCTGCAGGTATTTATACTATGGGAGGTTCATTTTGGGAATTTGGTTCTCCTGATTGGGATAAAACAGAGCTAATGCTTCTTTTTGGTGTGGCAGAAGATCATGACAGTAATCCTATTAAAAGAGGGTTAGGAAAGTTGAAAAATAGAGGTGCAAAAGTTATCGCAATTAATCCAGTTAGGACTGGCTATAATTCAGTTGCAGATCAATGGTTAGGGATACGCCCAGGAACCGATGGCCTCTTGGTTCTTTCGATTGTGCATACACTGCTCAAAAAGAAAAAAATTGATTTAGATTATTTGCAAAGTTTTACAAATTCACCATTCCTTGTGAGTGTCACATCAACTAATGATAGCAAGGGATTGTTTTTAAAGGATAAAGAAGGCTGCCCTCTTGTAATAGATCATTTTTCTGGTGAATTAAAGAGATTTTCAGATAAGGGAGTGAGGCCGTCTTTGACCAAGTCTTATTCAAATGAAAATGGTTCCTATAAGACCGTATTTAGTTTGTTAACTGAAAAATATTTGGATAACGCATATTCTCCAAAATTAGTTGCACCGCAGTGCGGATTGAAGGAAGAGCAAATATTAAGGTTGGCCGATGATATAGCTACAACTGCGTTTAACAAGTCAATATACATTGATCAAAGTTGGGTGGACTTTAGAGGGGAAAAAAGGTCGGGGTTCACCGGCAGGCCGGTTAGTTTCCATGCAATGAGAGGTATTTCAGCGCACTCCAATGGATTTCAAACCTGCCGAGCTATACACTTGCTTCAAATTTTAATTGGTAGCGTTGATGTTCCAGGTGGATTTCGGTATAAACCGCCTTATCCTAAGCCGTTTGATGCGCATCCTAGACCACATTTTAAATTTAGTCCTGATAGTGAATTAGATGGACCTCATCTTGGGTATATAAATGGACCCGAAGACTTAGCTTATACTGAGGACGGCAAGCCAGCAAGAATTGATAAAGGTTTTACATGGGAAAACCCTATGTCTTCACATGGATTAATGCATACTGTAATATCTAACTGTCACAGTGGAGATCCTTATAAAATAGATACGTTATTTCTCTACATGGCAAATATGGCATGGAATTCCTCTATGAATACCGAGGAAACAATCAAGAAATTAACAGAACGAGACCCTGACTCAGGCGCGTATAGAATCCCTAGGATAATATACTCCGATAGCTATTACTCGGAGACTGTTGCCTATGCTGATCTTATTTTGCCGGATACGACATATTTAGAAAGATATGATTGTATATCGTTATTGGATCGGCCTATAGGTGAGCCCGATCAAGTTAGTGATGCAATACGCTGGCCAGTTGTTAAGCCAGATAGAGATGTAAGAAGTTTTCAAGATGTTTTGCTGCAACTTGGCGTTATGCTGGAGCTACCAGGAATGGTAGACAGCGACAAGCGGCCATTATATGAGGATTACGCTGATTACATGCAGAAGCATCAGAGACGCCCGGGCATTGGGCCCTTAGCAGGATTTAGAGGTGAGACTAATACAGATTGTGGCCGAGGAGACATTAGCTTAGATCAAATTGACAATTATATAAAGAATGGAGGTTTTTGGAGTGAAAAAATCCCCGACGAAGCCCAATATTATAAACCATGGAATAAAGCATATCAAAAGTGGGCTGTTGAAATGGGTTTCTACGATAAAGAAGAGCCTTTTGTCTTTCAAATCTATTTAGAACCACTAGCAAAGTTGCAAAATTACCAGCAATTGCCAGATAATTTGAAACCTCAGAAGCATTTGTTTAAAAGAATTGACGAAAAAATGGATCCATTACCAATTTGGTGGTCAAATCATGATCCAAAAAAAGTCAAACAATATCCAATACATGCAATTACACAGAGACCCGCAGCGATGTATCATAGTTGGGGCAGTCAGAATGTTTGGTTGAGACAAATTCATGGTTCTAACAAATTATTTGTGTCTAAAGGTATTTGGAAAGAAAAGAATTTCAAAGATGGAGACTGGGCAAGATTGACGTCGGAAAATTCATCAATAGTTGTTCCGGTTGCGCTTATGAAGAGCCAGAATGAAGATACGGTATGGACATGGAACGCAATTGGCAAAAGAAAAGGATCTTGGGCTCTAGATGAAAATGTGGAGGAGGCTAATGAAGGTTTTATAATAAATCACCTCATTTCTGATCTCTTGCCCAAGAATGATAGCGGCTACAGATATAGTAATTCTGATCCTATTACTGGACAAGCTGCATGGTATGACCTATTGGTTAACATTGAGAAGGTGGACAACCCCAGTAAGGTATCTCTCCCGCAGTTTCCAGTATTGAGCTCTCCTGTAAATGTTGGGGTAGATAAAAAGAAATGAGTAAGAATTGACAAAATTACCTAAATGCGAAGATAAAAAATTAGGGCTTTTAATTGATCTTGACACTTGTGTTGGATGTCACGGATGTGTAGTGAGTTGTAAAGAGTGGAATTCATCAGGAGACGAAAAGCAGTTAAGTGATATCAACTCTCATCAGAAGGATCCAGTTGGTACTTTTTTAAATCGAGTTCATTCATATGAGAGAGAAAACAGCTGCACGAATGAAACTGAGACGTTTTACTTTCCAAGATCTTGCCTTCATTGTGAAGATGCACCTTGTGTGACTGTTTGCCCAACAGGAGCAAGTTACAAGAGAGAAGAAGATGGGATAGTTCTTGTTAATGAAGATGATTGCATGGGCTGTGGGCTTTGTGCTTGGGCGTGTCCCTATGGCGCTCGAGAGTTAGATTTAGTAAGCGGTGTGATGAAAAAGTGTACTTTGTGTGTTGATAGAATTTATAGTGAAGAGCTTCCACCAGAGGACAGAGTGCCTGTGTGTGTTAAGAGTTGTCCCACTGGCGCAAGAGCATTTGGTGATTTCAATGACCCTAATTCAGATGTTTCAAAGAAGGTCAGAGAGAGAGGTGGAGTTGATCTTATGCCTGAAATGCAAACAAAACCAGTTAATAAATATCTACTTCCTAGAATAAAGTCTAAGGATTCTGTCAGCTCTGTTGGGTCAGTTGTTGAGGAGGAAACAGATGCTACAGGGCTACTTGGTTGGGTAGATAGAGCTCTTAGTAAATTCTAATGCATCCTGCTCCATCAATAATCCTTTTCACTGTTCTTTCTGGTTTCGGTTTTGGGCTGATTTCAATTGTTGGACTGCTGCAATTTTTGAGTCAGCTCAGCGTGGGTAATATTATTATTTTTT
>JAAXKA010000021.1 GCA_012269555.1 Alphaproteobacteria bacterium
CCACAATATTTAATTTTAATTTTTTTGATAAAAATAATTAAAGTGGCAGTTGAAGTCACTATTGATATTTTTAGGTTGATATAGAAAGATAAAACAAACAATAATTTTAACCCCTCTAAAAATTAATTTTGGATGACAAAACCTTTTTATTCTCTGAAAAATAATTGCGCAGCAATCGAAATCTCTGGTGAAGAAGTTGGTTCATTTTTAAATGATATCTTAACTGCAGAGTTAAACTTATTACCTGTAGGAAAAATGCAGATGTCCTGCCTTCTCTCACCTCAGGGTAGAATTTTACATGATATGCTTATATACCGGATAAGGACCGATTGTTTTTGGATAGAAATAAATAAAAACCAAATTTTAGACTTAAAGAACCGTTTAGCCATATATAAACTTCGAAAAAAAATTGAAATTCAGGTCATTGAAAATTGGCATTCTGCCCATATTTTTTATGAAAATGGAAAGCTTTTTTCATTGGAGTATATTAATAAAATCATCAAAGATTTAAAGGACGGCGATTTAATATTTGAAGATTCTCGCTGTTCAGAACTTGGTTTGCATATCGTTTCAAACAATCCGTTTTCTAGTACTCTAATACAAGATTTGAAATACACTAATTCATCCAAATGGGAGGCTATACGTATCAAAAATATGGTTCCAGTTGGAAATATTGACCTAACTCCAAATCGAACTCTTATGCTTGAGGCAAATCTTGATATGTTCTCTGCAGTTGACTTCAATAAAGGTTGTTATATTGGACAAGAGGTAACAGCTAGAACAAAATACCGAGGATTAATTAAAAGAAAAATTGTGCCTATCTCTTCTAAATCCTTACTCAAAAAAGATATGATTATTTTTCAAGACCAGAAAGAAGTTGGAAGCTGTCTTAGCTCTGTTGGATTAGAGGACGGCAGTTTTCTTGCACTTGCAACACTACGATTGGAAGCGATCAAGTCTTTTGTAGATGCTAAAGATGCTTTAAATTCTGAATTAGCATCTGTATATATTGCATTGCCAAATTGGTATGATCTCAAAACTGGGAGCAAAAAGTTAGAACTTTAAACGTCTCATTCTCAAAAAATCCCTACTATAAAAATTCAGATTATGTTACTTTGATGATGTTTTTTATTTATCCGCTTATGAATACGTGAATAAACGCAAAATATCGTGATAAATTTAAATCAGTATTTGCAAAAATAACAAATATTCCTGTATATGAGGTACAAATGGGTATTTTTTGTTTATTTGATACGTATTTAGTTTATCAACTTTAATTTAGAAAGTTTTTTTAATGACACAATTGCTTATGCCAAAAGCAACGGCTGTTTGGTTAATCGACAACACTGGTTTAAGCTTTAAACAAATAGGTGAATTCTGTGACCTACATGTTCTTGAAGTGCAAGCTATAGCAGATGGGGAAGTTGCTGTGGGTATTCAAGGCTATGACCCCGTCGCTAATGGCCAACTTAGCAAAGCAGAAATAGATAGATGTGAACTCGATCCAGAAGCAAAACTAGTCCAAAGCAAAACCAATCTCCCGCAGCCAACTTCACGAACAAAAGGACCAAGATATGTGCCTGTTGCTCGTCGCGGTGACAAACCAGATGCGATAGCCTGGGTTGTAAAACACCATCCAGAAATATCAGACGCTCAAATCGGAAAACTTATCGGAACTACAAAGGACACAATAAAAAAAATTAGAGAGCGAACACATTGGAATATTGCAAATATTACTGCAAAGCACCCAGCCATGTTGGGTCTTTGTACACAGTCTGACTTGAATACTGCAATTGAAAAATCAGGTGGGGAGCTGAAAGCAAGTGAGGAGCAGGTGGAGAGATTATCTGAAATTCCTTAAATAGATATTAAATAGCCTACCCTTCATAACCTATCCAACTAGTTTGAAGAATGAAAAATTATTATTCACCTTATTCTGTTCAATAACAGCTAAAAAGTGATGCAAGATACACAAGCAAATAATATACAAAAAAAACTTGAAACTCTATTGTCAGAGCATAAGGAGCTAGACGATATGATTAATTCTATGATAACAACTCAAGTTTTTGATCAGCTACAATTACAAAGATTAAAGAAAAAAAAACTAAGTTTAAAAGACGAAATAATCAAATTAAAAGCTTTAATCGTACCCGATATAATTGCATGATTAAAATGGTCATAAATAAATTATCTTTGTGTATAGAGTGTTTATAAATAGCGCGCTTGTTTAAAAAGGGATATCTATGGGTAGTGAGAACCCTGAAATTTCTATTATTATGGGCAGTCAAACAGATTGGTCTGTTATGGCAGAAGCATCTGCAATTTTACAGGAGCTTTCAATTGCTCATGAAACAAAAATTATTTCTGCACATCGAACCCCTGATAGGATGAGTGAATTTGCAAAATCTGCTGCTTTCAATGGTATAAAAGTTATTATTGCAGGGGCTGGAGGCGCGGCACATCTCCCAGGAATGGTTGCCTCTTATACGCACATACCAGTATTAGGAGTCCCAATTGAAACACAGGCCTTGAAAGGAATTGATTCATTATATTCCATAGTCCAAATGCCAGCAGGGATTCCTGTGGCTACATTTGCTATTGGTTTGGCTGGTGCTAAAAATGCTGCCTTGTTTGCAGCGGCAATTCTCTCACTAGAAAATACAGAAATCCGCAATTCACTTGAAAAATGGAGGCAAAGTCAAAGTGATAAGGTTGCATTATACCCATATAAATGATGAAAAATTTTAAACTTGGTATTCTTGGTAGCGGCCAATTAGGTAGAATGACAGTCCAGGCGGCGGCGAATTATGGTATCTCTTGCCATGTATTTGCACCCGATGTAAAGGACTCTCCAGCTGGTCAGATCTGCAATACACTTTCAAATGCAGATTATACTGATAAAATAGCACTTAAAAAATTTTACAGTATGGTAGATGCGGTAACATGCGAATTTGAAAATGTTCCCTCAATTGCTCTAGAAATGGCTCCAAAGGAATGCATCAAAAGTCCAGGTATTACGGCTCTCAAGACTGCTCAGAATAGATTATGTGAAAAGGATACAGCAAAATTTTTAGGAATTCCTACAGCTCCTTACTGGAAAATTGAATCTATTGATGATCTAGCTAATGCGATGCGATTTCTAGACAGCAATGCTATTTTAAAAACGGCAAAATTTGGATACGATGGGAAAGGTCAAATAAGAACAAAAACTGGAGATGATCCAGAGATTTTATGGAAGGAAATTAATACCGATATTGCCATTCTTGAATATTTAGTTGATTTCAAAAGTGAAATTAGCTTCCTTTTAGCAAGAAACATTGATGGCGAAACAATAATTTTTCCACCGACTATTAATTACCACGACAGAGGTATTCTAGTACACTCGACAGCACCAGCAATATTGCCAAGTAATGTAATCGAAGCAGGAAATGATTATATCAAAACTATGGCAGACCATTTAGAAGTGGTAGGACTTTTGGCAATGGAGTTGTTTTTAACTCAAGAAAATACATTAATCTTTAATGAAATTGCTCCAAGACCACATAATTCTTTCCATTGGACGATAGAGGGATGCAAAACAAGTCAATTTCAACAATTAATTAGGAGTTTAAGTGGTCTTCCATTCGGCGATATAAGTGTGATAGGCAGATGGCACATGAGAAACATTCTTGGTCATTCGAAGGAGGAACTAACAAAGGGTTATAAGAGTTCGGGTAAATACGTTCATGAATATGGAAAGCAAAAAACTAAAGAAAACAGAAAAATGGGACATATTACTTGGAACGAATAGAGGAGGTCATTTCTAGATACAGTTGAAAAAAATTTAATTTTCTAATTTAGATAAATCAAACAAAGTATCTTGATAAAGGTCATTTAACCAATTTGCACATAAAAGATAAGCAAATGGCCGCCAATAATTCTGAGGTGTTAATTCTGGATTATTTTGTGGATAGTAATTTCTTGGTAAAGGAGTATCCAAACCGTCATTTTTATCTCGCTTGTATTCTGAGTTGAGTGTTTCAGCATCATATTCCAAATGATTTAAAACAAATAAATCACCTGTTGACTTATCTCTAGCCATTCCTACTCCAATCTCATTGCTTTCTGCTAGAATGTCTAACCCAATTTTCAAGAAATCATTCTTTTTATTCATCGTATACCGTGAGACAGGCATCGGAAAAGTTGTTGTAAAACCATGCATAAGGCGGCCAGAATGAGATGTTATGGAATGCTCATAAATGCCAAAAAATTTTTTTTCCATTTGGTACTTAGGCAAGCCATAAAAATGATATAAAAGTGCTTGAGCACCCCAACAAATGCCAAGGCGCCTGAAACAGTGTTTTTTTGACCAATTCATAATATCCACCAGTTCTGGCCAGTAGCTAACCTCTTCGAATGGTTTTGTTTCGATAGGGGCGCCTGTTATAATCAATGCGTCGAAATAATCATTCTCCACATCGCTTAATTGTCTATAAAAACGCCTTAGATAGGCTGGTTCTGTATTTTTTGGGGTATAACTCTCTGTTGTCATTAAAATGAGTTCAACCTGGAGAGGAGAACATCCAAAAAGCCTTGCAAATTGAATTTCAGTTACTTTTTTAGTGGGCATTAGATTAAGCAAAAGTAGTCTCAGTGGCCGTATATCCTGCTTTAGTGCTTGTCCAGAAGCTATCAAATCAACACCTTCAGCAGCGAGATCATCTAGAGCTGGTAGACTGTCCGGAACCCTTATAGGCATCAAAAATTTCTCCTAATTCAAACCAAAATTTGGTCTGTTTTTCTATACGCCCTTTTTCTGTTTTTAGCAAAAAATGTTATTGAAAATCTTAAAGGGAAAGTTCTAATTCACTATTATCTTCGCTTTGCCATTCGCCTTGACATGTTTTTGGCTAACGACGACACAACTCCACTTAATCCTGAGAAAACAAATTTAGCCTGCCTCTCTAATGGTTTGGTAACTTTTGGAATAAAAGATATCTCTTTTAATCTCCTATCTAAAAATGAAGATGTGTTTTCTATCGAACCTGAGTTATCTGCCAGAAAATAAAGTATAGTGGAGGAGTACAATGCCCCAAGCAGTCCCCGTTTCGTATAAAAACTGATATCTTTCGAGTCATCTCCTGTAGTTCGCCAAATGAGATCGATAGTTTGATAAAGGAGTTTTTGACTAAGTTTCAAATATCTCGGATTTAGAAGGTATTGTGCTGTTTTTCTCACCACCTCCTTATGAGGCAAAGCCTGCTCCAATCGAACGATGATCATAAATTTTATTTTAGCTGTTACTCCATTTGGAGCATCATGTGCATCCTTCATTTTCGTTTCAAAAGCAGAAACCATATCATTATCTGCTAATTCTGAGTAAATTTCTATAGCCTGTGTAACACCACGAGGCAAAATTCGCGCAATATCCGTAGATTGAAAACCACAATCGTTAGCTGCAAGTTCTAAACTCTTTTGGGTCCAACCGTCGAAAGGCACATGTGTCAAACAAGCACGAACAATTTTACAGCGCTCCTGATTTTCTGTACTGTTTGTTTTGGTCATATAAATTCCATTAATAACGAATATCTAGCTGCTTGTTTATATATGGTGAAATCTTAATAAAAGACAATGTTTGCACATATTGTATAAATATGATAACACTACCACCGAAAATAATATTGTAAATTTTTAAATGTAAATAGGGATATTAATCTGTGTACGTCGCTGTAAGAGAAAATAATGTAGACCAGGCACTTAGGGTGCTTAAAAAAAAGATGCAACGCGAGGGAATGTTTCGTGAAATGAAAAATAGACGTAATTTCGAAAAACCTTCAGAACGCCGAGCCCGTGAAGCCGCAGAATCAACACGCCGTGTTCGCAAATTAATGCGAAAACGCATGGAACGTGAGGGTTATTAATAATCTTAGCTTATGACAATCAAAATATAAAGCCCTTCACCAGTATTATAAGACATATTTGTACTTTTTTTAATCAATCTTAATTAACCGTTGAGTTTAGTGATAATCCTGAAGATTTACCTATTACTTTAACAAAAATATTAACTTAAAAAACCTATAATAAAATAAATTAAAGGTTCGGTTTGGTATAATATTTTTTAAAAAAATAGAACGGATATTGACAACATGATAATTGGCTCTCCTAAAGAACTACAAGCAGGTGAAAAACGAGTTGCAATGACTCCAGCAAGTGCTAGCCAACTTTTAAAGCTGGGTTTTGAATGTATTATAGAAACAGGAGCTGGTGTAGAGGCCGGTTTTTCAGATGCTGATTATAAAGCCGCCGGGGTGAAAATAATCAAAACAGCCGCAAATTTATGGAAACAATCTGATATTATCATAAAAGTTCAAGCAGTAAATAAAGTTGAAGAAGCTTACTTAAATAAAGATAAAACAGTTATTAGCTTCTTCTGGCCAGCTCAAAATAAAGAGCTCTTGGACCGTTTGGTATCATCTGGTTGTAGTCAGATTGCAATGGATATGGTTCCCAGAATAAGCCGTGCGCAAAAAATGGACGCTCTTTCTTCTATGGCAAATATAGCCGGGTATAGAGCAGTAATTGAGGCAGGTAATCATTTTGGTAGATTCTTTACTGGGCAAATAACAGCAGCGGGTAAGGTACCTCCTGCAAAGGTCCTTGTGATAGGCGCTGGTGTGGCAGGACTTGCAGCAATTGGCACAGCGCAGTCTCTCGGTGCAATTGTTCGAGCATTCGACGTACGCCCGGAGGTGGCTGAACAAATTGAATCCATGGGAGCTGAGTTCCTCTTTCTTGAATTTGATGAAGATGGTTCAGGAGAAGGTGGCTATGCAAAACCAGCTTCACCAGAATTCATTGAGAAAGAGATGGCTCTATTTCGTGAGCAGGCACCGGAAGTTGATATCGTAATTACAACTGCATTGATTCCAGGAAAACCTGCCCCAAAATTATGGCCCAAAGAAATGGTATCTTTAATGAAGCCTGGATCTGTGATTATTGACTTAGCTGCAGAGCAAGGTGGTAATTGTGACTTAACAAAGCCAAATCAAACGGTAAAAACAGACAATGATGTTAAAATTATTGGATATACAGACTTCCCAAGTCGGATGGCTGCTCAAAGCTCTACTTTATATTCTACCAATATACGTCACATGCTTGACGATCTTACCCCAAAAAACAATGGGAAGGTAAATATAAATCTTCAAGATGATGTTATTCGGGGCGCGTTAGTTAGTCACAAGGGTAAATTGATGTTTCCTCCACCAGCACCGAAAATTGCAGCTATCGGAAAACAGACAACTCCAAAACAACAAGTTGAACCAACAACCGAAGAAAAAGCAGCTCTCGAACAAGCAGCTATCCGTAAATCTGGACAACAGCAGTGGGGGCTACTTTTAGTTGGTGGGTTATTCATGTTAATCATTGGAAATTTTGCTCCAGCCAGCTTTATGCAACATTTTATAGTATTTGCGTTAGCTTGCTTCGTAGGGTATCAGGTTATTTGGAATGTTAGTCATGCTCTTCATACCCCACTAATGGCAGTTACTAACGCTATTTCGGGCATCATTATTCTAGGTGCACTGCTACAAGTTGGCTCTAGTAGTTTCATTGTTACCGTGCTTGCAAGTATTTCAGTCTTAATTGCTACCATAAATATTGTCGGAGGATTTATGGTAACAAAAAGAATGCTTGCTATGTTTCAAAAGAGTTAGAGGTATAACCTATGCTGAGTTCTAATATTGTTACTGCCATCTACATTGCTGCGAGTGTATTATTTATTTTATCACTCGGCGGCCTCTCTAACCAAGAAAAAGCTAAACGAGCCGTATGGTTTGGCATAGTCGGCATGGCCTTAGCTGTTTTTGGAACGGTTTTTGGACCACAGGTCTCTGGATTTATCTGGATAATACCTATGATCGTAATAGGCAGTATTATTGGAACAGTAGTGGCTCAACGCGTCGAAATGACTGGTATGCCACAGTTAGTTGCTGCTCTTCACAGCTTTGTTGGCATAGCTGCAGTTTTTATTGGAATAAATTCACATATTGAACCTCCATCTAACCTTTTTGGAGCCGAACTAATTATTCATGATATTGAAATTTTTATTGGGGTCTTTATTGGCGCAGTCACAGCAACAGGGTCTGTTATTGCTTATGGTAAATTGTCTGGCACAATTGATGGCAAAGCATTACTTCTCCCGGCAAGAAATTGGCTAAATTTAGCTGCGGTATTATTTTGTGTATGGCTTGGCGCGCTATTTCTGAATCATGTTGGATCGTGGCCGCTATACCTTATGACGATTGTGGCTTTAATTTTTGGTGCCCATCTTGTAATGGCAATAGGTGGGGCTGATATGCCAGTTGTTGTTTCTATGCTGAATTCTTATTCTGGCTGGGCAGCCGCCGCTACAGGTTTTCTGCTTGGAAATGATTTGCTTATAGTTACCGGTGCACTTGTTGGAGCTTCTGGTGCTATTTTATCTTATATAATGTGTAAAGCCATGAATAGGAACTTTATTTCTGTAATCTTAGGCGGCTGGGGAACTTCTGTTGGCCCTGCCCAAGAGGTTGAAGGTGAAATGGTTGCAACCGATATATCAAGTGTTGCTGCTGACATTGCAGACGCTCAGAATATTGTAATTGTTCCTGGCTATGGAATGGCAGTTGCACAAGCACAAAGTGCCGTTTCAGAGATTACGCGACGTTTAAGAGATAAAGGTAAAAATGTTAGATTTGCAATACATCCAGTTGCAGGCAGGCTACCTGGACATATGAATGTGCTTCTTGCGGAAGCTAAAGTGCCTTATGATATTGTTTTAGAGATGGATGAAATAAACGAGGATTTTCCCGATACGGATATGGTCATCATTCTTGGTGCCAATGATATTGTAAATCCAGCTGCTCAGGACGATCCAAATAGCCCCATCGCTGGAATGCCAGTCTTGGAAGTCTGGAAGGCAGGACAGGTTATTATTTCAAAGCGTGGTCAAGGCCGCGGTTACTCTGGAATTGAAAACCCACTTTTCTTCAAAGATAATTCTAGAATGTTATATGGAGACGCTAAAGCTTCCCTCGACGAACTATTAAGCAAAATAACTAAATAGTAGTATCTTGTTTTTGATTATTTCGCTATCAAGCTTTCGGGAAGCCCTATCTGTTTGATCGCGCTTTTTTGGCGCTTTTCTAGGGAATCAAGTGTAAAATCGTCAATGAGTCCATGAAAAAGTTGATGCCAATTAACCTCTGCTTTTAAATGCATAAAAACAGATCCTAATCCGACTGCAGCCCTATCCATCAAAACAAATTCACGTGGTGGTTTTATGCCCCCTATTCTTTTAAGTTCTTCATGAACTTTACCAGCGAGCTCGCGACCATAGTTTCCACCTCTCATTTCTTGAATGGGTCTTATTTTATCCTCTAATAAAGGGCCATAAATAAACCTTGCCCAAATATTTAAAATTTCAATCGCCTCTTTATCTAGACCTTTAAAACCCCACTGAGAATAAGCATGAACAGCCAGTTCGATGTTTCCATCTCTTAGCGCTTTATATAAATCAATAACGCCCCCGACAAATTCTGGTCGAAAAACACGAATCGAGCCAAAATCCATCAAGTTTATTTTTAAGTCTTTGGTAATAGAATAATTACCAAGATGAGGATCACCATGAATTACACCATAATAATAAAAAGGTACATACCAGGTACGAAACATATTGATTGCAACCATATTCCTATCATCTTGGGATGGTTCTCTTTCAAGATATTTCATTAGTTTTAGGCCATCAACCCAGGTCATTGTTAAAACACGAGAAGTTGTAAGATCATCTATGGGTTTGGGTAAAACAACCTTGTTTTCACCCGCGAGCATTAATCGGTATAATTTCATATTCAATGCTTCTCGATTATAATCCAGCTCTTCACGTAACCTGTCAGATAATTCTGTAAAAATGTCCTTCGTAGAGATCGCAGAATCAATTCGCTCATACAAGGAAAATACAAGTTTCAACTGGTTTAAATCCGCATTAATAGCAGAATCCATATCTGGGTATTGTAGCTTTACAGCCACT
This sequence comes from Alphaproteobacteria bacterium, assembly GCA_012269555.1. Lineage (GTDB taxonomy): Bacteria > Pseudomonadota > Alphaproteobacteria > Puniceispirillales > Puniceispirillaceae > UBA5951. The sequence continues at coordinate 10,046 of JAAXKA010000021.1, forward strand.
TTTTCATTGTCAAGTTTTGCTTGATGAACCTGACCAAGAGAAGCAGCGGAATACGCATTCTTATCAAAACTTTCAAATTTTTTTTCCCATTCATTTCCAAGTTCAGACCTCATGCGCCTCTTAACAAAGAGCCAGCCCATTGCTGGCGCATCGGCTTGCAAAACAGCTAATTCATCCGCGTATTCTTTTGGAAGTGCGTCTGGAATAGTTGATAGAATTTGCGCAACTTTCATGAGTGGGCCCTTTAAACTTCCTAATGCTTCACGAAGTTGAATGGCATGTTTAGAGCGGTCCAATTCTAATCCTAAGTACCGTTCTCCTGCAAGCCTTGCTGCCAAACTAGACATTGTACCTGTTACTTGCGCATATCTTCTTAATCTACCTCCAATGCTTGAGCGTTCTTCATGGTTCGCCATTATTATAAACCCTCAAGTTGGTCAATCATGGTGGAGATCATATCAAGGCCTTTATTCCAAAATTCAGGCTCAGAGGGGTTAAGTGAAAACGGAATTAACGCTTGATCAAACCTTACCGTACCTCCGCTTCTTAATAGTGTTTTATAATGAATATTAAAATCTGCGTCTGACCCATCTTGGTATACCTGCCATAGGGCATTTACAAGACAATCACCAAACGCATAAGCGTATACATAAAATGGTGAATGTACAAAATGAGGAACATAAGCCCATATTGGCTTAAAACTATCATCAATTCTAATCCCTGGACCAAGTGCTTGTTTTTGCGTTTCAACCCAAAACTTTGAGATCTCATTTGAACTTAACTCGCCTTGCCTGCGATGAGTGTGCACTAAGTACTCAAAATTATGAAAAGCCACCTGACGGACAACCGTATTTAACATATCCTCGATTTTATCCGCTAACATAAGGCGTTTAGATTGCTCTGAAGTTTCTGCATTTAAGATTGTGTGAAAGGTGAGCATTTCTGAAAATACAGACGCAGTTTCTGCGAGGGTTAACGGTGTTGATGACATCAACTCACCTTGTTCTGCGGCAAGAAGCTGATGCACTCCGTGCCCCATTTCATGGGCTAAAGTCATCACATCACGAGAGTAACCCTCAAAATTCATTAGTATGTAGGGATGAACTGTTGTTACCGAAGGGTGTGAAAAAGCACCTGATGCTTTTCCAGTTCTTATTTCTGCATCTATCCATGAGTTATCAAAAAATTGTTTCGCAAGCTCTCCCATCTCTGCATCAAACCCATCAAAGGAAGATTGCACGATTTCGCATGCTTCTTGCCAACTAAATTTTTTTCCCTCATTTCCTGCTATAGGGGCGTTTCTATCCCACCACGGCATAGTTTCACCTCCAAGCCAGCCAGCTTTTAATTTGTAATATCGATGGGATAACTCTGGCATTCTATTAGTGACTGATTCAACAAGTGTGTCTACTGTATGGTCATCAACATCATTCGCAAGGTTTCTTGAAGAAATTACCCCCTTATACCCTCTCCAACGCTCTTCTGTATCTTTTTGCTTTGAAATGGTGTTTGTAATAAGGGTAAATAAACGCAAATTATCATTTAAAACTTTAGATAGAGACGCAGCAGCTGTTGCTCTGACATTGGGATCTGCTTTTGATAGTTTATTTAGTATTTCAGTCTCAGTAAGCTGTTCACCTAAAAATTCAAATCTAAGCTCAGAGAAGGTTTCATCAAATAGTCTTACCCAAGCCTGCCTATTAGTGGGTGACTGTTCTACTAATAATTTCTCGAGCCTTGGTTCAAGATTGTATTTCGAAGCTAACCTCAAGAGCCTTAGCCATGGCTGGTAATGTGCAAAAGCCTCCTCTTTAAGCATCTCAAGATACTGCACCTCAGAAATAGATGCTAATTCAAGCTCAATAAAAACGAGATTTGATTGAACGGCATTTATAGCCTCTCTCATATTCTGGGAATGCTGAGCAAATTCAGGGTTGCTTGTGTCTGCTGCAAAACACAAATCTGCATGTGACGATATTTTACCCAGTAAGATGATAATCTGCTCATAACATACTATAACATTACTAGCCTCATTAGCTGACAAACTGGCTATTTTACCCTCATATTTCTGCTGTAATTCAAGAGCTTCATCGGAACATTTTTGCAAATCAGCCCTAATTTTTTCCGACTCTATGGAGTCATAAAAATCGGTTAATGACCAAACCGGTAATTTATCTGACATTATAAATTTATCCTTTTACATAATTATTCGAAACCAAGCAAAACAGCTTATACAGCTTGTAATCATGTAAGACTAATAAAGCAAAAATATATCCACATATAAAAAGAGTGGTCCACATTTTAACTTGCTAATGCTTATTAAAAGCGACCATAATTAACATACAAACCTCTTTAAATACATAGAAGCACATGCCCCAGATTCAAGGACTAGGACCAAAAGAAAACACTCTTTATGAGATGTTTTTTAATCGTGCAAAGCAACAACCTGATAGCGCGTTTATTTGGACAAAAAATGAAAATGAGTGGAAAAGTCACAGCTGGGGGCAAATTGCCAATCAAGTGAAAATCATAGCAAGCGCTCTTGCACAACGCGGCATAACTGCAGGTGCCAGAGTAGCAATTTTATCAGAAAACAGGCTCGAATGGATAATAGCCGACCTTGCAATTATGTCTATAGGAGCAATCTCTGTTCCATTATTTACAACCTATACCCAAACTGACATCACCTATCTTTTGTCTCATTCGGGCGCGAGAGCTATCATCTGCTCTAATTCAGAACTTACGGCTATTGCCGAAACAGCAGCTCAAGATTCACCAGACTGTTATTTAATGGTTATAATGGAGCAAAGTAAATTACTTCACCACTCACATAATCTGGCAATTGTAAACTGGGAAGACCTAATAAAGGAGGGTGAAAGGGCAAGTTCTAATACAATTATTTCATCCTTGCCGATGAGTGTAGACGATGTTTGTTGTATTATTTACACCTCAGATGGCGATGAAAAACCAAAAGGCGCTATGCTTACACATCGCTCTATAATGGCCGTTTTGGCAGGAGCGGAGGGTCTTTTAGCAGACCTAACATCTAGTAAAGAAGTGTTTTTATCCATGCTGCCTTTTAGCCATGCATATGAACATTCGGTTGGCTTATTCTTTCCAATACATATCCGTGCCGAAATATATTTACTGCAAAAACCAGAAACCCTAAGTTCGGCAATAATAGAGACTAAACCAACAATTATGACAGCTGTTCCAAGATTATACGAAATTTTGCATGACAGGATTAATGCTTCTTACCAACATAAAGGTATTATAAATCTAAAAATGCTTGATAGGGCCGTTTATCTTGGGCGAAAAAGCTTGCAGAAAATACCCCTTACGCTACTTGAACGAATTGAAAATAGCTATTTAAACCTGACGGTGCGACGTCACATTAATGCACGGCTTGGGGGCCGCTTGAAGGCATTTGTTTCAGGTGGAGCGGCGCTAGACCCTAACATTGGATATTTTTTTCTAGCTTTAAACATACCCATCTTGCAAGGATATGGACAGACTGAGGCCTCTCCTGTAATCACTGCGAATCCACCAAAAAAAATTAAAATAGAAACAGTCGGAAAATTACTTGTTGGAGTAGAAGCAAAACTTACTAAACAAGGAGAAATTTGTGTTCGTGGAGACCTTTTAATGAAGGGGTATTGGAACGACCCAATTGCCACTAAAAAAAAATTGCGTGATGGTTGGCTGATGACAGGTGATATTGGTGTGATCCACCCAGATGGGTATATTAGTTTAACAGGAAGAAAAAAAGATATCATTATTAATTCAGGTGGCGATAATATCTCACCTGTGAAAATAGAGACTGTTTTAGAGGCACACCCTGATATCGACCAAGCTATGGCTTTTGGTAACCAACACGCTTATATAACGGCAGTTATTACCCCGAGTCAGACTCTAATAAGAAAACTAAATGAAGATCAGAATAAGTTATCAAGTATTATTTCAGAAGCAGTAACAACAGCGAATGCAAGGCTAAGTAGCCTAGAGAAAGTAAGGGGTTTTGTTTTAAGTGATGAGCCTTTTTCAGTTAGAAATGACTGTATGACCGCCTCAGGTATTATTAAACGCCAACAAATTAATAAATTATATCAGGAACGGCTAGAACAATTGTATCAACGAAAACGTTCTCTATAAATCCAATCCCTGAACTCATAAATGGCTCTATTATTTTAAACATTTAAAAGCAGATATTCCCTTTCCCATGGAGAGATAACTTTTAAAAATGCCTCAGCTTCAGCACGTTTAACTTCGTTAAACACAGATATAAAGTCAAGTCCGAGCACTTCTTTAAGTTTTTTAGCTTTATCTAAACTATCAAGAGCCATATCAAGATTTCGAGGTAATGTGTGCAAATTATCTGACTCTTTTACCATTGGCTTCGCAGGCTCTATCTTTTCTTCAATACCAAGAAGAATACAAGCAAATGTTAAGGCAATCGATAAATATGGGTTTGTATCTGCACCAGGAATTCTATTCTCGATGCGCCTACTGCGATAATCACCAGCAGGAACCCTCAGTCCCACAGTTCGATTATCAACTCCCCATGCAACATTTGCAGGTGCATCATAAGTCGTAATAAATCTTCTATAACTATTTACATAGGGTGCCATTAGTGCCATCCCTCCAGCAAGATAGCGCTGCAATCCTCCAAGAGCATGCCGAAACGTTTCTGTATCTTCACCATTCGAATTAGAAAACATATTTTGACCATTTTTTAAGTCACAAATGGAACAATGCAGATGCATTGATGAGCCTGGTTGGTATTGCATAGGTTTTGCCATAAAGGTTGCATGAATATGATGATTTAGTGCTGTCTGTCTCACAGTTCTTTTAAAAATCAATGCTTGGTCTGCCAGCGTTAATGCCTCTCCATGATTGAAATTAATTTCCATTTGAGCTGCGCCACCCTCATGAACAAGTGTATCAATATCAAGCCCCATAGTTTCACAATGGTCGTAAACATCTTCGAAAAAAGGATCGAAATCATTGACTGCATCAATACCATAAGCTTGTTTTCCTGTTTCGGCTCTTCCAGACCTACCAGGTGGTGTTTTCAGTGGGTGATCGGGATCTGAACTTTGTGATACAAGGAAAAACTCAAGCTCTGGTGCGACTATCGCAGACAACCCTCTATCATTGAGTGCGCGAATAACACGCTTTAAAACCGCGCGTGGGGCGACCGTGACTTCAGTATTATCTAAGTAAAAAGCATCATGGATGATCTGAGCAGTAGGTTCTGAATACCATGGCACTAAATAAGCAGCATTTTCATCAGGTTTTAGAACTACATCACCTACCGCAGCATTTAATACAACTGAGTCATGATAATCACCTGTTACGGTCTGTCCAAACACATATTCTGGAAGACGAAGACCGCTTCCTCTTAGAACTTTATTATATTTGTCTGCTGGTAGAATCTTACCTCTCGGAATACCAGCTATATCTGGAACTAAACATTCAACTTCTGTAATACTGCGATCCGACAGCCATTTATTTAGTTTTTGGGTCATAATTTAGGTGCTCACTTTTTGAGTTCTGTATATGTGTCATCTAATGCCTGATTTAATTTTTCAATTGTTATATCAATATCTTCTGTTTTAAAGCTTAATGGCGGCGATAAAATCATCCCATCACGCACAGCACGCACCATCAAGCCACTATTAATAGCGTGGTCTCGGCACCTCATACCTATCTCGCCAATAGGATCAAATAAAACAGGTCCAGACTTATGCTTTACAAGTTCTACGCATGCAAGTAATCCAAAACTGCGTGTTTCTCCTACTAAGGGATGGCTATCTAGCCTTTTAATTTCTTTTGCGAGATAAGGTGCGGTAATGTCCCGGACATGACGAATTAGCCCCTCTTCCTCAATCAGTTTAATATTAGCAAGCGCAACAGCAGCAGAGACAGGGTGCCCTGAATAAGTAAATCCATGAAAAAATTCTCCACCTTCATCAATTAGGTAATTAGCAATTTTATCGCTTACCATAACAGCAGACATTGGCATATAACCTGAAGTAAGACCCTTTGCCAAAGTTATTAGATCAGGTTTTAAATCCATTGTTTGACTTGCAAACCAATTTCCAGTTCGACCAAATCCAGTGATCACCTCATCTACAATAAATAAAATATCAAATTTAGCACAGATATTCTGAATATGATCAAAATAGCCCTTTGGAGGAATAATAACTCCTCCAGCACCTTGCACTGGTTCCGCAATAAAAGCTGCAATTTTATCTGCACCAACTTCATGAATTTTTTCTTCTAAATGGCGCGCAGAGCTCTCAGCAAACTGTGCCTCTGACTGGTTTCCTTGGTATAGAAAACCATAAGGGGGCCTTATATGCTCAAAATCTGCTTCACTAGCAGATTGCTCGTGCATTGCTTTCATCCCACCCATACTAGCTGCCATGATAGTAGAGCCATGATAGCCGTAATCACGTCCAATAATTACCCTTTTTTCAGGATGGCCTTTTAAATTCCAATAATGTCGTACAAGACGGATGATAGTATCATTTGCTTCTGACCCAGAATTTGCATAAATTACATGATTTAAATGTTTAGGGGAAATCGAAGCAAGTTTTGCTGAAAGCCTCGCTACTGGCTCATTGCTAGTCTTGAAAAAACTGTTATAATACGGTAATTTTTTCATTTGTTCGGTTGCAGCATTTACTAGCTCTTCTCTGCCATAACCAACATTTACACACCATAAGCCCGCCATTGCATCCAAAATGGCATTTCCATCATTATCGAATATAACATGGCCTTGCGCATGAGTTATAATACGTGTGCCTTCCTTTTTTAGAGTTTTAAAATCGGAAAATGGTGGTAAATGATGTTGTTCTTCAAAACGCTGAATATCTTCTTGATTTGACACAAAGCACCATCCCTTCCCATACTTGTTATTTTACAGCCGATAAAGTCATGATAACGGCTTTTTATAAAATACTTTTTTTTATTAACACTCACTTTTAATATGTAATTTAAGTATATACTATCTAATGAAATGCTTTAAAAGAAATTTGAAACCTAACAATGCTAAAAGTTTATCCAAAATGTCAATTAGCCATATTTCTAAATCAATTTATCAGCTAGATATTTCGCCTCCAAAGTTCCTCGGCCAGCTAAATAAAGATATAAGATGTAGTGTGGCAATTATAGGCGGTGGACTTACTGGAATTTCAACAGCTTTATCTCTTTGTGAGAAAGGATTTGATGTATGCCTGTTTGAAGCTGGAAATATCGGTGATGGCGGCTCAGGTCGAAATGGAGGCCAAATTTGTCAAGGATGGTCATCAAGTTTTGAGAAACTCTCAAAATATATAGATCCTGAATTTAAAGAAGATATGTGGCAAGCAGGGCTTGAGGGTCCTAATCTTATAAAAGAGAGAATAAAAAAATATAAAATAGAATGTGATGTTCATTGGGGATATGTACACACTGCGATACACAAAGGTCATATGCGAGAATTAGAGGCCTATCAAAAGAGTTTTGAAGCACATGGATATAATCATCTTCTTGCTTTAAATAATAAATCCTCGTTGTTTAATTATATTTGTTCTGATGCCTATATAGGAGGTTTGTACGATGCCGGAAGTGGGCATCTTCACCCTCTCAAATATCTAATTGGCCTATCAAAAGCAGCGTCGATTGCTGGTGCTAAAATTTATACAAATAGCTCAATTTTCTCGATACAGACTGCAAATAACAAAAATAAATTAATCACAAAACAAGGTCATAGCGTTATAGCAGAACAACTCGTTATATGCGGCAATGCTTATCTTGGTGCTGTTTCTCCGAAAAATATGCGTGGGAAAATAGCACCAGTTACTTCATCGGTTATGGCAACTGAACCTCTAAACAATGCAGAAATAAAAAGTGTAATTCCTTCTAGAGCTGCAATTGCAGATGGGAATACAGCATTAAACTATTTTCGAATTGATAAGCAGAATAGAATGATTTTTGGGGGGCGTGCAAGCTACTTGAACACAGATCCAATAAATGTTGAGAAAGATTTAAAAAAAAGGATGAGAGCCGTGTTTCCAGATTTAATGCATAAGAAAATTCAACAGGCTTGGTCCGGAAGAATAGGAATTACTGTTAATCGTCTACCACATTTTGGTAGAATTTCAGATAGTGCGATTTACGTACAAGGATATTCGGGACACGGAGTTGCGTTTTCTGGTGTTGCAGGAAATATACTAAGTGACGCAGTCAGTGGAAAAAAAGATAGATTTAACCAGCTTACTAAAATCCTGCATCTTCCATTTCCTGGAGGTCCATTGCGGACGCCTATTTTAGCTCTTGGCATGGGATGGTATAAAATGAGAGATTATTTTCATATTTAACTCTTTTGAAGTGCTTTTACACAAATCCAGTCATGCAAAATTGTCGCAGCAGCGATTGAAGTGATTTCTGCATGATCAAATGGAGGGCTTACCTCTACAATATCAAATCCTATCATGTTTAATGGCTCAAGACTGCGAATAATTGATAGTGCCTGCCAACTTGCTATTCCACCAGAAACAGGAGTTCCTGTGCCAGGAGCAAAAGCAGGGTCTAATACATCTATATCAAAACTCAGATAAACCTTCCTACCTTTCAGATGATTTAGTATTAACTCAACAACAGCAGGTAAACCAATTTCATGAATTTGAGGTGAAGTTATTTGTTTTATTCCAACATCAAAATCATTATGAGTTCTTATCCCTACCTGAATTGAATTTTCAACATCTATAAGCCCTTCCTCTATCGCACGAAGAATCATCGTACCATGATCAAGCTCTCCGAATGACTTCCATGTATCACAATGCGCATCAAATTGAAGTAATGATATAGGCCCATATATTTCCGCATGAGCCTTTAATAGAGGATAAGTTACAAAATGGTCACCGCCAATAGAAAGCAAGGATGCACCAGAGCTAATGATTGATATTGCTTGTTTATAAATATCTGAGATAATTGTCTCTGGGTTATGAGGGTTAAGCAAAAAATCACCAGAATCTATAACTTTCAAAATAGAAAAAGGATCAAAACCAAAAGGGAATGACGGCAATTCTGCTAGTTGAACGGAGGCTGCTCTCACAGCTCTTGGCCCTAATCTGCACCCAGGGCGAAAGGTGGTTGCGTTATCAAACGGTATACCAGCAACGACGATGTCTGCGTCATCAAATGCAACTGAATAAGGACGCCTCAATAGACTCATTGCACCAGAATATGTTGGTTCAAAAAATCGCTTATCTAAATCAGAATTGCGCCAAGACTGGTCAGATAATAGTTCAGGTATTGCATTGTTTTTCTTATCATTAGCCATAAATTTCTCCTGATTATACTATCTTTATTTCCTGCTTTTTAGTGGCAATAAACATTTCTCTCAACGTCGGGGGTATCAGTTTTCGAATTTTTTCTGATTTCTCAAATAGAGATATAGCCGTGCGAAGATCGCGCGGCAACCTCTTTAAATTAGCCTCGTAACCATTCCCCAAAACTGGGGATGGTGGCTCTAACATCTCCTCCAACCCGTTTAATATAGCCGATACCAAAATTGCAAAAAGAAAATATGGATTGCTGTCAGCTCCTGGCACTCTCAACTCCAATCTTTTTGCATTATTGGGAGAGTTTGGAATCCGCACAGCCAAGGTTCGATTGTCGTACCCCCATCCAATATTTACAGGTGCATGACTATTTTCCTGCAACCTATCATAAGAATTCGGAAGTGGTGCCAAAATAGCCGCTGCAGGCTCTAATAAATCTACCACAGAAGCTATGGCAGCATTAAAAACGGCTTTATCTTTTGAAAATAAATTTTCTGACTGTTTGTCTCCCATTGAAATGTGGCAATGCAATCCATTGCCTGACAGGTATTTCTCCGGTTTTGCCCTAAAAGATACAGACATCCCCTTCGCTAACGCAAATGCAGTCAAACTATGTCTTAAAATAAGAATAGCATCTGCTAAATGACATAGATCCGAACAAGGTGCCAATACAATTTCAATCTGTCCTATTCCTGCTTCTGATAGGATAGATTCAATCTTAATATCAAGTTGGTCTATAATTCTATTAACATCTTGCAAAAAGTAATCTATTGAATCCAAAGCTGATAAAGAAAGTAATTGAGGCTTCGAAAAAATAGGCGCTGAGTCAATATCCGAGAAAATGGAAAATTCTAGCTCTATACCAAACCTAAAAATTAAGTTTTTCTCTTTCGCCTTATTTAATACAGATTTTAAAAAGGCCCTTGGGCAACCCTCAAATGGCTGACCATTGTTGAGAGTAAAACTTAACGGCATTAACAAAACAGGTTTGGGCAAATGATTTAAAAACACTAACGGTGCACCCTGACTAATAGCTGTTCCATCTTTATCCCCGGTTTCGAAAACAAATCTGCTATTAGCTATATCCTCCCCATTAATATCAATATTTTGGGCCGATAAGGGTATTTGTATCCCCTTATCTATAATTTTTTGATAATCCGACGGGGGCAATCTTTTGCCACGCATTATGCCATTTATATCAAAAATACCCGCCTGAATATGGTCAATTTCAGACATAATTGATTTAGTATTTTTTGGATCATTTTTTATCATCAAACTTCACTGAACCCATTTATTTGGCAAACTTTATTAAATTATATAAAAATTGGATATTATTTTTGCCTATAATTGCTATATGCAACTTGTGAACAAAATTATAGTCTAAGTCTACTTACTCCTGCAAATTTAACCACATAATTTAGTGGTTAAAACATATAATTTATATTCATAACATCCTGTTTAAAAAATTTCTGTTGATTATTTTTTTAATGTTATTTTATGATAACTCTCCATATTTTAGAAAATAAAAAATAAATGAATTTAATCGCTTACCTTATCCCATTGATTTTAATACCAACGGTTTTACTAGCCTCAGATAAATCCATCTTAGTTCAATCAACAACTTCAACCAAAAATTCTGGCTTCTATGATTTTATTCTTCCACTTTTTACGGCAGACTCAGGGATAAAGGTTAACGTAGTTGCTGTTGGAACAGGTGCGGCAATAAAAAATGCTCGCAATTGTGATGGTGACGTTCTTCTTGTGCATAGTCCAGAAGATGAACAAAAATTTATTGCAGATGGTTTCTCAACAAAACGCCATAATATTATGCATAATGACTTTGTTATAGTTGGTCCAGTTGCAGATCCAGCTGGTATTGTTGGAATGCAAGATGTTGGCTTGGCATTTGCTCAAATAGCCACTTCAGGTGCAAAATTTGCTTCAAGAAGCGATGGCTCTGGCACGCACACCAAGGAGCTTTCAATATGGAAGAAAATTGGTTTAGATCCAGTAAATGAGTCTGGTAGATGGTATCTTGAGACCGGCTCTGGCATGGGAAAAACACTAAATATTACGATTGGTACTAATGCATATACGCTTGTTGATAGAGCTAGTTGGTACTCCTTTTCCAATAAATATGATCATCGCGTTTTGCTCGAAGGGGATAGCCATTTATTCAATCCTTATGGCGTTATGCTTATCGATAAAAATAAATGCCCAACTGTAAAATCTGCAGAGGGTCAATCATTCATCAACTGGCTCACTTCATATAAAGGACAAAAAACAATAGGGCTGTTCACCATAGATGGACAAAAAGTTTTTATTCCAACCTCAAAATAACATTATCAAGGACGCTAACTTGTTATGTTTATGGTGACCCCGACAGGACTCGAACCTGTTGCCTCGAGATTAGGAATCTCGCGCTCTATCCTGATGAGCTACGGGGCCATTTTTATTATTTCAAGTCCTCCTAAAGGCAATCGATACCTATCAACTAACATTTGTATTGAACAAACTAAAATCACCAAATAAATGCAATAGAAAGATTTTTATCTATTTGGATGCAGGCATTAATTTGAATATTCGAACATGAGGGTATCCATCATATACTAATTCAAAGATTTCTGGGTCAAATCTCCCTAAATGAAACATCTGATTAAAACTACTAAAAAATAAATCTCTATGGAGAATAGCTACTCTAGTTGATTTCCTATCTCTATCTCTCATAATTTGAAACATATTTAATTGATTCTGCTGGAAACGCTTACTCCCAATAAGCTGTCCTCCTTGTGCTTCGGCTACTAAATTTAGTACTGAATTTCCGTCTATCTTCCCTTCGTTGAGATTGATTACTGAGTCATTACATCTAATAATTCCCGGTATTTCTGTATCTGCACAATTTAAAAAATTAAACCCTAATTGCTGCCCTGGCCTATGACCTTTCGCAATGATAGGAATACCCAAGTCTATGTCCCACCTTCCGATCTTTGAGATGGATGGCATCCAATCAGTCATTTGGTTTGTTAGCATTAGATAAACTGTTGGAGCTTCCTTACTTCTTTCAGAAAACATAATCTTTGTTAGTTCTGCTCTGTTTTCTATGGGAGTTTTTATATTTAACAATCCGCCTCTGGCAAGAAATCTTAGTGTATCTGCGGAATAACTCTGGTTATTTGATAGCAAAGCATCAGCAATAAAGTAATTAGAATTACTAAGGTGTGTTCCAGGATCTGTAAATGTTGGTATTCCATTCATAAGCATTGAAGCATACCCATAGTCCCACCAGCTTGCCAAAACACTCTTTTCTTGACCTGCTATAAATTTTAATTCAGCCATTGCTTTAATTATGGGAGTCGGAATTGATGGTTTTGCTAACTGATTAACAGGGCCCTGGATCCAAACAAAAACTAATAAAATAGAACAGGCAACCGAAGATGCTAAGGTACTTACTATTTGTCTTGAGTCTTCAAACCTAGATAAAAATAAAAAGGCTATAGATTTTGTAGCCAATACAACAATATAAGCTCCTCCAAACCAGAAAAAAGGAGCTGAATAAAACAATGCACGGTTTCCTAATACTATTGAAAATATTGCAAAGCCAGCAAGAGGCGCATATGCTACAGCTAATACTGGATGTCTAATTGCCCAAAAAATCATACCAAACAGACAAAAACTACCCACAATAACAGAACCCGTCATGCGATATAATATTTCAGAAAATGGCGTTTTTGAAACTTCTGTTACCGTAGATATTACATTATTAAAAATAAATTCCTGTGAAATTAAATTTGTTTTAAGATAATCCGAATAAAAAGGATTAATAACTTCAACGCCTGACACTAGAATAAAGACAAATAAAAACCCAATAACACTGCGCCAATCTCTCGTGTTTATTATAAGCAGCCAACATAGCCCTATTAAAGCCATTATTATGAGCTCTGATTTACCATACCAAGCCATAAATAACCTAGCTGACAATGCAGCTAAAAGTGTAAAGAAGAGACCCCATTTTAATTGCTTTGCTCTTCCAGCACACATGACCATTGCGAACATAAAATACATCATTCCGAGGTTTAACTGATCCGTATCTATTCTGCCGATAGCTGAACGCCAATAATATGCTATGGATAAACCACCTCCAGCAGCTGCAACCGATCCCTCCATCCAATATCCTGTTACGCCAAATGC
>JAAXKA010000238.1 GCA_012269555.1 Alphaproteobacteria bacterium
TGACGAGATTGAACCTCTGCTGTTGCTACTCCTGGCACTTCTGGTGGAAGTGAAATGGCTGGCGCAAGATGAACAGCGATATATCCAATTATACCCCAAACTATACCCTGATGAAACGTAATCCTATCACCTGATGTTTGCAACCGCAGTGTCATTGCGGAAATGAGTAAAAACGCATAGCCAATGTAAATAATCATACTGAATAGGAGGGAAAGTCCATCTCGAATTGGTTGTAGTGTGTCTAGGCTCTGTTGTGCACTATTAGTAAATTCACCAAAATGCTTTAAAATACCGGTTTCATAAAGCTCTGAGTGAAGAAGTACGGGTTGTACGAAATACCATTGTAGCAAACCGGCCATCAAGCCGCCGAGTGAACCCGCAAATAAACCACTAACAAGAATTCGAAAAAACACGCAGAAACAACCCTTATTTAGCTTACTAAATTAGTGGCAAGGAAACCCTGTTGCGTGGCGCACATCATGAGCAGCATCATGCAATATATGGGATTGTGAATGACCAGCTACGTAAATAACTAGCAAACCAAGCAAAGCAGCAAAAATAATGGACAGTATTTGGGATCTTGATTGGCTAAATGACTGAACGAGAGCAACCATTGCTTTCCTTTCTTCGTTTTTTTTAAATTAACCGAATAACATTTTAAAATTTTAACATCAATACTAACTGCATTACAGAATGAAAAAAAATTTTATGCAAGTATGATTTTGAAATTCTTTTCAAAAGAAATCAAGTTTATGCATTTTTGTCGTAATTAAAATAAAAGTCTTGCCAATTTGTTGAGGAAACAAGTTTTTAAATGAAGAACTAACATAATTTGTTAGCAAATGATTTTTTAAAGACTTTGAATCAATGATAAGGAAAAACCTATAACTCCACCAAGTAATCCACCCCATACAACAAGCCATCCGAGATGAGATTGAATAATATCTTGAATAATTTTTTTTACTTGCACTGGAGTTAAATCTTTTAAACGATTATTAAGTATTGTTTCTATTTGGTTTTTAAATTCTTCAATGTTGGATGAAGATAAATTATTATTCGGTGCCTCGATAATTTGTTGGGTAATTTCAGATAATTTATCAATAATCGGTTCCCTCAATGGCTCAAGTGCTTTTTTGCCCCCAAACATTCCAAGCATACTGCTAAATTGAGAGGTCATTATCGCATCCGATAGGTTCTCAAAGATCACATCATAGTCAATTTTTGAATAGATAGACTCCCTCGACTTTTCCTCTGTTTGTTTTAAAAAGAGGGTAATGTTTTCTTGATTAAAAAATTCTTCCATCACAAGTGATTTTATACCCATTTTGAATTCTTCAAATTTGTTGGGTATGATTCCAGAACCATATAGCAAAGGCACTTTTTCAAAAAGCATATGAATAGCAAGCCAGTTGGTAACACTACCTGAAAGCGCGAATAGTCCAGTCATAAACAGGATTTGTGTTGAGTCTAATATTAGATATCCAGCAAGAACAACTACGACAGCTAGAAAATTTGTTGCAACCGATTTGTTCATTGAGCCTGTTCCCTGCATTGAATGTTTTATAATTGCAGTAAATCGCAATTACCTAAAACTATTTTTTCATTAAGATAATAAACTGAATAAATGTAAATTTAAAGTTTCATCCGCTATTATATTGCTTGTAACGTGTTATAATAGTTAGGATAAACAGTATTTAGCTAATAACGTGATTTTGGGTAATAAGTAAGGCATTGACTTTTTTAAAAAATTTGATGAATACTAATAAAAAAATTTAAGGCAAAGCAGATGCGATACTCAGACTATCTGAATCAAGTGAATGTTCGCCATAGAACGGTGAATTATAATTTACTCACATCAAAAAGTAAGTCTAAAGACAAAGGCTCGCTTGCCCCACCAAAAATAGAGCTTTCTGCGAAGCAAGCTTTTGATTTGCTTGCTCCATATTGTTCATCCCGAATTATGGAACAAGTAAAGGCTGTTGTACCGCTAGCCGCCTATTTAATGATTTTTCAAATTTTAGTTTTGCGTCATCCTATAGAGGCAGCTCTAATTTTGTGTCTTGGTTTAATTGCGGTAATCATAGGGCTTGCCGTATTCATGGAAGGTTTGAGTACCGGTTTGATGCCGTTTGGCACAATTATTGGAGATAATTTGCCAAAGAAAGCTTCGATGCCAGTGGTTCTTTGTATTATTGGTATATTGGGGGTTGGTGTAACATTTGCAGAACCTGCTATTGGTGCTCTGCAAGCATTTGGGTCGTCGGTCGATGTTAACGCTGCTCCTTATTTATATGAAATTCTTAACAACTGGACAATGCCGCTTGTTCTTATGGTTGGAGGCGGAGTAGGTATCGCAGCCATCCTTGGGACAATTCGTTTTGTACGAGGATGGTCGCTAAAACCAATGATATATGGGGCTTTGTTCCCCGTTGTTTTATTGACTATTTATGCATGGTTGGACCCAAATCTGAAGAGCATTCTGGGTTTAGCATGGGATTGTGGAGCTGTGACAACAGGCCCAGTTACCGTGCCCTTAGTTCTTTCCTTGGGTATAGGTATTGCTAACGCTGCCGGAAAAGGCAATTCATCTCTTTCTGGTTTTGGTGTGGTGACTATGGCCTCCCTTTTCCCTATTTTAGCGGTTCTGGTTTTAGCTATATTTGTTTCGCTGACGATTTCTCCAGAGGAAATAATAGCCGCAGCAAAAATGTCAGCCGTTACCATACAAACTGAACCTTCAATTTGGGAAAAAACCCCTCTTGTTGAAATTGTGCTTGGCGTGCGAGCTATTTTACCGCTGGTACTTTTCTTGATGGCGGTTTTATTTCTTGTTCTTAAATCTTCACTACCTAACAGAATGATTACAATTTATGGTCTTGCACTTTCCATCATAGGGATGTGTATTTTTAACATTGGTTTGACTTATGGGCTTGGTGCTATTGGCGCTCAAACAGGAAGTGTCTTGCCCGCCGCTTTCATGGAGTTGCCCATTAGTCAATTCTCACCAATTTATCCGGAGTTGGTTGGCCTTGCAATAGTGATTGGCTTTGCTTTTCTGCTCGGTTTCGGTGCTACTTTAGCAGAACCTGCTTTAAACGCACTTGGCATAACTGTACAAAACTTAACCAATGGTGCCTTTAAAAAAGAAATGTTGATGTATAGTGTTGCAAGTGGTGTTGCCATTGGAATAGCTTTGGGTATATCAAAACTTGTTTTAGGGTTTGACTTGATGATGGTGCTCTTGCCGCTTTATGGCGTTGGTATTCTGCTCACCATTATATCTTCAGAGGAGTTTGTTAATGTGGCTTGGGATAGCGCGGGAGTTACCACAGGGCCTGTCACTGTTCCGCTGGTATTAGCAATGGGGTTAGGTTTAGGAAATGCTGTTTCTGCTGTAGAAGGGTTTGGAATATTGTCCCTTGCTAGTATTTGTCCCATTATAGCAGTATTAACTATGGGGGTAGCTATTAGAATAATGAATAAAAGCCAGGACAGCTCAACAGAAGATGAAATTGTGTCAGACGATCTTGTAAAGGACTAATCATGAGTAATCGAACAATAACTTACCTTTCTAATGCATGTATGATTACATGCGTGGTTCAAAATAATCTTGCTGAAACTGTTTTGGAAGCCGCTAAGAACAGTGGTGCACAAGGTGCTACCATTAATTATGCGCGAGGTACGGGAGTGCGTGAGCGTCTTGGATTACTTGGTGTTACTATTGACGAGCAAAAAGAAGTTATTCGAATTATCGTATCAGAGGACCAGGCTGATTTGATTTTTGAAGCTATGTTTCTGGCGGGCAAACTTGATACGCCTGGGAAGGGTATCATGTTTATGACTAAGTTAGATAGAGTTGCTACTTACATTCCCGATGCTGTTTTAAATTCAATAGAATAGATTGCTTGGAGATCATCATGAAAGTCGAAATTGGTGCGCTAGTTGAAAAAGAATATGGCCAATTAGTAAAAGATGAAATTTCTCAGGTTAAGGGTGTAGAGTATGTTTTTTTTGCAACAGGGCGCTCAAACGATTTATTTGACCAAAAACAATTCGGGAGCTTCGGTGAAGCATCCATTATTACGATAATAGCAGAAGAAGCTTGCAAGGACGATGTGTTTGACCAGCTGTTTTCGCTATGTGAACTACATACTAAAAAAAGTGGAGTGGTTTACATGTCAAATCCAATAGCACGGTCTACAGTTTAAATTTATTGTCTGGTATTATCTAAAAAGCATTATTAAGATACTGGTTCAAAAATGGACGATTTTTTATGAAAAAAATTGTTGTAAAAAGAAATGAGACAATTTTTGAATCTGGAGCTAAAGCTGATTCTGTTTACCTAATTGTTTCCGGAGAAATAGGAATTTTCCTTCCAACTAATAATTCAGACAAACCAGATTTTATTCTTGGTGAAAACGAAATATTTGGAGAAATGGGCGTGATAGATAAATCCTTACGCGCAGGAAGGGCAGACGCATTAAGCGATGCAAATTTGATTAAAATCAGCCAACATGAGTTTAATGACAAATTATCCAAATCCGATCCTTTTATAACTGGTTTAACCAGAGTTTTGGTCACACGCATTCGTGGGTTGTTGAAAAAAACCACTACAAAAAAAAATGAAACAAATTCAGACATCGAACCGGCCGATCAAGAATCTGATTCTTGAAAGAAATTTAGAATTTCTTCATAAGTTTCCTCACTTTTGCAATCTTTCCTGTAGGTAAAGTGACCTTTTTTACATGTATACCCAATTATTTTTGGGTATAATTCATTGGATTTGAGAAAAACATTTAAATCTTCAGGCCTATTAAACGGGTCATCACTATATGCAAAAATAAGGAAATCTAGTCTCTCACTTTCTAAAATCTCATTAATTTGTTTAGGTCTTAAAACTTTGCGCCAAATTGGGAAAATATTCGTCTCATAACGAGGGCCTGCAAAAGCTGGAGCAAATAAAACACCTCTGTTAAAACGGTTTGGCAAAGCCCTAGCGGCCATCAATGCCGTCCACCCACCTGCAGAAAAACCAGAAAGGAAAATATTTTCATCATGAATTCCCATTTCGTTTAACTGGCTTAATAATTTTTCTAATTCAGAAACTCGTTTGTATATAAACGAGCCTTTTTCCGAACCATCAGTAGCCGTCGAACAAAGATAATACACAGAAAAATCAAGTTTATTAGCAGCAAGCATTAAACTCTTTGGCGGTAAATCATCATTACATTTGTGATTGCTTATAACTGCTGGTCTTTTCGTCCCATGCAGCCAGATAATAACTTTACTTTCATGACTAAATGGCAGGGATTGGATGTTTCGGGTTTCTGGAGGATAGTGTGCAAATTTTTGCTCAACTGAAAGAAATCGGGATGAGCCAGATTTACTCGCAATTGTATTTGCAGATGAGCAAGATGAAAATAGCAAAATAATTACAAAAATATGTGGAAAATAACCCGCTAGTTTAGACACAGTTTCACCAATTAGTAAGTCGAAATAAGGCTTTTATAATAGATTTATCTTAAATAACATGCAAATAGATAAAAAATAACTCTATGTGGCATGATACATTTCTGTTATCGTTTCGTTGTTTAAGTTTAAAAAAATGTATTATGTTATGAATTATATTCGCATTACTCTTGTAAGTCTTATTTTTGCATTGATTAGCAGTGTTGCTTTATCTGAGGACTTTAAAATCCTATCTTCTAAAGGTGTAGTTGAAACCTCAGTCGACCAAAAATTATGGAATATTGTGGAAGAGGGGCAGTTAGTGAAAACTGGCTCTTGGATTAGAACTGGGCCCAAAGCTTCAGCAATTATTTTATTACCTAATAGAACTCAAACTAAAATTTCACGGAATGCCGAATTTCAACTTAATTATCAAGCAAAGGAAGAGCAAACGCAGGTAAACTTAAAATTAGGTAAAATTTGGTCTAAGACAAATAAAAAGCCTGCAAAAATTACGGTTAAAGCTCCAAATGCGGTTGCGTCTATTAGAGGTACCGAATGGGTAATTGAAGTACTTGAGGATTCTAGTTCAAGTTTGGCGGTCTTAGAAGGTGAAATAAAACTTGCTGGAAATGATGGTATAACAAAAGAAATTGAAAATGGACAAATCGCAAATGTTACTAGTAGTGGTGTAATCTCCGTTAATAAACTTCTTAATCCTGCTGATTATCTTCAGTTCATATTTAAATACGAGGTGGAACCATTTGCCTATGCTCCTGAGAATGTTGGAGATAAGCTTGAGAAAACAAGCAGACTTTCCGTTGTTGACCCATCAGAAAAGACAACCGCTTGTGAATTAAATGAGATGGTAACGCCAGAACGCTTTTTGGAAAGTATTGAAAACAGAAACCCAAGTTGTCTTGTAAAAATAGACCCTAATATTTTGCCAGATGGTAAGTGGAATATATGGGCAAGACTGATTAAAGCAGACGCGAATTTTGCGTTGGGAGATGTTAAAACTGGTTTGCAAATTTTGAACGAGATACCAGCCTCATCTGGCAGATTATACCTTGAAGGAAAATTTAACTTTTCAAATGGAGACTATGATTTAGCAACAGAAAAGCTGTTGCAGGGCGCAGAAGAGGCCCAAAGCAAAGCCAGTTTTTATTCACTTTTAGCTGAGATAGAGCAAG
>JAAXKA010000034.1 GCA_012269555.1 Alphaproteobacteria bacterium
TTTCCTGCGGATGTTGAAATGCTATTTTCTCATAAAATTATTAATGAAAAATACTGAAAAGCAATTTGCATTAGAGAAAATATTGCAAATACAAATATTGTTTTGATTACAGAATAAATAATAAGTATTTAAAGCAAGGTATATTTTAAATTGTTTATTTAGATATATTTACGGCCTTTTGTCATTTGTCTAGGGAGTTATTGGTTTTGTTTTCCGTGTTATCTAATAAAGACTTTTCCTTCCTTCAGAAGATGAGATGGTTAAGACTCCTAATTCGGGCTGGGTTTGATAGGCGTTTTGACAAGCTTGTGAGTTTAATTTTTGAGCACATACCTAATGATAGACCTATAGTAATTGATGTCGGTGCGAATGTAGGCAACTTTACTCGTTCCTGTGTTAAGCAGAAGAAAAAGACCAGTTTGATCATTGCAGTTGAACCCTCACATTATGTATTCCCGATTTTAGAGTTATGGTCCAAATTTTGGGCTTCAAAGGGTTCAAAAATTATTTGTAAAAAAAATATTTTGTCTGATAGCAAGGGTATTAGTAAACTTCATACACCTATAAAGGACACTGGTTCACTTAGAGTGGGTTTGGCGTATGTAGGACAACAAAAACACGATAATGTGTATAGCGAGTCAGTAGAGGTTATAAAATTAGATGAATTACTTTTAGAGCAAGGTATATCAAGCGTTGACCTTGTGAAAATTGACGTTGAAGGTGCAGAAGAAAATGTAATAAATGGAGCTTCAAGGTTGATTAACGAAATCAAACCCTATTGGTATTTAGAACTTGATGATAGTAGAGCAAAAGTGATGGGGAATTCCTCGAAAAGGGTTTTTAAACGAATGATAGATGCTGGTTACGATGCCTATTTTCTGGACAAGAATTTAAAGCCTGTGAAAGTCGATAACTTGCAAGGGGAGGATAATTATCTTTTTGTCCCAAAAAAATATTCAACTAGGTTTCTCAAACACCAGTAATTCGAAAGTAAAGATTAATGTATAAAAATTAATTTTATAATGGTACTTATATTCGTTTTGGCAGGCTAATTATGTTTTAATTGCCTGTTCTTTTACTTTATACCTTTTTTGAATCATAAAATTTTAAATTTTAGTGTAAACAGATGGCTTTATAGCTAGGTAATGCACATGTCTCTATTATCAAAAAGCAAAAATATAAATGATCCGGAAAGTATTGATATTGTAAATCTCTCAGATATTCGGAATGACTTTGGCGGTTCCCTTAGAAGATATCTTGAAGATAATGAAATAACAGACATCATAATTATATTTTCTGCAGATATAAACGTAAAAAACCAAGACAAAGCAAATTTTTTTGTCTCAATGGCTATTACTACAAATTTTTTGCTGCCCGAGATGATTGAGCCATTTACCAGGTCTTTAGCAAATGAAAACCAAAAATTTGTATTTAGCTGGGTACCAGCCCACTTATTTGGGACTGAGGAATTCTCAATATTCATTGAATATTCAGAGTTTGGTGAATTTTTAGTGAACGGTCTAGTAGGAGAAATTATAAGAGAGGCAAATGTTGAGGATGCAGTAGCTTATCTATCCGATAAAATGGCTAGCAAAGTCTCTTAAACATAAAATAATTTTTTTTATTTTTTAAAGATAAAATCTAAACAAGTAATTTGTTTCGACGTTTCGTATCATATGATGAATGACCTACTTAAAATACAATCGGAACTCGACAGAAGACCAAAACAGATGAAGCCAGAGAATAAGAATTCCCAAATCAAAGAAGAGGAGCTAATTTCTGGCATAATAGAGCCAAATCCTTATTTAGCCTCTCCGCGTCTTTTTGGCCCAAAATGTTCCACTCATGAATGGCTAGGTGGATTTAGAGCCTTTCAATTACAAAATGAGTCCGCGGGTAAACTATAAATATTTATTTTTGAAACAATCTATAATTATCTCCTTTTATGAGGTAATTTGTGACTTTTTTCTAAAAACTTAATATTTTTATCGATAATCATTGACAGGTGAGATACATCTAATAAAACACCTATTGTATGTCTCAAAATAAATAAGCTAGGAGTTGATTATGATTGAGCAGATTAATGTAGGTGTTATCGGTACGGGATGGTGTGGTGGAATTCGTACAAAAGCTTGTTCAGATAATCCACTTGTAGACAAGCTATTTATTGCAGAAATAAATGATGCACGTCGAAAAGAGGTTGCAGAACAGTATGATGTGCATGAGTCTGTCTCAGATTGGCAAAAGCTTATTTTGAATCCTGAAATAGATACAATTATAATATCAGCAACTCCTGAAACAACACATTATCCAATGGCTCTTGCTGCATTACAAGCCGGGAAAAATGTTTTTATGGAAAAGCCGATTGCTACTACATTAGAGCAAGCAGATGAGCTTATCCAAACGGCAATAGATAAAGAAGTAAAATTCACCATCGGGTATTCACAACGTTTCAATTCAAAGTATGCGTATGTTCAAAAAGCTTTGAGTGAAGGATTAATTGGAGAGCCAGTTACTTGCCTCGTCAGTAGGCATGTTACAAGAGAGTTAGGGACTAAAATTTCGGGACGAACAGCCCTCTCACCTGCTGCTATGGAAGCGACACATGATTTAGATTTTCTTTTATGGTGCTTGCGTCCACGAAGGCCAGTTAAGGTGTACAGTCAAACGGCTGGAAAACTATTCTCTCAAAATAGTGAAACACCAGACCATCAGTGGATTTTGGTTACTATGGACGACGGTACAACAATTACGGTGGGTGCGGGCTGGATACTGCCTTTAGGATATCCAAATTATGCGCATACATGGATTGAAGTCATCGGAACAGATGGTGCATTAATAATCGATGACTCCCATAAAGATGTACATCTAACAACGACTAAGGACGGGATAAGATACCCGATGTCTTCAATGCCGGGAGAACCTGTCAATCACACATATGCAGGGCCGATGTATGAAGAAACAGTTCACTTTTTAGATGCAGTTTGTCGAAATAAACCAGTTTTAGTGAAACCCGAGGAGGCAAAGGAAGTAATGGACTTATACACTGCAGCAGATCTTTCGGTTGAAAGAGGAGAGCCGGTTTTACTTCCTGTAAATAGTTATGGGTAAGACGAAATTTTGATGCCCTGCTTAAGATAGCGTGCATGGAATAATGTAAACAGATGCTTCTTGCCATTCTCGATATCACATTGCCGGTGCTGTTCATGCTCGGTATCGGCAGCATTTTATATGTGCTGAAAATTCACTTTGACTCAAAAACTATTGGTATTTTAATTATTAAAATTGCCACTCCTTGCCTAACATTTTCAACCTTAGTCAGAACTGAATTTACTCTCGTGGAGTTGTCATTATCTGGTGTAGCAGCAATTATGGTTATGGTATTAGTGGCAGCATTGTCCCTTCCATTTATAAAATTAAAAGGGGACAGACTAGGTGCTTATATGAGTTGTCTTTTGCACCCAAATTCAGGCAATTTACCATTACCTCTATGCTTGCTAGCTTTTGGAGAAAAAGGTCTAGCTTTAGCATTTCCATATTTTGTAATTGTTTCTGTCTCGCAGAATACTTTTGGATATGCAATGATTGCTGGCAATTTGAAATGGAAAGAATTTTTTTTTCATCCAATAGTCATCTCTGTAACAGCTGCTTTTATTGTAAAAATTACCGATTTAACGGTCCCAAACATGTTACTCAACACCACTTCCTATCTCGGATATACAGCTATTCCGCTTCCACTATTGCTTCTTGGATATGCGCTTCCACAAATATCAGCTGGTAATATAAAAATTGGGATTGTTTATGCTGCAGCGCGCTTGGTGTTTGGGGGAATTTCTGGCCTTTGCGTGATATATGTATTAGGACTGACTGGAATGCTAGCAGGGGTTGTAATGATTATGGCTTCAATGCCTGTTGCGTTGCTGAATTTTATTATTGCAGCAGAACGAAATGTTGAGCCAAATAACATCGGTGGCATAGTGATTGTTTCTTCGCTTGCTGGGGTATTTCTTATACCTTTGCTCGTTTGGTTTGTTTTATGGGCATTTCCAGTTTGATATATTTAAAGTAAGATATATTTTAGAACGAAATTTTTGTTGTGTTATTTTATAGATGCTTAGAACACATTTGTTAAACCGAAGTTCCTTGCCGAGAGAGCTAAAAGAGTTTCTTTTAGATTACCCAAGAAAAGGTTGGAGTGAAAACCCAAATTTTCAACACTTTAGTGAATTTTGGTTACAACGACATGAAATGTTTCGAGAGTTGAGCGCACATTTAATTTTTCTTTCGCAATCAATCTTGAATAAAGAAATCAATGAAGACGAATATCAAAAGCAGACGCTTAGATATTCTAGTTTCATGCTTCAACAATTACATTTGCATCACGAGATGGAGGACAATTATTTTTTTCCAGGTATTTCAAAATATGATAAAAGATTAATTGCCGCTATTGAGCTTTTAGAGACCGATCATGCTGAAATTAGCGCTTTAGTTGATGGTTACGAAGAGATATTAAATAAATGTATTACACCACAGGAAACATTAATTTATGCAGGTAACCTTCTTGAATGCCAGAGTAGGTTCAATAAAGCCTTAAAGAGGCATTTAGAGGATGAAGAGGACATTATTGTACCAGCTGCCCTCCATTATGGATATAGGCGATAATAAATGTAAATTTTATAATTTAGATTTTTATCCGCTGATAATTTATATCAAAATATTACCAACACGAAATTATGAATTAACTAGAAATAAAATAAATCAAGTTGAAAAAAAATGTTTTCCTTACATATCTTTCTTACAAAATAAAAACATGTTTGGAGTGCCTGATGAGTTGGAATCCTGATTTTGGTGCATTAATGCCCGGAACATCCAATATAGATGCTATTGAGACGGTTATAGTCCCAAGAGCGAGAGATATTGGAGGGTTTGAAGTGAGACGTGCATTACCAACTAAAAAAAAACAAATGGTAGGACCCTTTATTTTTTTCGACCAAATTGGACCTGCAGAGTTTTTAACGAATAAGGGTATAGATGTTAGACCGCATCCTCATATAGGACTTGCTACTCTTACATATCTTTTAAATGGTACTATAGACCATCGAGACTCACTTGGTAATTATCAGACAATAAGAGCTGGTGATGTCAATTGGATGGTTGCAGGAAACGGAATCACTCATTCAGAGCGAACGGGTACAAAAGAGCGTTCATCAAACCATTCCCTGTTTGGAATACAAAGTTGGTTGGCTCTTCCAGAGAAATATGAAGACATTAATGCCTTTTTTTCTCATCACCCGCAATCAGCACTACCATTTATAGAAGACAGAGGAGTGAGTGCCTGTCTTGTTGCAGGTAGTTCCTGGGGAGGATCATCCCCACTCGAACAGTTTTCTGATATGTTTTATATAGATGTAAATTTAGACGCGTTTGCATCAGCACCTTTGCCAGACGAACACGAAGATAGGGCAATTCATGTTATGCAGGGAGAAATCGTTGTCGCTGGACAAAGTTTTGAAACAGGAAAAATGCTGATATTTCGTCCAGGTGACAAAATCTCAATAAAGGCTGGAAATAAAGGGGCAAGAGTAATAATGCTTGGTGGTGCTACCCTAGAGGGTCCCCGTTATATTTGGTGGAATTTTGTTTCTTCTTCACTTGATAAAATTGAAGCTGCGAAAAAAGACTGGGCAGCGGGCGAGTGGGAGAAGGGAAGGTTCCAGCTTCCATTTGGCGATGCGGATGAATTCATTCCTCTCCCTGAAAAATAAATTTCTATCTATATAAGGAAGGATAAAATGTCGATAAGACCTATAAAAACAAAATCAACTGCTCGTCCTGCAATGGAAGGTGCAGGTGTTCATCTACACCGTGTTTTCGGGTTTGGAGATACAAAACCATTTGACCCATTTTTAATGATGGATGATTTTCGTAATGATCACCCAAGTCAGTATAAAAAAGGTTTTCCATGGCATCCCCATAGAGGCATCGAGACTATAACTTATGTATTAAAAGGAACTGTTGCGCACGCAGATAGTCTTGGAAACTTTGGAGACCTCTCCGATGGTGACATACAGTGGATGACAGCAGGTTCTGGTATAATTCATCAGGAAATGCCAAAGGGTGATAAAAATGGTCATATGCATGGATTTCAGCTTTGGGCTAATCTTCCATCAGCAGAGAAAATGACGACGCCGAGATATCAGGATATTAAATCAAAAGAAATTCGTTTGTTAGAAGAAGATGATGGCAGTAAAATTAAGGTAATAGCAGGAGATTATAAAGGTGTAAAAGGACCGGTAGATGGCATTTCTGCAGACCCACATTATTTAGATATCTTTGTCCCACCTAGAATAAGTAAACGTTTTCCTTTTGACACCTATAGACAGGGATTTGCGTATATTTTTGAGGGAAGTGCCAATTTTGAGGGTGCATCTAATCCTGTAGGCGTAAAAGTTGAAAAAGAGTTTAATGGTCATGAAATTGAATTAAGAGATATGTCTGGTAA
>JAAXKA010000067.1 GCA_012269555.1 Alphaproteobacteria bacterium
ACATAGATCATTGGCGCCTTCACTTTTTTCATAGGCAGCTTTTAAAAACAAACTATCATTCCAGCCTGACCCATCAGTCAGTAAATAACTAATCCACCTTGTTAAACTCGCTTTTTCTGATACCAAACCTTCCTGAATAGCAGTTTCCAGTCCATGAGAATAGCTAAACGCGCCAATGGGAAATGCTGGTGAAAACCAAGCCTGAAGAACCATCATATCACGATATAGCATGTTTCAAGGCCTATCTATCAGTGATGATGATTAGACTGTGTGAGTGAGGTTTCTAATGAATTATGGTCATGACTATGTGTTCTCCCGTGACCATAGGCACCCCCTTCAGGTGTAAATGCAGCTTCTAATTTTTCGATGTTTGCACCCAATAATAGCAACATATCTTCAAGTACATGGTCTTGCTGGATAAGCAAATGATCGGTTTGTATTTGGCATGGTGTATGCCTATTCCCAATATGCCAAGCAACACGAGCAAGATTAGTAGACGTTATTTTCATAATTGGCTCAGGCTTGGGATGTATTGCAATAATGCGTCCATCGTCTAGAACAAATCCATCAGTTGCGGATACTGATTGCACTTCTGGGAGTTCTACTAAGAAAGCTTCTCCCTTATCTGATATTAATCTTTTACGTCTTAAGAACCTGCCTTCATAATCTAGAGTAATTGTATCAGTTACACTTGCTTTTTCAATATTATGTAGGATTTTTTGTGAGATATGCATCGTAAAATTCCTCTTTGAACTAACTAAAATAAAAAGTAGCGTTGCGCCATCGGCAATTCTTGCGCGGGCTCACACGTCAGAAGTTCCCCATCAGCTCGAACTTCATAAGTTTCTGGATGCACTTCTATTTCTGGGAGGTGATTATTAAGCACCATATCTTCCTTTGAGATAGACCTTGTGTTTTCTACAGCTTTAGTTTGCTTTGCTAGTCCCAACTCAAGGCCAATATTTTTTTCCTGAGCTGTTTTACTTACAAAACAAACAGCCGATTGTTCAACAGAACGACCATATGATGCAAACATTGGCCGCGTGTAAACAGGTTGTGGAGTTGGAATAGACGCATTTGGATCTCCCATTTGTGCTACAGCAATACTTCCACCAAGAAGAACCATTTCAGGTTTAACACCAAAAAAGGCTGGATCCCAAATAACTAGATCTGCACGCTTGCCAACAACCACACTACCTATATGTTCTGATATGCCATGACATATAGCAGGATTAATTGTATATTTGGCGATATATCTTTTTACTCTTAGATTATCATTTTCTCCAACCTCATTTGAGAGACGTCCCCGCTGCACTTTCATTTTGTGAGCTGTCTGCCAAGTTCGTGTTATAACTTCACCAACCCTTCCCATAGCCTGACTATCAGAAGCGATAATTGAAAATGCGCCCATATCATGCAAAATATCTTCTGCAGCAATTGTTTCTTTTCGAATGCGACTCTCTGCAAATGCAACATCTTCGGGAATAGACCTATCAAGATGATGACAAACCATTAACATATCAAGATGTTCTTCAAGTGTATTCACTGTATAAGGTCGAGTGGGATTTGTTGAAGATGGAATAACATGTTTCTCACCACAAACCTTGATAATATCGGGTGCATGTCCACCGCCAGCACCCTCTGTATGAAAGGCATGGATAGTACGGCCTTTCATCGCTGAAACTGTATTCTCAACAAACCCACTCTCATTAAGAGTATCTGTATGGATCATCACCTGAACATCCATCGCATCTGCTACGCTGAGACAATTATCAATCGCAGCCGGTGTTGTCCCCCAATCCTCATGAAGTTTAAGTGCACATGCACCTGCGTTTATTTGTTCTTCAAGTGGAACTGGCACCGAAGCATTTCCTTTTCCTGCAAATGCCAAATTCATAGCAAAACTATCCGCTGACTGAAGCATTCTTGAAATATGCCATGCGCCAGGGGTACACGTAGTTGCAAGAGTTCCATGTGCGGGTCCAGTGCCTCCCCCGAGCATAGTAGTCAATCCAGAATGCAAAGCATCATCAATCTGTTGAGGACAAATAAAATGAATATGGCTGTCAAAACCACCAGCGGTTACTATGTGACCCTCACCCGCTATCGCTTCTGTTGATGGGCCAATAATAATGTCCACGGCTTCCTGAGTATCAGGATTTCCTGCTTTCCCAATAGCATGAATTAATCCATCTTTTAAACCGATATCCGCTTTATAAATACCAGTAATGTCTACAATTAGTGCATTGGTGATAACTGTATCTACAGCGCCATCTTCTCGCGACACCTGTGATTGTCCCATCCCATCACGTATAACTTTACCCCCACCAAATTTTACTTCATCACCATATTTGGTAAGGTCTTTTTCAACTTCGATAAATAATTCGGTATCAGCCAGACGAACTTTATCACCCGTTGTAGGTCCATACATATCTGCATAAATTTTTCGTGAAAGAGAGACTGGCATTATAATGCTCCCATAATTTTTTGATTGAACCCAAAAACAGCCTGATTTCCAGAAAACGGAATAAGCTGCACTTCTCGTTCTTGTCCTGGCTCAAATCTCACCGCTGTGCCAGCTGCGATATCAAGTCGCATTCCTCTGCATTTTTGCCTATCAAAAACGAGAGCTGAATTAGTTTCAAAAAAATGATAATGGCTGCCTACTTGGATGGGCCTATCGCCAGAGTTTGCAACCACAATCCTAACAGATTTTCTGTCTGAATTTAGTATTATATCTTCGTCTGATGTTATTACTTCACCTGGAATCATAAATATCTCCCCCTATCGAATTGGATGATGGACAGTTACCAGCTTAGTTCCGTCTGGAAATGTAGCCTCGACTTGAACATCATGTATCATCTCTGCAATTCCATCCATACAGTCGTCACGCGTTACAACTTCTGCACCAGCTGCCATAAGGTCTGCTACGCTTCGGCCGTCACGTGCCCCCTCCACCACAAAGTCTGTAATCAGTGCCACAGCCTCTGGATAATTCAGCTTAACACCTCTTTGTTTTCGATTGCGAGCCACCATTGCTGCTACAGAGACAAGCAACTTGTCTTTTTCTCTTGGATTGAGTCTCACATTGTCCTCCCTTTACTTATTGCTGCCACACCCGAGGCATCGGCTGCTTTCGAAGCGCTATTAGCATTTGATTTAGTTCAGCTCTTCCAGATGCACTATTCAAGCTTAAAAGCCTTATAATCATCTTTTTATTAAAAAAACTACAGGCACAAGTTGAATTCATTGTTGCTAAGTTTTTCTCGACAATCGGTTTGAGCTTTTCGGTATTTGGCCCAGCGCAAATAATTGTTGATATTATTCTAGCCCCATTTGCACTAGCATTTGAATGTAGAAGCTTTTCTACATCCCCAATCATTCTGATTGACTCTGAGTGGAAAAGCTTACCATCAATATACAAACGCCACTGGTCAGTAAAATGACATTGTTGAATATTTTCGCCCATTGCTTCTCGGCCAAGAACAAGCGTCTCTGCTAACAAGCAATGACTATCAGATGACATATTTAGCGTTATTTTTCGATCTACTGCTGCACCTTCAAAGATGATCGTTTCTTGAGGCAACCAATGAAAATTGGTTTGGTTATCAATTTTTAAATCAATTGATATCAATGCTGGGTGCATATTACTTTGGTAGAATCTTTCAGCAGTCTGACTGGTTACAGCAAGATTACAATCAGATGCATTAATCTTTACATCTATCATATCTCCCCCTGTAACTCCCCCAGCTGTATTAAGCATTACTGCCTCTTTCATTTCTCCATATGTTTTTGGTAAAAGTAATTTGCTACAGCCAGATTGATAAAGCTTTTCAATTCTAGACCCATTCATATTAAAGGAAATTTGGCCTTTTGCTCGTTGAATATAATCTTTTGGTGTTATACCTTCCATCTCAAGTCAGCCAATATATAATCATAAATTTTCTCTCAAATAGCTGTATAATAATGTAATATCATTGCATTATCACAGTAAAAAGGTATTTTTTTACATTACTATGCAAACTTTTTTGCACTACTGAGCATTAGCTAATGTTTTAGAATGGCTAATCTAAGAAGCTGTTAAATGAGAAGAAAAAGAACAAAAATTTTCAATAGTAAAAATTCTATTAGGCCGCCAAAGTTAAGAATAAAAATGAAAGAAAATAAATGAACCCAAAAAGATATCCTCGTGACTTAAGCGGAAATTTTTGCCAACCAAAACAAATTAAATGGCCAAATGATGCAAAAATTGCTGTTCAATTTGTTTTAAATTATGAAGAAGGGGGCGAGAATTGTTTGTTGCATGGCGACACTCAATCAGAAGGATTTCTATCTGAAATTATCAATGCTGTACCATGGCCAAATCAGCGCCATTGGAATATGGAGAGTATTTATGAATATGGCGCAAGAAGCGGTTTTTGGAGAATTTTCGATCTATTTACCGAATACGATATTCCCATTACCGTATATGGAATAGCTACAGCGTTAGCCAGAAGCCCTGAACAAGTATATGCTATGCAATCAGCAAATTGGGAAATTGCAAGCCATGGCTATAAATGGATTGAGCATAAAGACCTCACCCAGCATGAAGAAGAAGAACAAATTAAAAAAGCAATTGACCTTCATACTGCCGTAACGGGTAATCCCCCAAAAGGATGGTATACTGGAAGAGCGTCCATAAATTCTGTTGACCTTGTTTGTAAACAAGGGATTTTAGATTATGTATCAGATTCCTATGCAGATGACTTACCATACTGGCATCTTTATCGTGACAAGCCTCATCTAATCATACCTTATACTTTGGACGCAAACGACATGCGATTTGCCAATGTACAAGGATTTAATTCTGGCGACCAATTTTATACCTACTTAAAAGATAGCTTTGACTCTCTATATCGTGAAGGTGAAAAGGGGAAACCTAAAATGCTATCTATCGGATTACATTGCAGATTAATTGGAAGGCCTGGTAGGATAGAGTCTCTCAATAAATTTTTATCTTATATAAAAGGCTTCAAAAATGTTTGGTGTCCCCGTAGGATAGATATTTCAGATTATTGGCATTCACAATATCCATTTGACATAGGTTCATGGAAAGCAAGAGCTACAGCCCTTTCAGAACAATCCTTCATCTCAAAATTCTCAGATATATTTGAAAATGGAAGTTGGATTATTGAAGAAGCTTTCAAATTAGAACTTGGTCCATCTCACAATACTTCAATTGGACTTCATAACGCATTCTGCAGAATATTCAGGACTGCTAGTCTGGAAAAGAAAAAAGAACTATTACAGTCGCAGTCTGGAATGTTCGAAAACTATTCAGTTATGAAAATGTATATCGCTAAAAAGGACGAAGATATAGCCAAGACATTTGGGCTAAAGTACGCGAAAAAATTTGGTTTTAAATATACTTTATCAAACACGGATGCTAATAATTGTGATGTGCTTGAAAACTTAAAAGAACGCTTGCAAAACGATTATGCAACCGAATTTACAAATTGTTGTCGTCAAATAGAAAAAATAGCTCTTGAAAAGCTATCTGAAATTATTTGAATATAAACAGTGTAACAAGCGATAAAGGATTAATGTGACAACTGTTCAATCAAAATATACCTATGCATTGCCAGAAGCCGGGCTACCATCGCAAACTGAGCGTTTCGCTGACCGAGCCATTTTCACTAATGCCTATGCTTTCATTCCAAGGACTGTGATGACAGATATTGTAACCAGCTTTTTACCGTTTTGGGAAAAAACAAGGCTCTGGGTAATAGCTAGACCACTAACTGGTTTTTCCGAGAGTTTTTCTCATTACATCATGGAAGTGTCTTCAAAAGGAGGTTCAGACAGACCAGATGACAATATCAGTTCTGAACATGTTTTATTCATTGTAGACGGTTCCCTTGAGTTAGAATATAATGGTTCGGCTCATTCGCTTCAGTCTGGTAGTTATGCTTACTTGCCGGCAGGTTTATCTTGGCAATTACATAATAAAACAAACCAAAAAGCTGTGTTTCATTGGATCAGAAAACGATATGTTGAAATTGACGGTATAGACCGCCCAACCCCATTCATTACATCTGATGAGGCTATTACACCTGTATCTATGCCCGATACTGATGGAGTATGGCAAACTAGTATGTTCGTTGATCCCGCTGACATTCGTCATGATATGCATGTAAATATTGTGACTTTTCAACCTGGGGGCCTTATACCCTTTGCTGAAACACACGTTATGGAACATGGTCTTTATGTGCTCCAGGGCAAAGGTGCTTATTATTTAAATGGAGATTGGCGTGAGGTAGAGGAGGGTGATTATATGTGGCTTCGAGCTTTTTGTCCTCAAGCATGTTATGCTGCAGGCACCAAGCCTTTCCGATATTTATTATATAAAGATGTTAATCGACATATGCCTCTTCACTTATAAGGTCAG
>JAAXKA010000049.1 GCA_012269555.1 Alphaproteobacteria bacterium
GATAGTCAACCATCGACATGTCAACAGTATCTGCGTCTTCATCGCTTAACATTCCTGTCCAATTACCATTTTTGTCGTACTGATCATATAGGTCATTTTTATGTGAACCTTTTAACACGGCTAAAGGCCCATTATTCATGTCAGTGTCCTCTAAATAACACCCAATTGTCAAAACGTTGTAATTTGTATGGGGAAAGAACTGGATATCCTGATGCCACTTAACGGTGTCACTTTCGTCATACCACTTAAAGTTTAATTTTGAGTGATGAAATGTCACATTAGGACCAACAAGGTCACTAGCAACGTCAGCCATAAGACCCTTTGAGAAATTCCAATACTCTTCATGATTCTCATCTGGACTCTTTAATCTTCTTAGTACCGGATTCTCGTAAGAATGTCCTGGACCGATATCAAAAACATTATTTGACTCCGTAACTTCGCGACTTTTTTCAACGAATTCACTTGTAACTTTTTTGATAAGTTTTAGTGTATCCGACGGAACTAAGTCTTTTATTCCTACGAACCCAAACTCAAAATAATGTTCCCTCTGCTCCTGAGTTAAGATTTTGGGTGGATAAGATAAAATTTCTTCTGGTGTCATGTTTAAACTCTTATAAAAATGTTCTTTTAAGCTTCTTAAATTTAAGTTGCATCTTCAAGGTTAACAGCTCATATTTTAGTGTAAATATTTTTCTGGAGGTTTTTATGGCTGGTGCTTTAAAGGGGATAAGAATAATCGATTTAACCTCGATGATTTCAGGTCCAAGTGCAACGATGATACTAGGAGACCAGGATGCTGAAATCATAAAAATTGAAAATACTTCAGTTGGAGATTATACCAGGATTGTTAGCACCCAGAGATCTGGAATTTCAGCCGCTTACCTTAACAACAATAGAAATAAGAAATCTGTGTGTATTGATCTAAAAGCGGAGGAAGGAAAAAATATCCTTAAAAAGCTTATTGGAACGGCAGACGTTTTAGTACAAAACTTCAGACCAGGGGTAATGGATAGGTTAGGTTTCGGATATAGTGATGTTCGCGCGATAAGTCCTAACATTATATATGTTTCCATAAGTGGCTTCGGTTTTACTGGCCCTTATAAGAACAAACCAGTTTACGATCCTCTTATTCAAGCTCTATCCGGTCTAACCACTGTACAAGCAGGATCAGATGAAGAGAGACCGAGGCTTATGCGAACGATACTTCCTGATAAGCTTACTGGGTTCGCTACCGCTCAAGCGATAACAGCGGCACTGTTTCATAAGGCAAAAACAGGTGAGGGTCAGGAAGTCAAAATATCAATGCTAGATGCTGTAATTTCTTTTTTGTGGGGTTCCGATATGGGAGGGCATACCTTTGTTGGAGACGAACTTGAAAAGGAGACCGCACAGAGTTTTATTGATCTAATATATGAAACTAAAGAGGGCTTTATATCTGTTGCAGTTCAGTCCGATAAAGAATGGTTTAATATTTGCGATGCATTTAATAAGAAAGAGTGGTTAAGTGATCCAAGGTTTTTGACTGCGGAATTAAGGCATCAGAATATAAATGAAAGACTAGAATTGATACAATCTGAGCTTAAGAAAAAAACATCCGATGAATGGTTGAAATTGCTAACGGCTAAAGATGTTCCTTGCGCACCCGTTTTGACAAGAAAAGAAATGATAAAGAATGAGCAAGTAGTTGCAAATGATATAATAAAAATTTCTGAACACCCTATTGCAGGAAAGATACGGCAGTCTAAGTTAGCGGCTAGCTTTTCTGTAACCAATAAAGATGACAATTTGTCAGCTCCAACACTTGGTCAGCATACTAAGTCAGTTCTTTCAGGATTAGGCTTTACAGAATTGGAAGTTGATAGATTGCTTAGTGATAAAGTAATTAAGGGCAGTTGACTTATATTTTCAATTGTTAATTTAAATTGGTACGCGAATTGCAATTTGGGTAGAGCATGAAATTTTTTCATGTTCATACCTCCCTGTTGACTAAAGCCGAGCAAATTTTTGTTCGGCTTTTTTTTTTGTAATTTTGGTGTATGTTATTATATGGACCTACTATAAATGGAGACCAGAATGTTAAAATTAATCACAGCAATCCTAGCCCTATTTTCTTTCTCAAATTTATTTGCAGAGACTTATTATGTGACAGGTACTGTGCAATCAATTGAACCAGTTTATTCAAGTACGAATATTTACACACCTGAGACACGTTGCAGAAATGTAAAGGTACCAGTATACGGAAAGGTTGTCAGTGGTAACGGCGCATCAGGCGCTGATGTGTTAGGAGGAATGGTGGTTGGAGCTCTTATTGGTAAAGCCTTAACAAACGATAACAATGCCGCTGGGGTTGGAGCTGTTATGGGAGGAGTGGTAGCAGCCGAGCAACAAAAGAAAACAACAACAAAGGTCGTTGGTTACAATACAGAACAGAGATGTGAGGTTGTCCAGCTGGTCAGTCAGCGAAGCGCTGTAGAAAGCTACAGAGTGATATATAGTTGGAATGGATTTACAGGTTCCAGCTTAACAGGGCGTTATTATGAAATAGGCTCTAAAATCCAAATAAAAGTGGGTCTTTCTTTGGACTAAACATTTCTGCATGAAAATTGTAAATCACCTTTTAGAAGTCATTTAAATATTTAGAATTTAGCTTGTTAATGTCAAAATTGCCCATTTGAGCCATTGCTATTTCTATTTCTTTTTTTAGATTGTTAGTCATTTGGACTAGGCCATCAAATCCTTCAGCTGCTATAGAAAAAAGTGCATGTTTCCCAATCATTACGAAGTCTGCCCCCAAACAAAGCGCTTTAAGAATATCTTCTCCATTTCTTATCCCAGTATCATATATCAAGACTGTACTTTTATTTATAGACTTACGTATTTTCGATATTTGATGTACGGGGATTGGGCTACTATCAAATTGTCTTGAGCCATGGCCGGATACATAAATGGCATCCACTCCAAGACTTTCTGCCTTTTTTGCATCTTTCGGGTTAAGGATTCCTTTGATAATTAATTTACCTTTCCAAAGTGCTCTTAAGTCTTTAAAAAAATTCCAATCGGCTGCTCCCCTTGGTTTATTTCTGTCTATCTTCAAATCTTTATCAAAGTTTTGAGGTCTTGGAATACCATTTGCCAAAAGATCTAAACTCCATTTGGGATGCATTGCGCAATCAATAATTTGTTTGTAATTTGGTCTAAACTTTGCTGAAAAATTATGTTTTAGCTCTCTTGGCCGTCGACCTAATTCAGGTACATCAACTGTCAGTATCAATGTCTTGTAACCAGCGATTTGTGCTCTTTTGGCTAAACGTAACCCTGATTTTAAATCATCATAAACATAGAGTTGAAACCAGCCCAAATCACCGGTGATCTTGAGAGTTTCCTCTAGAGATGAGGAAGCCATTGTAGAATAGCAAACAGGAACATTAAACTTTTTTGCCAATTTTCCAATTGCATAATCCGCTTTTGAACTCACAAGATTACACATACCCATTGGCGCTATACCAAAAGGTAGGTCATATGATTTACCCAATATTCGTTTGGAAATTTTTTTGGAACCTCCACCAACGAGGACATTCTGTGATAACTTGAGAGCCTTTAAGTACTCAGCATTCGAATGGTAACCGTCTGCCTCAAGTGCTACTCCATCGACATAATCAAAGATCATTGAAGGAAGTCTTTTCTTTGCTAGGAGACGAGCATCTTGCATACTATGTATAGAGCTTTTTTTCATAAAAATTTGTGTTTGTAGAAGATTTTATTTGAAATATTGACGATAAGCTACTAAACCGAAAGTGTCAAAAGCAATAAATAAAATTAATTCACAATGAACTTTTCTCTAGTCGAGCTGGCTCAAGTCATTTTAGCTGATATATTTTTATCTGGCGATAATGCAATTATTATAGGTATGGCTGCAGCTGGCCTATCAGAGAAGTTTAGAAAAAGGGTAATTTTCTGGGGGTTAGCATTAGCAGCAGGGTTCAGAATTATCTTTGCAGCTATAGCATCTTTTTTAATTCAAATACCTGGAATATTAATTTTCGGCGGACTACTTTTGGCTTTTGTTTGTTGGCGGTTTTTTAAAGAAATCCGTCATGCTGGCCAAAAAACTGATCCAGAAATTAAGTCCAATTTGTCAGAAAAGCTGACTGAAAAGCAACAATTTTCGCAAGCGTTATTCACAATTGCGGTCGCTGATATTTCAATGTCTTTAGATAATGTTGTAGCTGTTGCTGCCATAGCAAGAGAAGATACGGCATTATTAGTGTTTGGACTCGTTTTAGCGATAGTACTGATGGCGTTTTTTGCAACTATTATAATGCGTGTAATGACGAAGTTCCCATGGCTTTCGTGGATCGGACTTATTTTCCTGGTCTATCTAACCATAAAGATGCTTGTTGATGGTTGGTTTGAGCTTTTACATATTCTCTAAGATTTATGAAGAAAAAAACATTGGATGAAAACGACTTTGACATTTTTGTTATAGGTGGCGGAGTAAATGGTGCAGGAATTTTAAGAGATG
Source organism: Alphaproteobacteria bacterium (assembly GCA_012269555.1). GTDB lineage: Bacteria > Pseudomonadota > Alphaproteobacteria > Puniceispirillales > Puniceispirillaceae > UBA5951. Next base: position 4,523 of record JAAXKA010000049.1, read on the forward strand.
CTGCAGGCCGTGGGTATAAGTGTGGGTTGGCCGATATGGGTGATTTTGGCTCAGCAACGTCCTCCTCATCCACAAAATTATTTCATGGTGGATTGAGATACTTAGAATCTTATCAGTTTAGGCTTGTAAAAGAGTCTCTTCGTGAACGTGACTTGCTCCTTAATCTCATGCCTCACATAAGCTGGCCAGTAAAATTTATACTTCCCCACAACAAAAACCTGAGACCCTATTGGATTTTAAGGCTTGGATTATATATCTATGATCTCTTGGCGGGTTCAACGAAACTTTCAAAAAGTGTTGGTATTAATTTGCGAAATAATACAGTTGGTAGTTGTTTGGACAAATCTTACACAAGAGGACTAGCGTATACAGATTGCTGGGTGGAAGATTCGCGATTAGTGCTACTAAATATTTTGGATGCAGAAAAAAAAGGAGCAAAAGCATTCTCTTATTCCAGAGTAACTAACGTTCAAAGAAAAAATGGTCATTGGCTTGTTTCTATTAAATCAAAGGATAGGTCATTCGAGGTAAAAACTAAGGTCTTAATAAATACTATGGGTCCTTGGGTCAATTCTTTGAGTCAACTTGAAAAAAATAAAAATAATCAAGTAATGGTAAGACTAATAAAAGGAAGTCACATAGTTGTAAAAAAGCTTTTTAATCACGATAGTGCATATATATTCCAAGGAAAAGATGGAAGAATAATATTTAGCATTCCCTATGAAAACGATTTTACCCTAATTGGAACAACTGAAGTTGAGCACAAAATGGGTAACGAAGTTAAGTGTTCCGATGAAGAAAAAGATTATTTGTGTAATTTTGCTTCAGGTTATTTTCAAAAAAAAATAACAGAAAAAGATATTGTTTGGGATTACTCTGGAGTGAGGGCTTTATACGAAAACAAAAATGTAGAAGCGCGAAATGCCAGTAGAGATTATTCCTTTCAAATTGAAGAAAAGGAAGGAGCGGTACTCCTTACCGTTTATGGAGGGAAAATCACAACATATCGAAAACTGGCTGAAAAAGCTGTTTCTAAAATCACAGCATTATTAAATTTAAAAAGAAAGGAATGGACTGCCACAAAACACTTACCGGGTGGTGGTTTCAAATTAGAGGATAAAGAGAAACTTATTGTAGGTATATTGAAAAAATACAAGTTCTTAAATAGAAACTGGGCAGAAAGATTATTTAAAACATTTGGGACAGATGTTGAAAAAGTTTTAGGCAAGGCTAGGGCAAAAAAAGACTTAGGTAGGAATTTCGGATCTGATCTAACGGAAAGGGAAGTACTTTGGTATATTAATCAAGAGCATGCCAGATGTGTTGAGGATTTGATTTGGAGAAGAAGTAAGCTTGGGTTACGATTGTCGAGTAAGCAGATAAGGGAACTTAGTTTCTACATAAAAAAATTAAATTAGAGAAAGTCTTACTATGAGTTACGTTCTAGCGATTGACCAAGGGACAACATCAACTAGAGCTATAGTCTTCGACAAATATTTACAAATAGTGGCATCATCTCAAAAGGAAATAGAGCAATTTTTTCCTGTTGCTGGTTGGGTAGAGCATGATCTAGAAGAAATTTATGCAACTGTCATTGCTACAGTACGTAATGCTGTAAAAGGAGCGAAAATATCTTCGCAAGATATTCTAAGTATTGGGATTACCAATCAAAGAGAAACTACAGCCATATGGAACGCCGAAACGGGTCAAGCACTTTCTAAAGCGATAGTATGGCAGTATAGGCG
>JAAXKA010000098.1 GCA_012269555.1 Alphaproteobacteria bacterium
ATGGCGCAATCACAAGACTTACAATCGCCATGACATTTATTAAGATATTCATAGATGGACCTGATGTATCTTTCAGAGGATCTCCAACTGTATCTCCAACTACAGCCGCTTTATGAGTGTCTGAACCTTTACCCCCAAAGTTACCTTTTTCAACAAATTTCTTTGCATTGTCCCAAGCTCCACCAGAATTTGACATGGTTAATGCTAGAAGAATACAGCTCACTAAACCGCCGCCAAGTAGACCTCCAAGCATTTCCGGGCCAAAGGTGAATCCCACTACCACTGGTGAGAATACAGCAATAGCACCGGGCAGCACCATTTTTTTCAAAGCAGCCCCTGTAGCAATCTCCACACATTTTTGATTATCTGGTTTGCCTGTACCTTCCATTAAGCCTGGAATTTCTCTAAACTGCCTTCTTATTTCATTTATCATGCTATACGCTGCATCTCCTACAGCTGTGATTGTCAATGAAGCTACCAGGAATGGAATCATGCCTCCTATAAATAAGCCTATAAGGACATTGGTGTCTGTTAATAGAAGTTGAATAGATTCTTGCCTACTATGATTAACCTCTTGTACAAAAGCTGTAATAATTGCAAGTGCAGCTAAAGCTGCCGCACCAATTGCAAAACCTTTTCCAATGGCTGCCGTTGTATTTCCCACTTCATCTAGGCTATCAGTAATTTTACGAGTTTCTTTACCAAGTGCACCCATTTCTGCAATCCCACCAGCATTGTCAGCAATAGGGCCATAAGCATCAATAGCCATTGTTATTCCAACTGTTGCAAGCATACCAACGGCTGCTATTCCAACACCATATAAACCAGCAAAATGATTAGATAAGAAAATTATTACAACAAGAGTGAGTATTGGGATGACTACTGATTGGAGTCCGATTGATAACCCTGTAGTAATCACTGTTGCAGAACCTGTTTGACCTTGCTCTGCAATTTTTCGTACAGGCGGTCCTCCCGTATAGTACTCGGTTACTAATCCAATAATTATGCCGCCAATTGTTCCAGAAAGAACTGCATACCAAGCATTTGGACTGACTCCTAGTGAGATTATGACGAAGTAAGCTAAGATAATAAATGAAATGGCTGCAGCGAATGTTCCACCTCTTAATGAATTAGCGATATTTGTTTCATCACTTCCTTTTTTGGAGGCTAAAATTTTTATAATCAATATTCCAATAATAGAACAAAATAATCCAAGTGATGCAAGGACCAATGGGAGAGACATTAATGTTTCTCTAATTCCTAAATCAATCATATCTGTTTGCAACATGGTAGATGCAATAGCTATTGTTGCAATTATTGCACCACAGTAGGATTCAAAAATATCAGATCCCATTCCAGCGACATCACCTACATTATCACCAACATTGTCTGCGATGACACCTGGGTTTCTTGGGTCATCTTCTGGGATATCCTTTTCAACTTTACCTACCAAGTCAGCACCAACATCCGCAGATTTAGTAAAAATACCACCACCTACTCTTGAGAATAAAGCTACTGTTGATGCCCCCATGCCGAAACCATGTATTGTTGATGCGGTTGCAGGGTCGCTACCATATAATATGTATAATAGCCCTAAGCCGAGAAGACCCATGGCTGCAACTGTAAGGCCCATGATTGATCCACCAAAAAATGCAACTTAGAGACTGTCACTTACAACTTAATTTTGTGCAGCCGTGGCAGTTCTAACATTATCTTTGGTGGCAGTATACATACCAATGAAACCTGTTATTGAGGAACTCAAGGCACCTACAATAAATGCAACTGTGCTACTAAGCCCTAGTCCGATGTATATACCAAATATTAGTATCAGTGAGAAAACAAATAAAATCGAATATTCTTTTTTCATAAATGCCATGGCGCCAAGGTGTATTTCATCAGAAATATCTGTAAGATTTTTGTCTCCTGCAGGGTATTTTTTTACAACAGAATAGAGAAGGTATGCCGAAATCAGCCCAATCAAACCTAGTATTATTGGAATTAGATTCATATTAAATCACCTTATATCCGTTTTTTGTTTTTCTTTTAAAAATCTTACTTATAATACAGATATGGTAAGCAAGTATCGCAATGAGACTATCAGAAAAAAGCAGAGGTTTGAAGAGAAAACTGGCTGGGAAGGCATAAATGATCCAACCAAAGACAGAGCTTCTCATAAAGTAAGAGCGTTGATAGCTGTTGCTGTTGTTACATTAATATCTTTTGTATATCTAGATCGTATCTATGAGATTCAAATTGAGAACCATGATCTGTATTTAACCAAAGCCGATGATAATAGGATTCGCGTTAGACCAATAGAACCTATCAGAGGAAACATCCTTGATAGAAATGGCATTATTTTAGCTGAGAGTTTCGATACTTTTAATATAGTTGCAAAAAAGGAAAACATAATCTCAAAAGAGAAGTTTTTAATTAATGCTAGAAAGGTTCTTAAGCTGGACAATGATGATTTAGTTAAACTTGAACAGCAATTCAAAAATAAAAAACTTAAAGAAATTACATTGAAAAAAAATGTGTCAATTGAAGAGTTTACGAAGCTATCCGTTGATCAGTATATGCTTCCAGAGATGGAACTGATTGTTAAATCTAACCGTCGTTATTTTTTCCCGGAACAAATGTCTCATATAACAGGATACACGGGAAAATTATCTGATAGCGATTTTAATACTGTCATAGAAATTAAAGAGGGCATGACCACTGTGGGCAAAGTTGGCATAGAGCGATTCTATCAAAATTTATTATCTGGTACTCCAGGTTTTGAGAAATTAGAAACTAATGCAAATAATGAAATTGTAGGAGTCTTAGAAAAAAAACCTGCAGTAAGAGGAAGCGATGTCTATTTGACTATTGATTCTAAACTTCAAAACTTTTCTTACAACTTACTAAAGGATAAACAAGGCTCTATCATTGTTATGAATCCTCATAATGGTGACATTCTAAGCTTTGTAAGTCATCCGGGATATAATACTAATTTATTTGCTAGAGGAATATCATCTAAAGATTATAAAAAATTGCTAAATGATAAAGCGAAGCCTCTTTTAAACCGGGCCTTAAATGGTCAATATCCGCCGGGCTCAACAGTGAAACCATTTTTTGGTTTAGTTGCACTTGAAGAGGGTATTATTGATAAATCTAGAGTCTTTGCCTGTACTGGAGCTTATAAACTTGAGAATTATAAAAGACCATTCAAGTGTTGGAAAAAAGATGGTCATATGGATGTAAATCTCTCATCTGCGGTTGCATCGTCATGCGATGTCTTTTTTTATCGTCTGGCTGAAATATCCGGCATTGATATGATGCATGACAAATTACAAAAGTTTGGTTTTGGGCAAAAGACATATCTTGATTTATATGGGGAAAAAAATGGACTCTTACCATCGAGAGAGTGGAAGAATAAATCAAGACAAGAGCCTTGGTATCCAGGCGAAACACTTAATATAGGTATCGGACAAGGTTATTTTCTTGCTACTCCTCTTCAGCTTGCTAATGCAACATCACTACTTGCCAGCGGCGGTTCAAGCACTACCCCACATTTATTTTTAAGAAGTATCGACAGAGTTAATAATGAACTAATTAATTTCAAATAACATGAAACAGATAACTCGATAGATTTAGACACTGAGAGTTGGCAAATTGTTAACGAATCAATGTGGCGTGTAATTTATGATAAGAAAATTGGGACAGCATCACACATTAAAAAAGTTGAAGGATTAGAGTTCGCAGGAAAGACAGGAACTGCACAGGTCTATAATCTTGATAAAGGGGAGTCAGGCAAGAAATCCCTGCAGGACCATGCTTTATTTATAAGCTTTGCTCCTTTTGAAAGTCCTGAAATAGTTGTCTCTGTAATAGTAGATAATGGTGGAAGTGGTTCTAGTGTTGCAGCGCCAATAGCTAGAGACATCATCAATTATTATTTTGAAAATATTAAGCCTAGGGTTGCCATGCAATGAGCTACTCAACCAATCAATTTGGCGGCGTATCATCTCTTTTAAAAATTGATCTGAAGTTATTTATGATCATCATGACAATTGTATTTCTTGGTCTTATAACTTTATACAGTGTATCTAGCGGAGATAACTCATTAGTTTTAAAACAGTTGGTCCGTATAGCGGTTGGACTAGTAGCTATGGTGCTATTAGCACAAATTCATCCCGATAACTTTAGGCTCTTCTCTCCTTTTTTATATTTTGGAGGAATTCTTTTATTAGTGTTAACAATTTTTTTTGGTGTTGGTAAATCTGCAGATCGTTGGTTAGATTTTTATTTTTTTAGATTTCAACCCTCAGAGTTGATGAAAATATTTGTACCTTTGATGATTGCATCATTTTATTCGGATAAGGAGCTGCCGCCTAGATTTAAAAACTTAGTTATAGCAGCTGTAATAATTATTATTCCTGCACTTCTAATTGCAAAACAACCCGATCTAGGTACAGCAATATTGATAACAAGCTCCGGAATAATAGCAATTTTCTTATCCGGTATACGACTTGTGCATATTCTTTTAGGGGTTGCTTTTGTTATTGGTGCAATACCTGTTCTTTGGTCAATGATGTATGACTATCAAAAATCAAGAGTTTTATCTTTTTTCAGCCCTGAACAAGACGCACTAGGATCTGGTTATCATCTAATTCAATCCAAAATAGCATTAGGCTCAGGAGGATTATTTGGTAAAGGGTATATGAATGGCACCCAATCAAAATTAGATTTCCTTCCTGAAAATCACACAGATTTTATTTTTTCTGCATTCGGAGAGGAATTTGGTTTTATAGGCGTATTGCTTTTAATTACTCTCTATGTCCTTGCGGTAATGAGAGGAATGAGCATCTCCATTAAAGCAACCGATAACTTTGCACGCATCTTGTCAGGAACACTTATCTTAACAATATTTTTATATGTTCTTGTTAACATAGGAATGGTGATAGGACTACTTCCTATTGTTGGAGCTCCTCTACCATTTATGAGTTATGGAGGCACATCTATGCTTACGGTATTTGCAGCGCTGGGTATAATTATGTCTGTTAAATCACATCAGAGATTGATGAGAAAATGATGAAAATCCTCTTAATCATATTGATTTTCTCTTATAACTTTGTTGCTTACGCTCAAAATGGATACAACACCTACGAAGTTGACTCATTTATTGATGAGATGTATCAAAAGCATAATTATAGCAAAAAAGATTTAAAAGAATTATTTTCAAAAATAAAAGAAGAAAAAAAATTAAAAAAGTTTTTCAAAAAAGCTCCTGAGAGAAAATTAACTTGGAATGGCTGTTTTCCTGATGAGAAACAATGTATCAATTATAAAGGCTTGTTTGTTAATGAATACAACATTAATAACGGCATGACGTTTATCAAAGAAAATAATCATCTTTTAGAAAAAGCATCAAAGAAGTTTGGTGTACCAAAAGAAATCATTACGGCAATCATAGGTATAGAGACAAGATATGGAAAAAACTTAGGTACATTTAAAACCTTTGATACTTTAGCTTCTCTTTCCGTTGGCCCAAACAAGGGGCGCAGAGCAAAATTTTATAGAACAGAACTTGAAAATTTTCTTTTGCTTTGCAGAGAAAATAGTTTAGACCCAAATTTAATTAAAGGCTCGTATGCTGGAGCTTTAGGAAAACCGCAGTTTATTTCAAGCTCTTACAGAAACTATGCTATTGATTTTGACGGAGATAATAGTGCGGACTTATGGAATTCAAATGCAGATGTTATCGGCAGTGTTGCAAATTACCTGAAACGTAATGGATGGCAAAGAGGAGGATTAATTCTAACTGATTTGGAAATCAATCATAATGAAAATAAACTTAAAAAAATTTCAAAAAAAACATATAAACCTCATACCACTTATAAGAAATATAAGAATATGAATATAAAAACTCATCTCCGCTTGAGCGATGATGAGAAACTATCAGTAATCAAAAGAATTGAGGGCACTAAAGATGTATATAGCTTTGGACATAATAATTTTTATACAATAACTAGATATAATAGAAGTCGACTTTATGCGCTAGCAGTATTTACTCTGGCACAGGATTTAAAAATGGCATCACACTAGTTATTGTTATGTTAATATATAAGCATGCTTAAAAAAATTATCACTGCATTTCTTGGAATTTTAATTACTGGTTTATCATATTCATCGCCAATACCACCTGCGCCAAACCTTAATGTCAAATCATACGTATTACTTGATTTTAATAGCAACATGATTTTGGCATCCAA
>JAAXKA010000138.1 GCA_012269555.1 Alphaproteobacteria bacterium
AGGCAGTGCCACTTGCTTTAGGTGGAGACGGAAATATCACCCTTCCGCTTCTGAGAGCCGCCAGCAAAGCTCATTCGGACCTTGTTGTTGTGCATATTGATGCTCATACAGACACTTATAGAGGAGATGGAAATCAAGACTATATGCGATTTAATGTAGCCACTACATTTACACGAGCAGCAGAAGAGGCTCTTATTGATGTTGAATCGTCTATACATGTTGGGGCACGTGGCCCTACTAACGACAGTGGTGTATTTAATCATACGCGGGATGTTGGGTATGGATTAATAGATGGCACAGAGTTATTTAATGCTGGCTTAAGAAATACAGCAAAAAATATAGTAGAGTCACTTAAAGGGCGATCAGTATATCTATGTTTTGATATGGATTTTTTTGACCCGTCATGTGCTCCAGGAGTGTGTACGCCAACATGGGGAGGCGCGACCTCAAGGGAAGGACTTGATTTCCTGCAAAATCTTACTGGCTTAAATTTAGTTGGTGCGGATATCAATACTGTATCTCCGCCTCACGATATCTCCGGAATGACCGCATTTTTGGCCGCAACTGTAGGGTTGGAAATCTTATCAGTTATCTGTCATTCCAAAGGTTTAGTAGAGTAAAAATGCAAAATTTTATTTGGAGAGTTAACACAGAATGGAAATTTTTTATAGGTCGTTGGCAGATATAAAGTGGGAAAAGTCAACGAAAGCCCGTGTCGCATCAGGTGCTAATCCAAAAACAGAATGGAAGCACTTAATTGATAATAAGATTTGTGGCAGTGAGGGTGTAAGTGTCGGCTATGGTAAAATACCTATTGGAGAATACCTACCTCTCCATACACATACGCCGCAAGAAATATACTTTGTTACTAAAGGAACTGGCATTTTAAGTATGGATGGAGACAAAACACAAAATTTAGGCTCTGGGGATACAGTTTATATCCCAGGTAAAAAACGCCATGGCATTACAAATACTGGAAATGTTGATTTTGAATATCTTTTTATCTTCATGGTCAATAACTGGAGCGACGTAAAATATGATTTTCAATAAGTTATTTCAGTATAAATTTAAATTAAGTCTTCTACCTAAGCTTGATAGACCTTTATATAAACTATCTTCAACGCCTTCATCTTTCATGTGATTTCGTAATTGAGAGTTCAGACCTCCTTTAGTAGACAGGGAGTTTAACTCTTCGGCAATTCTGTTTACTCCATCCTTTTTAATCCCAGAGTAAGTACCTGCCATCAAATTGACCAGGTAGCTTTCAGCTACCTCCGACGAGTCCAAATGTTTCTGAAGCCACTTCTTGGCTATTTCCAATTGGGCGAGTGAGGTTGAAAGAATAGCAGTTGCTGCAAAAAATGGTAATAATTCTGCCTCAGACGATAACTCCATAATAAAATTTTCTTTACCAAATAATTGAGAAAGTACTTTGTTTTTTGGATATATGGGCAATGGACAGTTACCCTGCTCTATCATTGGCAAAGGGATTGTAATGGCAATATCATGAGCTGGTGCACACAGCGTTTGTAACCTCTTTAAATCAACACCAAGAATGAAAGAAATGATAGTTTGATTTTTATTAAAGGTTATTGAGTTCAGTATTGTCTCTGTTACGTCTTCCATAATTGCAAGAAATATAACATCCGACTCATCTATTACACCTTGCGGAGATGCAATTTTTACATCATCAAATTCTGAAGCTAACCTCGTAGAAATACTCTTATTACGTTCGGTAATTGTTATCTTGTGGCCACGTCCAACCAAGGCAATTATACAAGAATATGCTATCTTCCCAGTACCTATGAATCCAATCTTCATTTTAACAATTCCATCGTTTCTATCTGTTTTTAATATATTTTTTCTTATAAACAAATCATATAACAAAAATTTTAGCATCAATGTTAAGGGATAAACGCGAATTAATACTGCCAAAAATCATAAATAAAAAGTTCTTTTCACTTTCGCGATTTATATTAGGGTTTTACCGTGTAGCTTCAACTAAAGTCGGATATTGTATTGGATAGAATTATGGTAAATAAGCCGCATAAAGGTGCTACAATTGCTATCCAGCCTCGTATCCGAAAGGGTGCATTTTTTGATGCGGCCTGGAGACATGGATGCAGAAAATTTTCAGTATACAATAGAACTTATATTTCGAGTACTTTCTCCAATCCGACTGAAGAATATTGGAACGTCACAAAAAATGTAGCAATTTGGCCAGTAATGGGTGAGCGTCAAGTGGAGATTTCCGGTAGCGATGCTGCTGAATTTGTTCAGTTATTAACGTCGAGAGATATGTCTACCTGTTCAGTTAACCAATGTAAGTATGCGCTAATTACTGACGAGTCAGGCGGAATAGTTTGCGATCCCATCATCTTAAAATTGTCAAATGATCGCTTTTGGCTATCTACATCTGATTGTGATCTTGAGCTTTGGGCTAAGGGGGTCGCTGTTCATGCTCCTTTTAAAGATATTAAGATATCTGATGCAAATGTTTCTGTTGTTCAAATTCAGGGGCCTAAATCGCCTAACGTAATTTGGGATATGTTTGGTGAAGAAGTTTTAGATTTAAGATATTATTGGCATCGCACAGTAAATTTTCAAGGTACTGAGCTAAGAATCTCACGGACCGGTTGGAGCGGTGAATTCGGCTACGAGTTGTACTTGGAAAATTATGAACAAGGTGATGCTTTATTTGATGCATTAATAGACATCGGTAAACCCTACGGCGCAGCTCCAGGAGCTGTAAATCAAACCCGAAGAATAGAAAGTGGTATCCTTTCCTGGGGGGTAGATATGGGAGTAGAAGAAAACCCATATGAAGTTGGTCTTGGACGACTTGTAGAGCTTGAAAATGACAATAAATTTATTGGTCGATCTGAACTTGAAAAAATAAGGAAGCAGCCACTAGAAAAAACTTTGGTTGGACTTATACTTGAAGGTCCTACGATTGAGGCGAATGAGACACCTTGGGATTTATTATACAAAGGGGAGAAAATAGGCAGGCTTACGAGCCTATCTTACTCCCCGCGATTAGAAAAAAATATTGCGTTAGGTCTCGTGCGAAATGAATATTCAACAGTTGGAACTGAATTAAGTGTTTATACTTGGGAGGGTGAAAAGCCACTCTATGTTTCTAATCTGCCATTTCTTCCAAAATTGCAAACTGGAGATGCACGGGCACTTTTAAATAATTCTAAAATATAAACTTCGTTAGGGAAATATTATGGCTAAAGTAAAATCAATAAATCACATTGCATTTGCGGTAAAAGACTTCAATGCAGCATTGGAAAATGCGATTGAAGTACTGGGCGGCGAAATGATGATGGAATTTGAGTCTATCGAAGATAGGTACAAAGGCGCGTGCGTTCGCTTTGGAGATAGTATTATGAGTTTCATTTCCAGTGATGATCCAGAAAGCTTTATAAGCAAGCATGTCGAGAAATATGGGAACAGTATTCAGCATATCGGTTTAGAAATTGACGATATAGAGGAGTACGTCGCCAATTTGGAGAAAAAAGGCGTCAGAGTGGACAAGTCAGAGATGAGTGATGTTGATTATCAAGAAGCTTTGGTTGGACCCAAAGTTGGAAACGGGGTAGTCCTACAATTAACTGGCTGGAAAGCTGGACCGTTTGATTCCACGTATGAAGGGTGCGATCGCCTTTGTAAAAAGTACTCTCAAAATCCTAAATTAAATCTTTTGGCTGGCAACCAACTTCCAAAACCATGAAATTATTTAGGTAACTTGAAATGCAAAGTAGACATTATGGAGTTTGGCCTCAGAACTTACCATACAGTTTACCTTCAGTAGCAAGTTCTGTTTATGAAAACCTTACCAGTTCTTCAAAGAATTCTCCCTCTTCAATTGCAATAAAATTTTATGGCAAAGGACTGACATACTCCGACCTGTATAAAGAAGTTAAGTTGATCGCAGGATATCTCTCTGCTTTTGCAAATGTTCGACAAAACGACCGGGTTGCATTGTATATGCAAAATTCACCCCAATTTATAATTGCGTATTATGCTATTTTAGCCGCGAATGCCGTAGTTGTACCGGTTAACCCAATGTGCAAAAGTGCCGAATTGGCACATATATTTCAAGACTCTCAATCCAAAGCAATCGTTTTTGGACAAGAACTCTACAACGAAATTGAAAGTGCCAACCTCAATATCAAAGAACGCCAATTACTCGCAGTAACATACTCAGATTATATTGGAGAAAACGCTAATATTGATATACCTACGAGCGTGAAGGCTAAAGGAACCAACCCACCCTGCCCAACCTGGAGTAACGCTCTAGAAATGAATTTCTCAGCCCCTAATCATAATCGAAAACCTGAAGATTGGTGTATTATTCCGTATAGTTCAGGAACAACTGGGCAGCCTAAGGGCTGTCTACATACTCATAAGAGTGCAAATGCTACGATACATGCATATCCACTTTGGGTAGGAGTGAAAAATGGCTCCCAAGTGTTAGCAACACTACCGCTGTGCCATGTCACTGGAATGCAGCATTCAATGAACTTACCCATACTAACTGGGTCTACAATTCATTTAATGGCGCGGTGGAATCCTCAGGTAGCGGCAGAAATTATAGAAAAAGAAAGAATTCAACATTGGAGATCAATCACAACCACAATGATTGATTTTCTATCATTGGAGAACATTGAAAAATACGACCTATCATCACTTGAGGCTATTGGAGGTGGTGGAGCACAAATGCCAGAAAGTGTTGCTGAGAGAATGGAGAAACTTCTTGGGCTTGATTACATTGAAGCATATGGCCTGACTGAAACAATGGCCCCCATACATATTAATCCAATTAACTCACCCAGAAAGCAATGCTTAGGAATTCCAATCTTTGATGTTGACACCCGTATCATAGAGCCCCAGCACTTAGAAGAATTAGGGCCAAATCAGATCGGTGAAATTGTGGTAAACGCACCGCAGGTTTTTGCTGGATATTGGCAAAACGAAGACGCCACCGCAGACGCATTTATTAGTATAGATGGGAAAGATTTTTTTCGAACTGGTGACATAGGATACTATGATAAAGATGGTTATTTTTATTTTGTCGATCGTTTGAAAAGAATGATAAATGTATCTGGACTCAAAGTCTGGCCGGCCGAGGTTGAAGCAATCCTTCATTCACATCCCGCCATTTTGGAAGCCTGCGTCGTTGGAGATTCCGACCCGCGCACCGGAGAAAGGGTAAGAGCGGTAGTAGTTCTCAATGACAAGGAAAAAAAGCTATCAAAAGATTCATTTATTGAGTGGTGTGGAAAGAATATGGCTCATTACAAAGTCCCCAAAAGTCTTGAAATCCGAACGAATTTGCCACGTGGTTCAGCTGGTAAAGTTTTATGGAAAGACTTGTAATTGTTTCAATTTGCTCAGTAAATCTTAAAAAAACATCTTTATTTTATAAAATTTGATACAGTAACGAAGAGGATAAAATGCAGGATAAAAAAATTAGTCGATTTCCTATTCCAAAATTAGGCGAATTGCCAGATGATATTAAAAACCAGTTCATCTCAGTGCAAGAAAAGATTGGATTTGTTCCAAATGTATTTTTAACGCTTGCATATAGACCGGACGAATTTAGAGCTTTTATTGCATACCACGACGCACTAATGGAGCGCAAAAGCGGTCTTTCTAAAGCTGAAAAAGAAATGATTGTGGTTGCGACATCAAATGATAATGGCTGTCAATATTGCGTGATAGCTCACGGTGCTATTCTTAGGATCCGCGCCAAGGATCCGTTAATAGCTGATCAAATTGCCATAAATTACAAGAAAGCAGACATATCTGAACGACAAAAAGAAATGTTAAAGTTTGCACTTAAAGTCTCAAATGACTCTAGATCTATATCTGCCAGTGATTTTTCTAATTTAACAAAGCATGGTTTTAGCAATGACGATATATGGGATATTGCCGGTATAACTGCCTTTTTTGGCCTCTCAAATCGAATGGCAAACTTTACCTCGATGCAGCCAAATCTCGAGTTTTATAGAATGGGAAGAGATCTTGCTTAATGCTTTACAAGATAGAACTAAAAATTTACCAGTAGGATCAAAAATAAAATTTCTATTTAATTATACGGTCTATTCCAAGATTTGTTGTTGTCTAAGCCGTTTTCGTTGCATGTTGTCGAGT
>JAAXKA010000024.1 GCA_012269555.1 Alphaproteobacteria bacterium
AATAAAGGCTAGGAGATTAATTCATGAAAACATTTGGCATCATCTACTTTTTACTATTCGCATTTATATTGCTTGAATATGTCTTCTTTTACGCAGCACTGAATTCATCTCTCATGCTTCCACCGTTTGAATAGGAAGAAATCAGCAGCAGAACATAAATTTGTACATCATTTTGTGCATCACCATTTATATGCAAACTATATAAACGCTTACATATCAATGAGTTACACATGGTTTGATACATGAAATGGTGCGGCTGAGAAGACTCGAACTTCCACGAGGTTTTAACCTCACAGCGACCTCAACGCTGCGCGTCTACCAATTCCGCCACAGCCGCAAAACTAACTACAGAGTCTATCCCATTTTCAACCTTATTGATCAAGTATCAAATTTCAAATGTCTTGGTTTTCCTAAAATGGTAACTATTTAAAAACAGCTTTTCTATATATTTGTTTACTTCCATGAATTTAGGATCTCTGTTATTTATACTATAACTATTATTAATTGATAAATATGCTGACAAAATTTACTTACGGAGTGCTGATCTATTACTATCTGGCAAGAATATACAGGCCTTACAGATTATGTTGAAGCGCTTAATTTAATGCAGAAAACGCATTCAAAAATTGCAAAAGGCGTTTCAGATGAGATGGTATGGATGCTTGAGCATCCACCTGTTTATACTGGTGGAACATCTGCAACAAAGAATGATTTATTAAATATAGGAAATATACCCACACATTTGACTGGAAGAGGTGGTCAATGGACTTATCATGGGCCAGGACAAAGAATTTATTGGCCTATGCTCGACTTATCGAAAAGGCAAAAAGATGTTCGTAAATATGTTTATCACCTAGAATTATGGATAATTAATACACTTAGATGTTTCTCTATTGAGGGACAACGGAGAGATGGACTGCCTGGAGTTTGGGTAAGGAGGAATGATAAAAATCAGCCTTATAGGACAGACAAAATCGCTGCTTTAGGAGTTAGAATTTCTAAATGGATAACCATGCATGGTATTGCGATCAATCTTGACCCTGATTTAAATGCTTTTAACGGGATCGTACCCTGCGGAGTAACTGATGGTGGGGTAACTAGTTTTGCAGACCTAGGTCATATAGTGTCGATGGAAGAACTAGACATAGCTGCTAAAAAATGTTTTGAGGCAATATTCTAATAATTAATGCCTTCTGACCTTTTCTAAAACCGCTCGAAACCAGCTAATAACGGTGACAGCGCTGAAAGAGCTTTGTCTGCTTCTTTACTCAGATAATCATGATCAACATCGGAGCCACCTATACCTGTAATTACACCTTGATAATGCACAAGTTTGTTTCGCAAACCACGCAACCAATTAAGCTGTCTCCGCTCTTTTGCGTTAAGCCAATCTAACCCGTTATGATAGGAATTATCTCCGTCATTCAACAGGTCTGGCTGCTCTTCATTCATTACGATATCAACTATTGTTGCGGCAAGAATTATAACAACAATTGGCATTCCTGATTTGACCGCAATGATCATCTCACCTAACAAAGCTTTTGCGTGAGGGCCAATGTCTAAACTCGATAAATTAATGCAAATAGAAGAAAATTCTCTCCATCCCTCACCTGTTATTGGTTTATGATGTGAATGTTTTTTTAAGTTCATGACTATAGTTTCATTTAAAAAGGACTTATTTTTCCGACAAAGATAAAATCAAATCATCTACATTAAGCAAGTCACCTTCGGTCACATGAATGCGGTCCACAATACAATCAATTTCACATCTAAGACTGTTCTCCATTTTCATGGCTTCAATTATAGCAACTTGCTGACCTGAAAATAATATATCACCCTCAGAGACGAGTAATTTAGTTAACATGCCAGGCATAGGAGCCAAAACGCTTAAAGCACCTCCAAGTAAATTAGGTTCTGGCATGATTTCAATTAAGTCATAGGCTTTTGATGGTAGTATAGTGACCTCTATTGCATGAGGACCACAGACTAGTTTTATCTTATTAAAAACACGACTGACTTTTACTGGCAAATCCTCTCCATCAACTTGTCCAGTAAATAAGGACATCGATTTTGTAACCTGCCCTGTCACTTCATACTGGACGTTATCTATTGTGATAATGTGGGTTCCTTCGAAGTAATTCCAATCAACTAAGAAGTACTCTTCATGAGAAATTTGCAATATATTTTGCCCTTTATTTGGTTTTTCAGGATAGGACTGGTAAAAAACTGGCATTAATATTGCGCCAGAAAGTGCTAATAATTTCTTTTTTAATTCTAAATAAGGTGTTGAAGGAACGAATTTTCCACCAAATTTTTCTTCGATAAAGTTTGTGGTTATATCTCCTGACTGAAAGTCTTCATCCATTAATATAGCACTTAAAAATTGAATATTCGTTTCAACTCCAGAAATTTTATAATGATTTAAAGCGTTACTTAGATTAGCGATGCATTCTGTCCTATCTGCACCATAGCTTATTATCTTAGCGAGCATTGGGTCATAAAACATTGTAATATGATTACCCTCTTGCACACCGGAATCGATTCTTATTTTTTCTAAACAAGGCTCTTTATACTCGACCAATTGACCTATGGAGGGTAAAAATCCTCTTTTAGAGTCTTCAGCATATATACGTGCCTCTATCGCCCAACCATCTGCCTTTATATCATTTTGTTTTATGCCCAGCTTCTCGCCAGCAGCAATTTTAATCATAAGTGATACTAAATCCACATCATGTACAAGTTCTGTTACAGGGTGTTCAACTTGAAGACGTGTATTCATTTCAAGAAAATAAAAATCTTCATCAGCACCAACGATAAATTCTACCGTTCCTGCAGAACGATAATTTACAGCTTTCGCAAGCGAAATTGCTTGCTGACCCATTGCCATACGTGTTTCCTTGGAAAGCAAGCATGACGGTGCTTCCTCTATCACTTTTTGGTGTCTTCTTTGAATAGAGCATTCACGCTCTCCAAGAAAAATAACATCCCCATATGCATCTGCTATTATTTGAATTTCAATATGACGCGGCTGCTGCACGAATTTTTCGATAAAAACTCTATCATCTCCAAAAGAAGAACGCGCCTCATTCATTGCCGCTTGCATAGATAATTCTAGATCTTCCTCACGTTCAACAACACGCATCCCCTTTCCGCCACCCCCGGCTGAAGCTTTTACCATCACAGGATAACCAATTTTAATGCATTCAGCTTTTGCTTTTTGAATATCACTTATTGCACCTTTGCTACCAGGAACCGTTGAAACACCTGCCTCCTGGGCAATTTTTTTTGAGGTAATTTTGTCACCCATCATCTCAATTGCATGGGCAGCTGGTCCAATAAAAATAAGTCCAGCTGCTTCGACTGCAGTTACAAACTCAGCATTTTCTGATAAAAATCCATAACCTGGGTGTATTGCCTCTGCTGAAGTCAATTTTGCCGCATTAATGATTTTCTCAATTATTAAGTAGCTTTGAGAAGATGGTGATGGTCCTATATGGATTGCTTCATCAGCCATTCTTACATGTTTTGCATACTTATCTGCATCCGAATAGACAGCAACAACCTTAATCCCCATATCATGAGCTGTTCTAATTATACGACAAGCAATTTCGCCTCTATTGGCTACTAGGATCTTCTTAAAATTCACGTTCATTCAGCTTACTCCGTTTCAAAGAGGAAGATTATCGTGTTTACGAGGAGGGTTTTTTAGCTGCTTACGTTTTAATATTTCAAATGCATTTACCAATCGGCGACGCGTATTAACCGGTCTAATAATGTCGTCTAAATAACCTCTAGAGGCAGCCACAAAAGGGTTTGCGAATTTTTCTCTATAAGCTGCCGTTTTCTCTTTCAACAATTCTGGATTATCCGCAGCATCCCGGAAAATTATTTTCGCGGCACCCTCGGGACCCATAACTGCGATTTCAGCATTTGGCCAAGCAAAATTTACATCACCACGCAAATGCTTTGAAGACATAACGTCATAGGCCCCACCATAGGCCTTTCTTGTGATTAAGGTAACCTTAGGAACTGTTGCTTCTGCAAAGGCAAATAGTAATTTTGCACCATGGCTAATTATTCCACCTGTCTCTTGAGCCAACCCAGGCATAAAACCAGGTACGTCAACAAGAGTTAATAATGGTATATCGAATGCGTCACAAAAACGAACAAACCGAGCCGCTTTTCGTGATGAATTACTATCTAAGCATCCTGCTAAGACAAGAGGCTGATTTGCTACAATACCAATAGGGCAACCATTAATTCTTGCAAATCCAACAAGGATATTCTGTGCAAAATCTTTATGGATTTCAAAGAATTCTCCATCATCTACAATTTCTAAAACTATTTGTTTCATATCATAAGGAACATTAGGATTCTCAGGTACAATATTTGCCAAGGTTTCTGATTGTCGATCGATTGGATCATCGCATTCGACAATAGGAAGGGGACCTGCGTTTGAGAGAGGCAAGAAGCCCATTAATCTCCTTACATTCACTAACAGGTCTAGCTCATTTTCAAATCGTCCATGGCTAACTCCTGATGTTTTTGCATGCATCTCTGCGCCACCAAGCTCGTCTGCTGTTAGTTCTTCATGTGTTACAGTTTTTACTACATCTGGCCCTGTAACAAACATATATGAGGAATGCTCTACCATAAATATAAAATCAGTAATAGCAGGAGAATAGACAGCACCACCAGCACAGGGGCCCATAATTAACGAAATTTGGGGGATAACGCCAGATGCTAATACATTTCGCTGAAATACTTCAGCATATCCCCCAAGAGAGGCGACTCCCTCCTGTATCCGCGCCCCACCAGAGTCATTTATCCCTATGATTGGCAAACCAAGCTGAATTGCCTGATCCATTACTTTACAAATTTTTGTAGCATGGGTCTCTGATAATGAGCCACCAAATACTGTAAAATCCTGTGAAAATACGAAAACGGGGCGCCCATTTACTAAACCACTACCGATAACAACCCCATCACCTGGAATTTTATTTTTTTCCATTCCAAAGTCAATGCATCGATGTTCAACGAACATATCCCATTCTTCAAAAGAGTTTGGGTCTAACAAAATTGCTAAACGCTCTCTTGCTGTCAGTTTTCCCTTGCTATGCTGCTTCTCAATACGGTTTTGACCACCCCCAAGTCGGGCTTGAGCACGTTTCTCCTCAAGCATTTCAGTATTTGTCTGCACAGATATGCTCCTTAAATTATATTTTTAAGAGTGTTAAATTCATCGTGTTTCTGTCAGTCTTAAGAAATCTGATATACTAATAACTCATTTTTAATAGCGCTTCTTTTTTGAAGCGCCTCCTCATCTTCCCCCCATCTTTTAATTTGATATAACTCATCTAAAAAACAAAGAGAAAATAACTCTTCAGCTTTTAACTGTTTACTGACGAATGCTAATGCTAAAATTGCAGAGCCAGTAAGCGTTGTAGCCTTAACAAAGCCACTAAAACGCCAAATATTCATCGGCAAAATTATTTTTAATAATAGATTTTTGTTATTCTCATCCTGGTTAATTGGCATCACACCATTTGTAGTTTTAAGATCAAAATTATACTCTTTTTTTGACCATAATAACCATTTATTCCAGTTTTTATTTTGGTATTCCTGTAATTTGGTGTCTTCTGATTCTCGATAACATAATAAATCATTCATAATATAATGTTGCATTTGATCAATCAGTTCGGGTTTCTGAGATTCTACCCTGTCTATTGCTGTTACAGTAAGTGAATAAAAAGGCATTTGTTCAGGTATAATTTCATTTTCAACAGAAGACCACTCTTCAGCAATTTTATGAGCAAGAACTTTAGTGGGAATATTTAATGTTTTTTTTGAAGGGGTCTTCAAAATTCTGTCATCAAGTTTTATTTGATAAATAAAATTAGATGCTAATATCTCAACTTTCTTATAAAATCGTTTCACTAGGTTTTTTCCAATTAAATCATTAATTCTTGGAGGTAAGTATATTCAAGCAGGTTTGAAGTTCAGAAAAGTTATTTATAACCATACTTGCTCCATTTTGTTTCAGAATTTCAGAAGTATTATATCCCCAACTTACACCAATAAATGAAATACCGGCATTTGTGGCACACTGAGCATCATAAATAGTATCACCAACAAGAACTGTTTTATTTAGGTCGACTCCGCATTCATACATTGCTTCTACTACCATTTCAGGTGAGGGTTTGGGTTGTTTCTCATCAACCGTATAAGTCACGTCAAATAAATGCCCTATCTCGTGTGTGTTTAACAGGTGATTTAACCCATTTCTACCTTTGTTTGTTACAATGCCTGTAAGCCAGCCATCCTTAACAAGAGAAGTAACAGTTTCTTTTGCACCTTCAAATAATGGCGATATGTAATTACTTTCCAAGTTCATTTCAGCTCTAAAATTTTGACGGTAAGCGTTAAAAAATGCGTTTGCTTTTTCACTGTCATTATTTGTAAGTTCTAGAGCTAAATGATGAAGACCCTTTCCAATTGACTGGCGCGTTTGCTCTTCTTTTATATCCATCAATCCAACGTCATGACCTGCTCTTTTTATCGCACTAATGATTTGCTCTGCACTATCGCAAAGCGTGCCATCAAAATCGAATAAAACAAGTCGTAAAGCTTGTTTTGAGCTGGCCACATTAATAGTCATAACAGTTCCAAAACTCCTTTAAACATCATGAAAAAACTGATTGTTTTTGGGGATAATAGCGCCGATTATATTTGCTGCTAATTGCATATGTTCTGGAACCTTTGCCATAATACGATGCCCATCAGGTAGAGAAAGAAAATGAGAATGAAGGTGCATTTTTCTGGAAAACTCACTATTTGGATGTGCTTTTCTACCTGCATATTTTCCATCTCCTAAAATAGGCGTTCCAAAATATTCCATGTGCACTCTTAACTGATGAGTTCTTCCAGTTAATGGTCGAAGACACACCATACTAATTCCTTTTCCATAATATAACCTTTCAAATAGGCTAATAGCAGCAAGTCCATTGTTTCTGTCAACAGCCATTCTTTCATTGCGTTTAAGCATTGATTTGATAATTGGCTCCGAAATTTTTCCTGATTTTTTAGTCTTGCCAATACAAAAAGCAAGATATGTCTTTTCAATGGTTTGTTCTCTAAAATAGCGAGTCAAATAACGAGCGGAATTTTCCGACTTTGCCAATAGTAAAACCCCGGAGGTATCTTTATCTATACGGTGAACAAGCCGAGGTCGTTCATCTCCAAATGCTTCCTTTAATATACGATCTATATGATTTTTAGTGCTCGTCCCTCCCTGTACCGCAATCCCTGATGGTTTATTAATAGCTAACCATTCTGGTGTCTCTTCAACCTTCCAACTTTCAATAAGGCGTAGTGCCTTCCTTCTCTCAGAGTCTAGAGTGATACTTTCATTTACCTTTGTTTTAATTCCAACCGTATCCAATAAAAAAGAATGTATATCAAACTTTAACTCAATTTGTTGTCCAGAATGCACTCTCACTCCCGCCTTAACTTTTTTTGCATCAAGACGAATTTTACCTTGCCTAACAAATTTTTCTAATTGGCTCTGTTTCAAAGCTGGTAATCGTGCACGAATAACACGATCAAGTCTCAAATTATTATCTTCAGCAGAAATTAAAATTTTATTATCCACAAAATTTTTCCAAATTTTTATTTTAAAATTTAAACTCAAAAAAACATTCTAATTCAAAAACAATGCCTCTTGTATAGGAGGGTAATATGGCGAAATCTTGACACCGCGAATTTAAACGACTGCATGAGTGAAAAGTAATTTTTATGATATTTTATCATTATATTCTACGCCAAATATCCAACCTTCTTTCATAGCCTCTTTAGGAACAATCCAATTTGTTTTATTTGCAGCTAAAGCTCGTATTGCAGCAGATGATATAAGCGCATCTGCCTCATCAAAGTCTGGCCCATTAATAACAAAACTCTCAGGCAATAGCTCTGACCCAAAAAATTCAAGAGCTTTATTAAGTACTTTTATTCTTGCATGGTCACCTTTTATTGGTCTTATTCCAGATAGCGCGAAATAGTATGACGGAAAAATTTCTACCAAAGTAAGTCGATTTTTCAATGTTTTTTCTATTGGCCATCGGCAAGCGCGGTGGCCAATTTCGTTTAGAATCCGCATTCCAGCCAAAGAACCCGTGCCAACTCCGGCTGGTCCTACACAATTAAATGTAGGACTTGGCGATTTAATCCTTTTTGCCCAATTTTCTGTCAACCGTCTGCGGGAACGAAATTTTTCTCCTTTATTCCCAGGTGAATTATAGAAGCATGAGAAGGTAGGGTCTTTCCATATAAGGCCACCATAAAAATCAGATGAATTAATGTTAATCCTATTGATAAGCGCCCATAATTCTAAAGCTGTAGTCGGTGCTTCTTTTATTCCAGGGAAAAAAGACATTTCATCAAAAAATGGATAAGAGAACGCGAAGTCTATTCCTGCAAGAACTTTTTTCTCATTACTTCTTTTTATAAGATATTCTATGACCTTACTACGAGACCAATAACGTAAATTTTTTGGAGGTGAAACAATTTTAGGAGCAGTACAACCAAATTTTGCTTCACTAACGGCAATACCCCGATGGGAGGAGCCTTTTGCGCCAGACCAATCAATACCAATAAACAAATCAAATTCAGCTACCAAAGTATCACTTTTCTTTTAAAGTTTTATTACGCAAATTTTCCCAATAAGTAAGTCTTTTGCCAATTTCTCTCTCAAACCCACGTTCATTAGGGAAATATAATTTCAGTCTTTGCATTTTATCTGGAAAACAATTTTGTCCAGAAAACGCATTCTTACTGTCATGATCATAAACATATCCCCTCCCATAACCTTGCTGTTTCATAAGGGGTGTTGGCGCGTTCAATACTGATTTTGGAGGAGTCAAACTTCCAGTTGCCTTAGCAGCTGATATGGCATTTTTCCAAGCTATGTATACAGAATTTGATTTTGGAGAAGTGGCAAGGAATATAACAAGCTCTGCTATATGTAATTCACCCTCAGGACTACCAAGACGTTCATATGCTTTCCAAACCGAAATAGAAATAGGAACTGCCTGAGGGTCTGCCAAACCTATATCTTCAGTGGCAAAACGAACCAAACGTCTCAATATGTAATGACAATCTTCTCCTGAATTAATCATTCTCGCAAGCCAGTATAAACTCGCATCACAATCTGAAGCACGCAATGACTTGATAAGAGCAGAAATTAAATTAAAATGCTGTTCACCGCTCTTATCATAAAGAACTGGTTTTTTAGAGAAAAAGACAGAAACTTTCTGCCTTGTCCAATTTTGTTCTTCGCTATGAGAAACAATCAGCTGAACCATATTTAGAAGATATCTGGCATCACCATCTGATAATTCAATTAAAAAACATTTCGTATCCTCATCAAGTTCAACGGGATTTCCTAAATATTCAATTGCTCGCTCATAAATAATTCGTAAACAAGATTTATCTAAAGCTTCGAGGGTAATTACCTGAGTCCTCGATAGTAAAGCGGAATTTAGGGAAAATGAGGGATTTTCTGTTGTGGCTCCAATTAATCTAATTGAACCATCTTCTATGGCCGGCAATAAAGCATCTTGCTGAGCTTTATTGAATCTATGAATTTCATCAATAAATAACAAAGTACTTTTATCGTTCTCATTTTTTAATTTAGAGCGCTCGTAAAGTTTTCGAATGTCGGAAATACCTTCAAATATTGCAGACATACAGACAAATTCTTGTTGTGATAAATTCCCTAAAATCCTAGCGATGGTCGTTTTTCCAGAGCCTGGTGGACCCCAGAAAATAAAAGAACCCAATTGTAATTGTGAGAGCGGTAAATCCGTTAAATGTGGCTGCCCAACAACATCACTTAGAAGCGTTGGCCGCATCATTTCCGCAAGCGGTATCTTATCACTCAGGTTTCTTCTCATAAATAAACATATCTCATTGAATAAGTTCTAAAAAACAAAAAAGAGCCAAAATTGGCTCTTTAAAATGTAAACTTTTATTGGATGACTAAGCGGCCCCAACAGATGTTGGTACTTCATCGTCAATTCCATCAACTTGAATGGGACCAGAATCCTGTCCTTTTGCACTTTCATCTCTATCAACAAATTCAATAATAGCCATCGGCGCCGAGTCACCGTATCTATATCCTGCTTTCAATACCCTTGTGTAACCACCTGCTCTATCTGAATAACGTTCTGAAAGAACTTCAAATAACTTTGACACAGTCTTTTCATCACGAAGCTGCGCAAAAGCTTGCCTTCGTGCATGGAGGTTACCTCTTTTTCCAAGAGTGACAAGTTTTTCCACAAAAGGTCTTAAATCCTTTGCCTTTGGAAGAGTTGTCATTATCTGTTCGTGTTTTATCAATGCTTGAGATAAATTACGAAACAGCATCTGACGGTGTTTAGATGAACGATTTAATTTCCGTCCGGCACTTCGATGTCGCATATTTCAACTCCTATTCCCTTTAGGGAGTAATTAATAACAGTTTAAAATGGCTCGTCTATACGTTTAGCCAACTCTTCTATATTTTCTGGTGGCCAATTTTCGTTATCCATCCCTAATTCAAGGTTCATAACCTTCAATACCTCTTTAATTTCATTTAAAGATTTACGACCGAAATTAGGTGTGCGGAGCATTTCATTTTCACTTTTCTGCACCAAGTCACCTATATAAACTATATTATCGTTTTTCAAACAATTAGCAGAACGCACAGATAACTCAAGTTCATCAACCTTGCGAAGCAAATTACGATTAAATGGAAGACTATCCGCCTCATCTTCTACTAATTCAGTTTTTGGTTCTTCAAAGTTAATAAATGGTTGTAATTGGTCCTGCATAATTCGCGCGGCAAATGCGACTGAGTCTTCAGGGGTAATTGAGCCATCTGTTTCTATGGTAAGCAACAACCGGTCATAATCAGTTATTTGTCCAACACGCTCATTTTCTACTTTATAAGCTACCTGACGAATAGGGCTAAAAATGGCATCAACGGGGATAAGACCAATAGGAGAGTCCTCTGACCTATTTTGAGAAGAGGGTACATATCCTTTTCCAGACTCTATAGTAAGCTCCATTACAAGGGTGGCTTCTTTATCTAAGTGACAAATTATGTGATCAGGGTTCATGATTTCCACGCCAGCTGTTTCATTTATCATACCAGCTGTAACTTCGAGAGGCCCCTCTGCATGGAGTCTAACCCTTTTTGCACCCTCTGATTCAAGTGAAACGGCTATACCTTTGATATTCAATATCAAATCCGTCACATCTTCGCGAACACCAGGTATGGAAGAAAATTCGTGTACAACACCCTGGATCTGAACAGCCGTAACAGCAGCACCTTGAAGCGAAGATAACAAAATCCGACGAAGTGCGTTACCCAGAGTTATTCCAAAACCACGCTCCAGCGGGCCAACTGAAATAACAGCTTGACGCGGGTTATACTCAGAAGCCTTTACACCAATTTGATCAGGCTTCTGCAATTCCATCCAATTTTTTTCTATCATCTGTTTTCCTTTATGTTTATTTGCAACAAACTCAGCGCTATATAAAAGTTGCGCCATCATTGAGGAAGTTAAAATATATCGCGCTATACGCGACGACGTTTTCTTGGTCGACAACCGTTATGTGGGATTGGTGTAACATCTCTAATCGAATTAACGGTAAATCCAACAGTCTGTAATGCTCTAAGTGCAGATTCTCTCCCAGATCCAGGCCCCCTTACTTCTACATCTACTGATTTTACACCATGCTCAGCAGCTTTTTTTCCGGCATCCTCTGCAGCCATCTGTGCAGCAAATGGTGTGGATTTTCTAGAACCTTTGAAACCCATAGTACCAGCAGAAGACCAAGCAATAGTGTTGCCCTGTACATCAGAAATGGTAATCATAGTATTATTAAATGTAGAATTTACGTGTGCCACTCCTGTTGCGATATTTTTCTTTTCACGACGACGAACACGTGTTTGAGTAGGTTGTTTAGCCATATTTTTTTCCCTGTTTTGCCTATTTCTTTTTACCAGCGATGGCCTTTGCAGGGCCTTTTCTTGTGCGAGCGTTCGTATGAGTACGTTGTCCCCTAACTGGAAGATTTCGACGATGACGCAATCCTCGCAAACATCCAAGGTCTAAATAACGTTTTATATCCATTGATGTTTTTCTTCTGAGGTCCCCCTCTACGATGAAATCTTCATCAATGATATCTCGAACGCGCGTTAACTCATCTTCTGTTAAGTCATTCACACGCCTTTCAGCAGTAATCCCGGCCTTGTCACAAATCTTTTTTGAACTTGTAATACCAATACCATGAATATACGTAAGGGCAATTTCTACCCTTTTTTTAGTCGGAATATTTATACCAGCTATACGCGCCAACGCTTTCTCCTTTTTTTTTGGTGAATAAAAACTTATCCAGCCCGTTTCAACTTAAATTTTTAAAATAGTGAAACTATTCACTATATTTTTAACTATCCAAAACCTCATTAATATTTTTAGCAACTTCTTCGATACTCATCATACCATCAACCTGAGACAAAATACCCTTTTTACGATAGAATGGTAAAACGGGTGCGGTGTTATCGTGATATACCTTAAGTCTTTGTCGAAGCACTTCAGCATTATCATCGTCTCTGACATTATCCGACTCATTAGCCCTTCTTTCGATTCTTTCAAACAAAGCGTTTTCATCCACACTTATTTCAATAACGTGGTTAATTACAAGCTGATTTTGAGTTAACATTTCATCCAACGCTTCAGCCTGCTTTACCGTTCTGGGAAATCCATCGAGAATTACACCATTTTTTGCTTCATCACTACCAAATCGCGATTCTATCATTTTTATCATAATATCATCTGAAACAAGTCCACCTGTATCCATAATTTCTTTTGCCTGAATCCCAAGATCAGTGTTGTTAGAAATTTCAGCGCGAAGCATATCTCCAGTTGAAAGTTGAACCATTGAGCGTTCCACAACCAATTTTTCTGCTTGAGTTCCCTTTCCAGCGCCAGGGGGGCCAAATAAAATAATATTCATCATCTACGCCCCTTTATTTGTGCTCTTTTAATTAAACCTTCATATTGGTGAGCTAACAAATGAGACTGTATTTGCGATACAGTATCCAAAGAAACAGTTACAACAATAAGTAGTGAAGTGCCGCCTAGATAAAAAGGAATAGAATATTGGCTTATCAATATCTCGGGCAAGATACAAACTGCAGCTAAATAAGCAGCCCCAATAACTGTCAATCTAGTAAGAATAAAATCTAAATAATCTGCGGTTGGTCTTCCCGGCCTAATGCCCGGTATATAGCCTCCATTACGACGTAAATTTTCAGCGGTATCCTCAGGGTTAAAAACAATGGCAGTATAGAAAAATGCAAAAAATACAATCATCGAAACATAAATTGCAAGATACAGAGGCTGACCGCGACCAAGAAGTGAATTCAATGTTAATAGCCAATCTGGGCCGTTTCCTTGAGAACCAGACAAGTTTATAATAGATACAGGCATGAGTAATAACGAAGAGGCAAAAATTGGCGGTATAACTCCTGCCACATTTAATTTAAGTGGAAGATGTTGTGCTTGCCCTCCCATCATCCTGCCACCCTGTTGGCGCTTTGGATATTGAACTAAAATCTTACGCAATGAACGTTCTATAAAGACAATGAATGCAATAACAGCAATAGCTAAAACCAATATACCAAAAATAACTACTCCTGATATTGCCCCCGTGCGTCCTAGCTCCAACATACCTACCAATGCAGATGGAATTTCTGCTATGATGCCAGCAAAAATTATAAGCGATATACCGTTGCCAACACCTCTGCTAGTAACCTGCTCGCCAAGCCACATAAGAAACAACGTGCCACCTACTAGGGTTACGACTGCTGTAATCCTAAAGAAAAAT
This sequence comes from Alphaproteobacteria bacterium, assembly GCA_012269555.1. Lineage (GTDB taxonomy): Bacteria > Pseudomonadota > Alphaproteobacteria > Puniceispirillales > Puniceispirillaceae > UBA5951. The sequence continues at coordinate 13,933 of JAAXKA010000024.1, forward strand.
CCTGGGTCTACGACTACTCCTGTAGAAGACTCTAACGCCATTGCAATACCGTAACCTTGGACAGCTGCAAGAAGGACAGTTAAATAGCGTGTATATTGATTTATGGTCTTACGTCCAGACTCACCATCTTTTTTTAACTGCTCCAATGTTGGAATAATAGCCGTCATTAATTGCATAATAATAGATGCAGTAATATAGGGCATAATATTTAAAGCAAAAATAGTCATTCTACCTAAAGCACCACCGGAAAACATATCAAACATTCCCAAAATACCCGTTGACTGACGCGAAAAAACATCTGCAAGAGCTATTGGGTCTATTCCGGGCAAAGGTATAAAGGTCCCGAGTCGATAAATTATCAGGGCGCCAATAGTGAAAAGTAGGCGCTTTTTTAAATCATCTGCTTTTGCGAATGCAGATAAATCAAATCCAGCTTGGGTTCCACTATTAGTTGCCATTATCTAAACACCACTTGCTAATAACATTATTCCGAAACTACATCCGAATGGCTCAAGACGACTGACCCGCCCTTTTTTTCAACGGCTGATATAGCAGGTTTTGACGCACCTGTTACATGAACTTCTATCTTGGAAGAGATATTTCCATTACCAAGAAGACGGATACCATCTTTTGGCTTTCCAACGAGACCCGCGGATCTGAGAGCATTTACATCAACTGGGTTAGATGGGTCAATTTTACCATCATCAATCGCTTTTTGTATTTCCCCAATATTGACTTCGATGTAATTTTTTCGAAATATATTTACAAAACCACGTTTTGGTAGACGCCTATGTATAGGCATTTGCCCACCTTCAAACCCCTTTATTGCAACACCAGAACGAGCCTTTTGACCTTTATGTCCACTGCCAGAAGTTTTACCAATACCAGACCCAACGCCTCGCCCTACCCGCCTTCGATTTCGAGTAGAGCCTTTGTTATCAGTTAATGTATTTAATTCCATCTCCATCTCCAAAAACCTAATTTTTCATAAACTATGCGTCTAAATCATTAACTTCTATGAGGTGTTTTACTTTATTTATCATGCCTCGGACACTAGGAGTATCCTCTAACTCCCTTGTTCTTCCGATTTTATTCAATCCAAGGCCAATTAGTGTTTTTCTCTGACTTCCCTCACGTCCTATCGGACTTTTTGTCTGTGTCACTTTTAATTTCTGCTTTACCATTATATTTCTCGAACTTAAGATGTGGTTTCTAATTGTGATTTTTTGCCAAATACGTCAGCAACCTTGATACCTCGTTTTGAGGCAACTGCGCGGGGGGCTTGAATATATAATAGCCCAGCAAAAGTCGCCTTTATCATATTATGTGGATTAGACGTTCCGATTGACTTTGCAACAACATCTTGAACACCCAATGACTCAAAAACGGCACGCATTGGTCCACCAGCAATTATACCTGTACCTGATGGAGCAGAGCGAAGAAGCACATGCCCAGCTCCATAAGTACCCTTAACATCATGGTGCAAAGTGCGGCCGTCGCGTAATGGAATTCGGACCATATTACGTTTTGCATCTTCTGTGGCTTTACGGATAGCCTCAGGCACCTCTTTTGCTTTGCCAGTACCAAACCCAGCTTTACCTCGCCCGTCTCCAACCACAACTAATGCTGCAAACCCAAATCTACGGCCACCTTTCACAACTTTGGCAACACGATTAATTCCAACTAATTTTTCAATAAGTTCAGGTTCATCTCGGCCAGTTGATTCAGCACTTCTATCGTTATTTCTTGCCATCACCTTCTACTCCTTAAAACTCTAGCCCAGCTTCGCGGGCTGCATCTGCAAGTGCTTTAACTCTGCCATGAAACATAAAACCACCGCGATCAAACACCACTTTTTTAACACCACTTTTTTTTGCACGTTCAGCTAATTGCTTCCCAACAAAACTTGCCGCACTAGAGTCAGCGCCGGTCTTGCCCTGTTTCCTGAAGTCCGGTTCTAAAGTGGATGCTGTTACTATTGTAATTCCCTTTTGGTCATCAATGATTTGAGCCCTAATATGCTTTGATGAGCGATGCACCGATAAACGAGGTCGACCCTGACCTGATTTTCGAAGAATTGCTCTAGTACGATTGCGTCGTCTTTCAAACATTTCATTTGTTGTTAACATCTATAAATTCCTTTTATTTCTTCTTGCCCTCTTTGCGCACAATATATTCTTCAGCATATTTGACACCCTTACCTTTAAAAGGTTCAGGTGGGCGTTTCGACCTAATTTCAGCAGCAAACATTCCAATTAACTCTTTATCCGCACCAGTCACAGCTATTTTAGTATTCCCTTCGACAGAAACTTTTATACCCTCAGGAACAAGCATTTCGACTGGATGACTAAAACCTAGGTTCAACTGAAGCTTGTTACCTTGCATAGCAGCACGATATCCAACACCGTTAATCTCTAAATTTTTGGTAAAGCCAGTCGAAACTCCCTTGACCATATTAGCTACGTGCGCTCTTGTTGTTCCCCAATGAGACCGACTTTGATTATCAGACCCTTTTAAAGAGAATTTAACTAATTTATCGTCAATTGATACGCCAACTGATGAAGGAATTTTTTTCTGAAGCTCCCCGTTAGAACCTTTAACCTTAATCACGTCAGCATCTATTGTTAAGGTAACACCATCCGGGATGGATACGGGCGCATTGCCTACTCTTGACATTCAACTCTCCTCTAAAATACCTGACATAAAACTTCACCACCAACATTAGCCACTCTAGCTTCATTGTCAGATAAAACTCCATTAGGTGTTGATAAAATTGAAATACCAAGACCATTGTATACACGCCGCAAGTCTTTTATACCTGAATACACACGTCTTCCAGGACGAGACACACGCACAATTTCAGAAATAACAGGTGAACCCTCATGGTATTTAAGCTCGATACTAAGCTTTGAAATACCAGGACTTACCTGAGAATTGCTGTAATCACGAATAAATCCTTCGCGTTTTAAAACTTCAAGAACATTCTTTCGTAATTTTGATGAAGGACTAGACACAACAGATTTACGTGCAGTCTGTCCGTTACGAATTCGTGTAATCATATCTCCGAGAGGATCACTCATAGACATTTTTAATCTCTCCCTTTCTACCAACTAGACTTCACGATGCCTGGGATTTGACCAAATGAAGCTAGGTCCCGTAATGCAATGCGTGACATTTTTAATTTGCGATAATAACCACGAGGACGACCTGTTATTTCACATCTGTTTCGGACGCGGCTTGGTGAGCTATCTCTTGGTTCCTCCGACATTTTTAAAGAAGCCGCGAACCGCTCTTCCAATGGAAGATTTTTATTTTTAATAATGTTTCGCAAGGATTCACGACGTCCCCCTTTCGAGGCTACCATTCTAATTCTGCGTTTGTTTTTTTCTATTGAACTTTTCTTTGCCATTGAAGCATTCCTTTTTATGAATGAGTTAAGCGGTACCAAACGGGAACTGAATACCACGAAGTAGTTCACGCGCTTCATCGTCTGTTTTCGCTGTTGTTACCACGATGATATCCATTCCACGGATTTCATCCACTTTGTCATACTCGATTTCTGGAAAAACGATCTGCTCTTTTATACCAAGGGCATAATTTCCACTTCCATCAAAACTTTTATTATTTAAGCCACGAAAGTCACGAACCCGGGGCAAAGCAATGTTTACTAACCTATCAAGAAATTCATACATTTTCTCTTTGCGCAACGTTACTTTGCATCCGATCGCCATGCCTTCACGAAGTTTAAATGCTGCATTTGCTTTTTTTGCTTTTGTAATTATTGGTTTTTGACCAGCAATTGCCATCATATCCTTCACAGCAAATTCAACTTTCTTAGAGTCTCGCACTGCTCCACCAACACCCATATTTATAATTACTTTTTCTATCCTCGGCACCTGAAACTCATTAGTATAACCAAATTTAGCTACAAGTTCCGGGCGAACAGCCGTTCGATAATATTCTTCCAAACGCGTTTTCATCTAAACTTCCTCTATTTTAGCTTATAACCTTACCTGAGGCTTTTGCTACTCTCACTTTATTACCTTCTTCGAGACGATATCCAACTCTTGTTGCTTTTCCAGAGTCAGGATCAACGTGGGCTACGTTGGAGATATGCATCGATGCCTCAACACTATCTATCCCGCCTGGTGAAGTTTGAGTTGGACGTCGATGACGTTTTACCAAATTAACACCTTGTACTTTAACACGAGACTCCATAGGCAACACTTCAAGGACCGTTCCTTTTTTTCCTTTATCTTTCCCTGTAACAATAATTACCTCGTCACCTTTTTTAATTTTTAACTTTGGCTGCATTATAATACCTCTGGAGCTAATGAGACGATTTTCATGAAGTTGCGTGACCTCAACTCACGCGTTACAGGTCCAAAAATACGTGTTCCAATGGGCTCATTTTGCTTATTTAGGAGAACGGCTGCATTTCTATCAAAACGAATAGCTGTCCCGTCATCACGCCTAACTTCTTTAGCCGTGCGCACTATAACAGCTCGATAAACATCACCCTTTTTAACACGTCCTCTTGGAATGGCCTCTTTAACTGAAACGACAATAACGTCGCCAACACCTGCTGACCTTCTTCCAGAACCTCCAAGAACTTTTATACATTGGACTCTTCGAGCACCTGAGTTGTCAGCGATTTCTAAATTTGACTGCATCTGTATCATGGCACTTTTCCCTATCTAGCCCTTTGCCGCTTCATCATAAATCACTTCAAAGAACTTTCTCTTCGACACAGGCTGACATTCTCGGATTTTTACCGGCTCACCTTCCTGCAACCGATTTTCTTCATCATGAGCAGCATACTTTTTTGATGTTGTAATAAATTTTTTGTATACCGGATGCATCAGTCTACGCTCAACCTGAACAACAACTGTTTTATCTCCTTTGTTGCTAACGACAACACCTTGTAAAACACGTTTTGGCATAGTATTATTTTCCTGTCTCTTTGCTGGTCATCACAATTTTTTCCGTAAGTACTGTTTTTAACCGCGCTATTTCGCGCCTTATAATACGAATTCTCGAAGAATTTTCATTTTCACCAGAAGCGACTTTAAATCTTAGATTAAACTGTTCCTTTTTTAATGAAACTAACTTTGTCTTTAATTCATCACTTGTTTGTGCTCGCAATTCAGAAGCTTTCACTGTTGCCATCTCTAATCTCCACTATTACCCTGTATCACCCAACCTTCGGACTATTCTTGTATTTATTGGCAGTTTAGCGGATGCCAACTTTAATGCTTCGTTCGCTAAATCCCAAGAAACACCATCTATTTCAAACAGAATCCTACCTGGTGCTACGCGGGCCACCCAAAATTCAGGTGACCCCTTTCCTTTACCCATTCTTACCTCTGCAGGCTTACTTGAAACTGGTACATCAGGAAAAATTCTTATCCATACGCGTCCAGCACGACGCAAATGACGAGTTATTGCACGACGCGCAGCCTCGATTTGACGAGCGGTAATTCGTTCAGGAGATACAGCCTTTAATCCGTAAGAACCAAAATTAAGCTGCGTTCCTCCTTTTGAGTTTCCATGAATACGACCTTTATGAGCCTTTCGAAATTTTGTTCGTTTTGGCGAGAGCATCCCTCAATCTCCTCTATTAAACGTTATTTCGGGGAGCAGCGCTTGAGGTCTGCTCTGCAAGTCGTTTATCTTGTGCCATCGGGTCATGCGTCATTACTTCGCCTTTAAAAATCCATACTTTTATTCCGTTTGCACCATAGGTAGTAAACGCAGTAGCCTCTGCATAATCAACTTCTGCACGTAAAGTATGTAATGGAACTCTACCCTCGCGATACCACTCTGTACGTGCAATTTCTGCACCCCCAAGACGGCCGGAGCAATTGATTCTTACTCCTAACGCACCAAGCCTCATTGCAGATTGAACAGCCCGCTTCATAGCACGCCTGAAACCAACACGTCTTTCTAACTGCTGTGCTATATTTTCTGCAACCAATTTTGCGTCTATCTCAGGTTTGCGAACTTCGACAATATTAAGACTAACGTCTGAGCCAACTCGCTTGGCAAGGTCAAGACGAAGATTTTCTATATCCTGCCCTTTTTTTCCAATAATTAAACCAGGACGACCTGCATAGATTGTTATTCTAGCACGACCTGCAGGCCTTTCTATAACCACTCTGCTAATACCAGCAGGTTTTAATCGCTTCATCAGATGAGAACGGAGTTCAATGTCTTTATGGAGCAATTCTCCATAGGTTCTCCCTGCAAACCAACGTGAATCCCACGTGCGGTTAATGCCAACTCTAAGTCCGATAGGCTTAATCTTTTGGCCCATTATGCCTGCTCCTCTTTCTCACTTACCACAATAGTTAAATGTGATAATGGCTTTAAAATCCGAGAACCGCGACCCCTAGCTCTGGCTCGGAATCTTTTCATCACAATCGACTTGCCAACATAAGCCTCTTTAACAACAAGCCTATCTACATCTAAAGAATGATTATTTTCAGCGTTTGCGATTGCTGATTCGAGTGCTTTTTTAACATCGTTAGATATTCTGCGCCTTGAAAACTCAAGCGCTGCAAGTGCTTTACTCACATCCATTTTTCTGATCATGGTAGCAACTAAATTTAGTTTTTGAGGACTTATCCTTATATTTTTTACCACAGCTCTTGCCTCATTATCTGCAACAGGGCGTGGCATTGATTTCTTTCCCATAACAAACACTACCTCTTAGATTTTTTATCAGCTGCGTGGCCATAGTAAGTGCGTGTAGGCGCAAACTCACCAAATTTGTGACCAACCATGTCTTCTGAGACGGAAACAGGGATAAATTTCTTACCGTTGTAAACACCAAATGTAATGCCAACAAATTGTGGTAATATCGTAGACCTACGTGACCAAATCTTCACAACATCATTACGCTGTGAAGCAGCTGCTTTTTCTGCTTTTTTCAATAAATACCCATCAACAAACGGGCCTTTCCAAACTGAGCGTGCCATAGGTGATATGCTCCTTTAAGGTTTACGTCGCCGCACAATCAAGCGGTCTGTTTTTTTGTTATTACGAGTGCGCTTTCCTTTTGTTGGTTTTCCCCAAGGCGTAACGGGATGACGACCACCAGAAGTCCTGCCTTCACCACCACCATGAGGGTGGTCAACTGGGTTCATCACTACGCCGCGCACATGTGGTCTCTTTCCAAGCCATCTATTTCGTCCAGCTTTTCCAATTTTTATATTTTGCTGGTCTGGGTTCGATACAGCTCCAATGGACGCCATGCATTCGGATCTTACCAGACGAACCTCACCAGATGTAAGACGCAAAATAGCGTATCCTCTATCTCGTCCAACTAATTGTACATAGGTTCCGGCAGACCGAGCAAGCTGCCCCCCTTTCCCGGGTTTTAACTCAATATTATGAATTAGTGTTCCAACTGGAATATTGGAAATAGGAAGCGCATTTCCAGGTTTAATATCAGCTTTCGGTCCAGCCTCGACTATGTCACCAGGTGATAGTCTTTGTGGGGCTAAAATATATGACTGCTCGCCATCTTCATATGTTATGAGTGCAATAAATGCTGTTCTATTAGGGTCGTACTCTATTCGTTCTACTGTACCTTTAATGTCAAATTTACGACGTTTAAAATCGATCACACGATACTTGCGCTTATGACCGCCCCCACGATGCCACGAAGTGACATGCCCTGAGTTATTTCGACCACCTGTCT
>JAAXKA010000063.1:0-5163 GCA_012269555.1 Alphaproteobacteria bacterium
CATATGATTTGCTATGAATAGGCAGTGAAGTTATCGACTAGAGAGAAAATAAAATGGTGAATCGACATAATTTTGGCAAATTAGGCTTAAGTCTTATTGGAACTTTTACTACAATATTGCTTGTTTTAGCTATCAGCGGCAGTCAATCACTAGCGAACACCAAACAAAATTGTAACACCAATGCAATCACAAATGAAACGCCTACTTGTGATACAAAGTTTGAAGTCATCGCAGGGTTAAATAAAGATTTTCAAGAAGTATACGGCTTCGGGAGCGTTTCATCGATTAGCCAACCCCCACTGGTAATAATGCCAGAAATCGCCTTTGCAGCCCCTACTGTGTCCGATGAAAGTCTAGATACTAAAGAATCAACCAAAAAAATAATCCGGCCGATCAGCGCACAAAGAAAAAGACCGTCCAGTGATTTAAATCTAATAAACATAGTAAATGTTCTCGATAAGAAGGGTTCAAGGCATCTTTCAATTTGTTTGAAAAGATTATCCTACGAGACAAAAGAAAGACATTTTTCAAATTTCAAAAAAGAATTAGAAATGCTAGAAGAAATGTCGACTAAGCCCTCAAATAAACCGAGCCTGCTAGCGGCTGTGCTGGGCCGATCACCTTCCAGGCAAGACTGTATAAACTATTTAGATTTTATTTTAATGGCAAGTTAAATTAAAATAAGTTTATGATAAGGCAAAACACAAAATCGATGCACAACTTGACTTTCTGAAGGGAACTAAAGTGGCTACTGAAGAAAAAACAGAAAATACAGAAGAGGAACAATCGTCAGCTGTAAAAAATATCGTCCATATTGTGGAGGATCAAAATTCGTACATTAATAGTGCCAAAGAGCGCATGAATGACGTTATAGACACATTTCTTAACAGCGCTGAGAATTCAGTTGCCTTAAATGATTTCTCTCAGATATTTAAAACTGTTACTGTTTGGATAAAGTTTCGGCCCAGAAAGCTCGGTCAATACGTAGAGATCATCAAAGAACGCTCAACTGCAGACTCAATAACAATTCGTTTCAGTAGCGATGAGTACATTCCACATATAAAGGAAGTATTGAAAGAACACCGACTTAAAATAATGTCGACTGATAATAATATTATTGTTTGCAAAACACCAAGACCGAGTGATCAAGATATCGAGATAGCGGTGCAAAAAGTAAAAGTTTTAGCGAACACCGCTAAAAACTCTCTTTCACAGGTGAAAGCTGACTCTATTCAACGACTTCAGGCAGCATTAAAGAATGAATACTTAGAGGCAAAAGACGTAAAGTTCGCAATTACAAATATTGAGAAAGTAGAGGAAAAGTTTACGGCCGTATTGATCTATTCTCGCCTAGAAGCAGAGAAAAAAATGGCTGGAAAACTTTTTAGGTATGACTCCCAAGAAGCAAAAGATGTGCACCAAGGTCTAATACGCCGAGTTAAAAAGAACTTTTATGTTGAGATTTAATCTTAGAAATTTTTTTACATTTTTTTGTCTGCTCTCAAGTGCCTTATCAGCTAATAGTTATCTCAGACCAGAGCACTTGAAAACTATTCAGCACGGTTGCTTTATTGAAGAAAAATCAATCGCATTTTGCACAGATCAAAAGATTACAAACCCTGATGTGATCGTTAGGCTACCCTTACTCGAACCAATTATTCTTTCTAACGGGGTAAAAGCGTTCCGGGTCATGGCGACGATAGAAAACCAGACAAAGCGAAATTTGAGTGGAGCCAGAGTCAATGTAGTTTTTGGAACAGATAAAGAAGAGGTAATAGATATTCTCATCTCAGAAAAAATAATTTATAAAGAAACTTCGTCGTTGAATAGTTCTCACCTCATTCGATCTGATGTTCCAATGAATTTCTCACTCTACAGGAGTTTAAATAAAATTTATAAAAGCGCTGATGTCTCAACTATAAAAATAAATTTAAAAGAAATAATTTTCGAGGACTCTTAATAAGAAAAACCTAAAACATCACAAAATTGAATGGAATTTAACTTTTCTAGCTGCGTGTTTACGATTTCAGTCCATTTTTTTATGCCAAATGAATTGATATATTCACCGTCTACGCGTTGGAGTGTTCTAACACATTCACCATAGCTTCCAGGTTTGATATCCGAAGAATTTACAGAACATTTTAGAGCAGCATTACCAATAACTTCACCCTTCTTATCTTTGTAAATTACGGAAACACCAGTTATATTTCGTCCAGTAGTATTTTTAACCTGAAGACTTAGAATATAATTAGCAACAGATCCTGTTCCATCACTATCAAATATTAAACTGACACCACATCTGTATTCTGAATTCGCAAACGCTACCTTGGTAAGCATTATAAGTAAAATTGAAACAAAAAAACTTTTCATTATCTTTTTTCCACATCCACAGTCTGGTTTTGTTTAGATAAATAGGCCTGAAATATCGCTCCTTCAGTAATAACTGCAACTGCCTTTTTTGTATTAATATTCACGATAGGAATAATTTCCCCAACAAAATCAGCAGCTATTTCCATTGCGCTTTGCAAAGATGCATCATGCTCGATTACTATGCTATTATTGTCGATTACGGCAGACTCTAGCAAAGTCCCAGATTTATTAAATAATGATAATGAATTAATTTTACCTTTAAACTCTTCATTTGCATCTAAAACTATGAGCTCCGATTGATTAGTACTGGACATCAAAGAGATAGCTTTTTCAACACTGTCACTTTCTTTTACGGTTTGAAAATTTACCTCTGCAAATTCTAAAATTTCAGTTTCATACATAAATAAACCTGTTCGACCATCAGAAATATCAATACCTCTATTAAGTAGTTGAACATCAAAATAAGATGAACCAAACCTAACTTGCACATAACCAACTGATATAGCGAGACCCACCAGTGAAGCGAGAGCGTAAGCATACGAGTTTGTAAGCTCCAAAACAATAATAACCATACATAGGGGAGCTCCAATTACCGACCCAGCAACAGCCGCTATTCCACTGATAACTAAAGCTTGCTGGAATTCTTCAAAGATTCCAATCGAAACCAATATTGCAGAAACAACAGCTCCAGCTCCGGCCCCCACCAAAATTGCTGGGGAGAAGACACCACCAAAAAAACCAAAGTTTAGGGATATTGACGTGGCCAAAATCTTGCCCAGTACGATTATTACGAGAAGGAATATTGTATAATTTGACCCTAGAACTCCACCAACAGTTTCGGCTCCCAAACCCATAACTTCGGGCACAAAATGCCCAATTATACTTAGTGAAATGATGCAAACGCCGTATTTATAAATCAGACTAAAGTTATTTTGATTCGCGAGTTTGTTAAAAAATAACAAACTTTTCATATACAAAATAGCAATCAACCCAAAAATTGGTCCAGCTAAAAACGATATAAGTAGAATTAACAATAAATTGAATTGATCAGGCGATACAGCAATTACATTTGCATCACCCCAAATGGCAGTAGAAACGGCATAAGATATCCCAGATGCTGTAGCAATTGCGAGAATTGACTTATGCGAATAGTGCCTCAAGATAGCTTCATGCGCAAATATCAAGCCTGCCAAAGGGGCTCCAAAACCTGAAGAAATTGACGCAGCAACACCGGCACCGATATATAGATCAGGGGTGAAATTAAACGGCATTTTTTGCTTCAACCAAGCCCCAAGTGTTGTGCCAAAATGTACCAGTGGGCCATATTGCCCAATACTTGCACCGCCGCTAGCAGAAAAAAAAGCAGCCAAAGTACTGACAATTCCAACCCTTACATCTGTTTCATTATTTGACTTATGGGCAAGATAGATACTATCAGCAACACTCTGAAAAGGTTTGCCTTTTATAAAAACCTTAGAGTAATGCACAAACAAAAGCGCTATAGAAAGTGTAAACAGATAGAAGAAAAAATTTGGGTCACCTTGGTAAATTCGTCTTAAAAAATCTGAAACAAATATGATACCAGAACGAAAACCTTGAGCTGCAAACGCTCCACTCACACCCAAAGCCGTTCCAACTAAAATAGATGCGAATAAATACTTTATGACAGCCTTTGGACTAGCTATGCTCAAAAATTCCTCATTTTTCTAGTCTCACTCTTTTTCTTCCTTTAATTTTTTTACATGTTCTATAAGTGCATCTGCCTGTATTTTTGACATTCCGAATTTCTTCCTCAAATCGTCCAAGGAAGCCTCCTCATCACTATCTAAAACACCATCTAACAATGCTTCTCGAACTTGATCTTCGAAAATAATTTTTCGCCTCTCCATTTGAGCATTAAAGGCATTTGCCACAATACCAGTTAACAGAGCAACAACCACTACCCCAAATATTGCTGTTATCGCCGCAATACTTTTACCAAACACCGTAATGGGACTAACATCACCGTAGCCTACTGTAGTAAGCGTTATTATTGACCAGTACATGGCATCTGGAATGGATCTAAACGCCTCTGGTTGAACCTTGTGTTCGGCATAATAGATAAGTGAAGACGACAAAACAAAAGCTACAGAAAAAATGTATAGTGTTGTCATGAACGATTTTTTTTCTTCGACAATTGCTCCAAAAAGATCATCAAGCGCGGAGTTATAGTGATTTAACTTTAATATCCTGAGCAGCCTAAGAGCTCTTAGGACCCTTAAATCTAACCCTGGGAAAAAAGCCTGAATGTAAAACGGTAAAATGGCAACCAAATCAATTAAGCCATAAAAACTAAAGATATAACGGACCCTGGCTTTGAGAGGTGAGTTTGTTAGATCAATCTCTCTTTTCGCAGGAGCCGACCAAACCCTAGCGATATATTCAAATGAAAACACAATTACTGAAAACAACTCAAAATTATAAAGCCAATTTCCATAATTACTTTGAAAGGCGGGAACGGATTCCAACGCCACAGCAATTAAATTCAACACCACTAAAGAGAAAAGACTGATATCCCAAATTCTCGAGGTCCGGTCACCTAAAGTTGCTGGCTCTAAAATTCTCAGGACATTTACCTGAATTTCTTCGTATCGAGTACTCATGCCCAATGATCTGATATTTTTAAAAAATATTCTAGCTCTTTTTATACTAACATTTACGCAGAGATATTAGGCATTCCAGCGGCGATGTGGCCCAGTATCAATATGAATAAAGCCAGAGTAGACCCCTAAGCCGCCTGGGGTCAGCAAATCA
>JAAXKA010000063.1:5173-6035 GCA_012269555.1 Alphaproteobacteria bacterium
TTTCTCTAATTTTCCAATGGATTTATTTTTAATAGCAAAATCAATAGCGCGGCCTGATAAATGCATTGAGTTTTTCGCAACTTGTGAGCTGTTTTTCCTCAAATATTCATTTGTTTTTAACGTTCTGTAGCCAGAAGTAATAATCACATTCAATGTTTTTTCAGTTCCAACTAAGTTTTCACAAATTTTTAAGAAATTATTGACCACTCCACGATCCATTTTGATTTCCTTATTTTCCCGCCAGTCACGGAAAAAATAATCAAAAAAACCATAGTCTATTTGGTTATTGAAAAACGAGCTAGCTATTGAGTACAAATAACTTTCACCAGTATTTCCATTTTCTAAAAGAAGCCTAAAAGTTTTCACAGGAACATAGTTTCGATTATCAGTAATAAAATTTTGGTTTGTATGACCATTTTTCAATTCTGGCTCTGGATCAAAATAAACTCCGTTTTGTCCTTGAAAATTAGGTTGAGAATTAAACTCAATAATCTTTTTACCCCTGGAAGTTGAAATAAATGGGGTCTTTGTGCCTCCCAAATCAATGAGAGGTGCTGCTGCTTCACACAAACCTGCTGAAATAATACCAAGTCCAAAAACTCGTCGTGATATTTTCCGATTAGCCACCATAAAGCTTGCTCTGCAATTAAGGTGCCATAGTAGACTATAAAAACTTTAAATTACAAAATTTGATCGGTTTCTACAGATACGATATTTATACGAGTTAAACTAAATTTTAGGTCTCATGGGTCGTTCCTAAATTCATGGAAAACGAAGACACACCAAGCCACTTTGAATGGGCCATCATGTTACTTAAGAGTCAATTTGACAAAGACCCATATTCCTTAACTAAAGACCAACT
>JAAXKA010000104.1 GCA_012269555.1 Alphaproteobacteria bacterium
GCTTTTACAGAACGTGAAGAAGTAATAGGCCGCAAAGCTAAAGTAAGCTTGGCTTCAGGCACAGTGGTAAAGGCTAGACATCTCGAAACTGTTTTTCTTATCAATAAAGAAGATACTGTGTTAGTTGTGGCACAAAATAGCAAATTGTCCATAACTACATCAGCAATAGCCTTGGAAAACGGCCAATTAGGTGATATGATATCAATAGAAAACTTAAATTCAAAAAAAGTTTTAAAAGCGATTATAACGGGAAGAAAAAAAGTTTCACCAATAACTAACATGTAGCTAATAGATGTCGTATGTAGTAGCGAAAGGAGTTTCAAAATGGTTGATACAGTAAGAAATAGCCCAAATGCTGGGTCTGCAACTGTTCAAGACCAAAGAAAGTCGCGCGTATCACAAGCAGAGACATCGCAAACTTCAGCAGCTGATAAGGCTACTGCGGCTACAACCGCATCTGTAAGTGTTGATTTGTCTGTGAGTGAAAAGGTAAAATCACTTTCCAGCGAACCACCAGTAAATATTGAGGTGGTTAAGGAAATTCGCCAGAAAGTGTCTGAAGGGCGGTACCCTATTGATTTAAATGCTATTACTAATAAGCTGTTTGAAAGCATTAAGGAAGGCGAAGGATAGCGTAGCAATGGATATCAAGGGTTTAGTTGAAAATTTAGACACCCTATCAGATATCTTAAAGTCAAATCCAATACGCGAAAGTGTAAACGCGGACGACTTTAAAAACAGTTATGAGAGGTTCGAAGCAGCGCTTTCGGACCTTAGAGTCGTGGCAAAATCAGCCGCAGTGATTGATCCTAATAAATTAAAGCCAATTATCGAAAGTTTAGGCGAAGCAGTCTCTGAACTTGACAAATTATGTGGCGACAAACTTAACCTGCTCAGTTTTGTTTCTGATATAACACCGATAAAAGAAATTTAATTGTTAATTTTTTCAAAAGTTGCGGCAGCTGCGTCCTGCTGTTGCAAAATCTCTTCCATTGTTAGCTGCTTCGTTGTGTTTTCCAACAACTCTGCGACACCTTCCAAGCCATATGCCTGAGCAATCGATAGCCACACATAGGCAGATTTGAAGTCTGGCGCCACAAATAACTGCGTATACGTTTGGCCTAATTTCAGACTGGCTAATTGGTCACCATCATTTGCTAGTTCTAATAATTCCTCTGTTATCTGTGTCGCGACTTCATCCCTAAGGGCTTCAGTCATTAAAGGAAATATTTTCTCAACTTGGTTAAAAGCGGTTTCGTGTTTATTCAAATAAGCATACCAAGACCAGTAAAGAGCATTCTTAAAGTTTTTTGGCGCTCCTAAGCCATTCAAATTCAAGATAGCAAGATTAAACTGCGCCTCGGGCAATCCTCCGTTTGCAAGAAGTTTGAATTGCGCTACTGCTTCAACATATTTTTTCTCACCAACAAGCCTTACGGCAGTTTCAAATTTATCTACTTGAGCTGCACTCTCGTTGCTATGGCTTTCAGCCACGACGGGGTTTGCAACCAATGCTGATAAGAAAAGAAAGGATAATAAAAGTTTTTTCATTGCTCTGCCACCATTACTAATTTTAACTCTAGGAGTTTTCTTTTTTTATTTTTATCCGTTTCATATACAATCACTCTGGGCCGTTGGTTTTCTTCTTTTTTAAATTCCACTGAAACTTTTTCCGGTAGGTAAACTCCTCCACGCTCGAGTATTTCAACTGGATATTTATAAAAAGCATCCAAAAAGCGCTTATCGATCCAAGTCCTCGCTAAGGCTTGACCTAATACTTCCGGAAGATATTGCTGAATTTGTTTTTCACTTTCCAGTATAATATCTTGCTCACTGAACCGGGAAAGGTCTTGGTTGTCCAGATAGTCTAAATCTGGTTTACCCAAGCCCGCCTTCTCGCGTAATTTCTTCAAACTATTTTGGACTTTTTGGAACACCATAGATCCTTAAATATCATTATTCAGACAATTGTTTAAAAGAAACTTTCCATTTAAGCTAGCCATAGCACAAATCGCAATATATCCTATAGCAAATAAAATCCCAGGAGAGGCAACATCCTGATGAATTCAGTCGACAGTAAGATTATTGGACAATCAAAACCCGCTGTAGAGCTTAAGAAAATGATTGGCCTCGTTGCCTCTTCAAATTCACCTGTCATCATAAACGGCCCCACAGGTTCAGGAAAAGAATTGGTTGCAGAGGCTATTCACGACGAAAGCAGAAGAAAAGGTAATTTTATAGCCCTGAACTGTGCAGCTATTCCCAGCGAACTAATGGAGGCAGAAATCTTTGGTTTCGAGAAGGGCGCATTTACGGGAGCCCTTAAAACAACCATTGGAAAATTTGAGCAGGCAGACAAAGGAACACTGTTCTTAGATGAGATTGGTGATATGCCTTTTGGTTTACAAACTAAATTGCTTCGGGTTCTAGAAAATTCCGTTATTTCCAGAGTTGGAAGTAATAAGGAAATCAAATTAGACGTCAGAATAATTTGTGCCACACATAAAGACTTAAATGAGCTCGTAGAGACAAATGTTTTCCGAGAAGACTTATTGTTCCGCCTAAACGTTTTTCCAGTTTCGGTTCCTAGTCTCAAGAGTAGAGCCAGTGATATACCAGATTTGGTCCAACATTTTTTAAATATCAAAACAAGGGCCGATAAGCGTAAAAGACCCCATTTTCAAGATACGGCACTGGAAGCACTCAAATCTTATGATTGGCCTGGCAATATCAGAGAAGTTAGAAATGTCATTGAAAGGTCATTAATCTTTTTTCCAAACCAACCTGTTTCAGGAGAAGACGTAAATCAATATCTTATCTCCGTTAACAATAGCGTCATTACAAGAGCCGAAGAGCAAACAGCAATATGGACAGAATTTGACGAATTAGGAGATGCCCCTGTTTCTTTTGATGAAAAGGAAGAAAGAAGCTTACCCACACCAGAAGACTTCTCAAATTGGTTTGATACAAATAACTCAGTAGACTTAAGATTACTTCTAAGAGATATCGAAATTGTTTTTATTGAAGCGGCTCTCAATCGGAATAACGGAAATACAAGCGAAGCCGCTAAGGACTTAAAACTTCTCAGGACAACGTTGATAGAAAAAGTAAAAAAGTACGGACTATAAGATCCTAGTTTTTCTGTTTTTTCCAAGCTTCTATAAAATTTTCAAGAAGTGATTTTGTACTGTTGAATTGGGTCATTGATTTTTCCATATCACCAAACTGAGTAGTATACCTCGTCGTGATAAGTTCCTCGCGTTCCTCAAGAGCCGTTAATCTCTCTTCAATATCAGCACTCATGTTTTTATAGGACTCATTGGCACTACTCAAAGATGATTCCAGATCAAGAATAGATGTCATCATTTCATCAATTTTATTTGCAAAACTTTTACCCACATAAACATCAAAGTCAGCAGGGTTCTCAGCAGCAGATCTAATGACTAGTCCAGGATAGGCCATAGTCGTGAATTGGCTGCCACCGTCGTAAGGAAGCTGCAGTAAATCTTCATCGCCAAACATATAATCATCACCAACTTTCGTAACAGTATAAGTCCCTGCATCTATTCGGGTGTACTGTGACTTAGTAACGCTCACAGAGGCTGAGTTTGTTGATATGTTATCGTCTTTAAGAGCATTAAAATACTCTGGATTGTTGGATAAAGTTTTCTCAAATGTTACTTCATCCAGGTAATAGTCACCGTTACTATCTGTTTTTATACCCAGCTGAGAAAAATAAATTAAGTCCTCACCGTAACCTCGAAGCGGTTCAACAGCCAGGCGCTTAAAATCTGATTTAATTGTTATTGTCGCTGGATCCAAAGCAAGTGGACCATTTTCATCACCTTCAATATCAATAAAAGTAAGGCGATCTATCTCAGCCTTAAATTCATTCAAAGAGAAAATTACATCCTCAACAGTTTGGCGAACAGCACTTTCAGAACGTGAAATACCGACTGTTGCAGCATCGGTAAAATCAGACTTTAACTCAATTGACGCGCCTTCAATGAGATCTGTAATGATATTTTTTTTACGCGTAACGGACACACCGTCCAAATCAAATGATGCATTGCTTGACAACTGGCTGAATGTATTGTCAGCCGAGTGCGCAGCTGGATCCGCGGGTGTTTCCCATCGGGCATCTTGAGCAGCGTCACCAGTTCCGTCACTTAATATTCTAAAGCCATTTTCAAAACCCGTGTCGTCACTTGTTAAGATAATAGAATAGTTTGTTCCTTCGCCGGTAGTGTCTACAATTTGCGCCTCGATATCGCCCAACTCGTTGATTAATCCAACCACTTCTCCAACCGTTTGACCGGTAAAGCTAAGACTGGTTGAGGTTGATGCATCGGCGTCAGTAAACGTGTAAGTACCGGCTGCTTCTGTCCATGAACCAAAATCTACAGTAAGAGAGGCCGTGAAAGTATCGGTTAGATTGGCAAACCCTCCCAATTCAAAGACCATTTTTTTTGCCAAAGTTACGTTTTCAATGGTCCTATTTCCTGGTTCCAGTTTTGACTCATCCGTTGCAGTAATCTCAACACCTGAGCTATTCGTAGAACTCATGGTAAAAAAAGTATCTCCAGCAATAGTATTGAAGTTTTTTTGTGTGACAGCTACTTGAGAATTCAAAAAACCTATACCAGAAATAGCATTCTCCGTCGTCTCTTGCTTTGACGTTTGAATGGCACGTTTAGGCTCTATTTCAGAGGCAACAATGGCGGTTACGAGCTCAGAGACATTAAATCCAGACCCACCCTGGTTTACAAGACTGAGATAATCAGGTTTTGCGACTTCGCCCATTTTTTACTACTCCATAGAATCTAACGACATAGGCCAAAAAAGAATTAGCCTTAGTACGTGATTTCTATCTCAATCCGTCTATTTTGCTCTCTACCTGCAGCCGTTGTATTATCAGCGACCGGTGCCATCTCGCCCTTGCTTACTGCTGATAGTCGATCACCGTCTATCAAACCCGTTCGCTGTATCGCCTGCACAACACTAGCTGCCCTACCGGCGGCCAAGTCCCAGTTATCTCTGAACTGTGCATTGGATATTGGGACGTCATCTGTATGACCAGTGACAGTTATTTTACTCTCGGGACTCATAGCTGCCAGTGATATTCTATCTAATATTCGCTGAGCTTCTTCTGTTAGATCTGCCGTTCCGGATGGGAAAGCTCCACCAGAACCTACTGTGATGAATACTTTATCGTCGCGCTGTTCGACTTCAATTAAACCTTGATCAATTTGCTGTTTGAGAGCGACCGTCAGCTCTTCTGTGGTGCGTGAAGCATTCTGTTGCTTCTCAAAGGCCTCTTGGGATGATCCGCCCTTGCCTTCCCCATTTTGTGGAGCTGATGCATCCATGGCCGCTGCTAATTTTTCAAGTTCACCTTCAATTCCGCCGAAAAGAACTTCATTTTCTGAGGCTCCAGATTTTTCTCTTGCCTCATTTAAAGCTTCTAGGGTTTCGGCAATCATAGTGCTCACGTCCTCATCGGAAGTTTTTTCTTCTGGAAAATTTATTACAACGTTCTCGCCAAGCGTCTCGACAGTTACCTCGCCTGTATCAATTGCCTTCTTAAGCTGCGTTGCGAGTTCTGTTGCGTCAAGTTGCTCTGCACCTTCACCACCTGCACCTTCAAAATCAGAGTCTTTCTGCTTGTCTGTCTGGCTCCCATCTGGAGCATCTTCAGTTTTAGTTTGCAGCTCTAATTCAGGGGCTTGCAACTCCGTAGTTTGCTGTCGAAGTGTATCCGTTATGGCCGGCGTGGGATTTGGGCTAAAATTAAGCGAGATGACTGTCGTACCCTTAGGCTGCTCAACAACCGGAACAACTTTCTGTACGCCGAAAGCCTCTCTTAAAGTACCTGAGATTTGCTTAAATTTTGGGACATTAAACTCGGCAAAAGATAGAATGAGAACAAAAAATGCCATCAGAAGGGTGGCCATATCGGCGA
>JAAXKA010000160.1 GCA_012269555.1 Alphaproteobacteria bacterium
ATAGAATGCGACGGCTCTCCACCTACATCATGTGGACCCATTTTTAGAAAATCATTTACCATTATACAAATACAACCATTATATCAAAATAACTTTAATTATCAGTTAAATATAAATAAGTAATTCGGTCAAGTATCAGACAAATTCGTTATGACTTCTATTAATTAGATAAAGAATATCTAATATCATAAATCAAAATAATTGACATAATTTCTTTGCATAAGGTTAAGATATATTTAATAAAAAAAAATTAAATCATTGAAGATTGCTATCAGACTCAACAATTAAGGAACATAATATGCCATTAATTACAACCAGTGACGATTTTAAATTGCATTTTGAAGAAGCTGGTAGCGGCATTCCTATAGTTTTTGCACATGAGTTTGGTGGAGATATTAGAAGTTGGGAACCTCAAATTCGTTATTTTGCCAGAAATTATCGGGTTATTGCATTTAACGCTAGAGGCTATCCTCCATCAGATGTGCCAAAAGATGATAAATCATATGGGCAGAAAAGAGCTACCGATGATATATTGGATTTACTTGATGAACTACAAATTGAAAAAGCACATATTGTAGGATTGTCAATGGGCGGTTTTGCCACACTTCATTTTGGATTTAATTATCCCGATCGGGCTTTATCATTAACTATTGCTGGTGCGGGATATGGCGCTCATCCTGATGTACATAAGAAATTTTCTGAGGAAACAAAACAAGTTGCAAATCGGATTGAAGCAGATACTATGGAAAAATTTGCCGAGATTTATGCCATAGGACCTACAAGAGTTCAGTTTGCAAACAAGGACCCTTATGGCTGGAAAATTTTTGCAAATCAATTAAAAGAACATTCGACTATTGGCTCTGCGAATACAATGCGTTCAGTACAAGGAAAAAGACCATCTTTGTATGATTTTGTTAATCAGATGCAAAATCTTAAAGTACCCACGTTGATAATTAATGGGGACGAAGATGATCCATGCCTTGATGTAGCACTTTTTATGAAGCGCAACATTCATTCATCTGCTCTTGTTCTTCTTCCAAGGTCTGGTCATTTAATTAATCTTGAAGAGCCTGCTCTTTTTAATCAGATGTTAGGAGAATTTTTAGCGCGCGTAGATGTTGGAAGATGGGAAATGAGAGATAAGCGTTCAATAACCTCTAATATTTTATGGACACCAGATGATTGAAATTTAAACATAAATATTTCAGATATTTATTCTAATCATTTAGTTTTAAATTAAGCCTAATTACTTAACTTACTTGATATTTAGCCCGATTAAGTCATACTCAATTATATGAGAGTAAAAAATAACCGTTCAAAATAATTATTAAGGTATAAAATTAAACGTAATGGAAGCAACAGCTAAGAAAAATGTTGGTACGCTATCTGGTCAGGTCAGAGAATACATACTTACAAAAATACTAAATGGTGAGTTTGAACCTGGTGAACGCCTAATTGAAATGAAAATTGCTCACCAAATGCAGACAAGCCAAGCTCCTGTAAGAGAAGCAATAAGAGAGCTTGAAGCCACCGGCCTGTTAGAAACTCTCCCTAACCGTGGTTCTAGGGTTCGAAAAGTAAGTAATCAGGAACTCTTTGATATCTATGATGTTCGCGCACAACTTGAGGGCTACGCAGCTGAAATAGTTTGTCAAAAAAAAATATCTATTTCGAATGAGTTAACAGAAGCTGTTGAAAGAATGATTGAAGCTGCCAACAGAGATGAGCTAATGTTATTTTCTTCTATAAATCACGAATTTCATTCAATAATTATCAAAAATGCTGGAAATGAAATATTATTAAAGACTTGGCAAACATTACATATTCAAATTAAAACGTTTTTAATTGTAGATAGACAAGAAAAAAACTTATTAGAGATGGCAAACTCTCATTATCAGATTATTGAGGCATTTAAAGTTTTTGATGCCCCTAGAGCCAGAAATGAAGTTATAAATCACATTCATCATAATAGACCAGTAATCTAAAAATCCTTTGCAGTGCTAACTTGAAGATTATTTATATAGTTCATCGATACGTTTTTCGTAATTTTTGTATATTTCATGTCTCCTCACTTTTAATGTAGGTGTTAACATCTTGTTTGATACCGTAAATGGCTCATCAGCTATAATAAACTTTCTGATTTTTTCTGCTTGAGATAAAGTATTATTTACAGTTTTTATGATTTCACTAATACGTTTTTGTCTATCAGTTATTGAAACATACTCTTCATTAAACTGTTCTGTAGTAGTAATAATTCCGCATAGCCATGGCCTTTTATCTCCAATTACAACAGCCGCTTCAATTTCAGGCTGAAAACAAAGTATAGACTCAACCCTAGAAGGTGAAATGTTGTCACCACCTGAATTGACTATTATTTCTTTAACTCTTCCTGTTATTTCTATAAATCCATCGTCATGAATGCTAGCAATGTCTCCTGTATGCAACCATCCGTCTTTTAATGTTTCCTTAGTAGCTTTTACATCCTTCCAGTAACCTTTCATCAGGCAATTACCTCTGACAAGCAATTCTGAATTTTTTGATAACTTAACATTTACTCCTTTAACAGGTGGGCCAACAGTTTCTATTCTTATCGAATTTGGCCGATTAGCGGAAATCAGTGGTGACGCTTCAGTCTGCCCATAACCCTGTAATATTTGCACTCCTAAGCTTAAAAAAAATCTACCAATGTCTGGGTTAAGAGCTGCGCCTCCCGAAACAAAAAATTTTAATCTTCCGCCTAATCGTTTAGAAATTTTTTTGCGAATGAGAGCATCTAATAATTTATCCAATAAGTAATCAGAAAAACTTATATGTTTCTTAAAAATTTTTGCTGTTCCAATCTGAACTGCTTTTTTAAAAAGAATTTCAGAAAGTCCCCCTTTTGCTGAAACTCCAGTATTTATTCTATTAAACAAAACTTCATACAACCTAGGGACTGCTGTCATAATGGTGGGTTGAACTTCCTGAAGGTCTTGAGCAAATCTTTCGGGATTGCTGCAGAACCATACATTTGCGCCAATAGATAACGGCAGGTGCAAACCCGCTGTGTGCTCGTATGAATGTGATAATGGCAGAAGAGATAAAAACCTTGCGTTATTCAGAGAATCGCCTTCATCTAGCAATTCAGAGGCTGCTATGATATTTGCCTGAATAGATTTGTGAGTAAGCATAACACCCTTTGGTGTGCCCGCTGTGCCCGATGTATATATGATACAGCAAACATTTTCGGGAGGTATTTTTTTAATATAGGA
The DNA here is from genome assembly GCA_012269555.1 of Alphaproteobacteria bacterium. Lineage (GTDB taxonomy): Bacteria > Pseudomonadota > Alphaproteobacteria > Puniceispirillales > Puniceispirillaceae > UBA5951. Next base: position 3,252 of record JAAXKA010000160.1, read on the forward strand.
GAGAAATTTTTTATCTAAATTTTGAATAGATGGTACATTAGAAAGCATAAACTCCTGTATTTTATTATTTTTTTTGTTTTTTGGAATTTCATCAAAATAAATTATGGCCTCTACATTCCCTACTTTTTCTGCAGCTAGGCGTAATGTTTCTGCAAGTTTGCCTGATGATGTAAAAATACAACGCGTTTCACTATGTTGTATAAGAAACTCATAATCAGACTGGGTGAGAGTGGTATACGCAGGAACAGCAACAGCGCCAACTGACATTATAGCTATATTTGCGATAGCCCACTCTGATCGATTTTCAGACGATATCATTACTTTGTCATCTGCCTTTATGCCAATCGAAATGAGAAATTTGGCTAAATCATGAGTTTTATGCGCGACTTCTTCCCAACTTTGCCCAACCCATCCATCTGACCTTTTATCAAAGAACAACGAATTCGAAGGCGCCACTTCCATATTCTTGAAAAGAGTAAATGGAAGGTTTCTTGCTTGTTGATAAACCATAACACCTCCCCTGTTGTATTTAGTCAAAAAGCATATATTTTTTAGAATTAAATATAATTAATTTTCTTTATAAAATTCAAGTGTTACAACATATCTAACATTTTAATAGTTAAATTGGAAATATGAGTTTTTATCATGACGTCTGCAGAAAGCTTTCTGGATTTAGTTGGCAATACACCGCTAATAAAACTTCGTGCTGCATCTGAGATCACTGGATGTGATATCTACGGCAAAGCAGAATTTCTTAATCCCGGAGGCTCTGTTAAAGATAGAGCTGCGAAAGCTATAATAGAGGCAGCAGAGGCAGATGGGATATTATCTCAAGGTGGAACAATAATTGAGGGCACTGCAGGCAATACCGGAATTAGCCTTGCTCTTGCTGCCAATTCACGTGGTTATAAAACAATTATTGTTATGCCAGAAACTCAAAGTCAGGAAAAGAAAGATGCTCTGAGAGTTGCAAAGGCAGATTTAAAGCTCGTGCCAGCATTACCATATCGTGATCCTGGAAATTATATACGCGTTTCACAATCTATGGCGCAGGAAATGCAAAAGATACCCAATTCAAATGTAATTTGGGCAAATCAATTTGACAATATAGCTAACAAAAATGGACATTTTTCTTCCACTGGTCCCGAAATATGGAACCAGACCAAAGGTAAAATTGATGGTTTTATTTGCGCAGTAGGTTCTGGAGGAACTATTGCAGGTGTTGGTTCATATTTAAAAACCTGCAATGAAAATATAGCAATAGGTTTAGCAGACCCGCTTGGCAGTGCATTATTCAATTATTATGAAAAAGGTGAGTTTAAATCTGTGGGTAATTCTATTTCCGAAGGTATAGGTCAAGGAAGAATTACAGAGAACCTTAGAGGTTTTAAGCCAGATTATTGCTTCCAAATTTCTGATGAGGTTGCTTTACCTATATTATACGATCTTATGTCACAGGAAGGACTGTATTTAGGTGGTTCAAGCGCGATAAATGTTGCAGGTGCAATTGAACTTGCAAGAAAGCTAGGAAAAGGTCATACAATAATTACGATTTTATGTGATTCAGGGCAACGTTATCAGTCAAAAGTTTGGAACCCAGAATTTTTAAAATCAAAAAACCTACCCTCACCTAACTGGATTTGAGAAATGTCACGAATAAAAAATCTTGTAACAGCAGATTGGTTAATAAAAAATATAGCGCTTGATAATCTAAAAATATGCGATGCAACCTATTTCTTGCCCACACATAACCGCAATGCAGAAGAAGAATATGTAAAAGAACATATAGTCAATGCCATTCGTTTTGATATTGACGCTATAAAAGACCCTGATTCTGATTTACCCCATATGCTTCCAACACCCAAACAATTCGAAAAACACATGCAACAACTTGGATTAAGAAATAAAGATACAATTGTTGTATATGATAATTCTCCGTTTTTATCGTCTGCAAGAGCTTGGTGGTTATTAAGAATGTTTGGACATGAAAAAGTATTTGTCCTTGATGGTGGGTTAAAAAAATATAAGTCATCAGGTGGAAAGACGGAGAACGGGAAAGGAAAAAGCTTTACAAATTCTGATTTTAAGTCATCAAAACCTATCGATACCGCAGTTATTTATTTTGATAAATTATATACAAAAGTCATGTCTACTGAAAAAATGCAAATTTTGGATGCTAGGTCTCACGCACGCTTTACTGGAAATGAGCCAGAACCACGGGCAGGACTTCGATCTGGTCATATTCCAAAATCCTGTAACGTGCCTTTAACGTCATTTCTCAATGCCAAAACGGGTGAAATTGTTTCTAATGAAGAAATTAAAGACATAATAGCTAAAGCTGGCGTAAATTTAGATGAGCCCATTATCACTACTTGCGGCTCAGGAGTTACGGCCACTGGTATTGCACTAGCTTTGAGTTTGATTGGTGTAACAGGAAACTTAGTCTATGATGGAAGTTGGGCGGAATGGGGTAGCTCAAATGCACCAATAGAAACATCTTAAATTTCAATTTAAAAAGCGATAACTTAAACACATTAATCCTATGTTAGTTAAAAAAACATTTTATAGAAGTTTTTTACAAAGAATTGATTTATATCCGGCTAGTTTTCTAATATTTTTAAATTTAACAAAATATTGATTATGTACAAATATAGTAAGTTCTTATTATTTTTTTTCTTATTTTTTATCCCCGAAGATGTAAATTC
>JAAXKA010000029.1 GCA_012269555.1 Alphaproteobacteria bacterium
GCATCAGCAGGAAATATTTCAAATACATTAAAGCTGAGTGAAGCTGACCACTCTTTAAATATTATGCCTTTATTTCATATTCATGGATTAATAGCGGTGCTTTGTGCAAGTCTATATTCTGGCTCTTCCATTTGTTGTACACCAGGTTTCAATGCACTCAAATTTTTTGACCTTGCAACAAGTGAAAAAATTACTTGGTATTCAGGTGTTCCAACTATGCATCAAGCTATTCTGCTTCGTGGACAGCGTCAGGTAGATGCGGCTAAAGCTCTTAAATTGCGGTTTATAAGATCTTCATCCGCTTCCCTACCACCTGCTGTATTTGAGGAATTAGCTGATTTATTTAATTGTCCAGTAATCGAGGCATATGGAATGACCGAAGCTGCACATCAAATGACCTCAAATCCGTTGCCACCCCAAATACAAAAAGCAGGGTTTGTTGGTTTGCCGGCCGGTCCCGAGGTATGCATTATGGATTCTGAAGGAACTCAATTGCAACAGGGAAATGAAGGAGAAGTATGCATTAAAGGAGAAAATGTAACTCCTGGATATGACAAAAACCCAGAGGCAAATGCCAAAGGTTTTACTAATGGCTGGTTTAGGACTGGTGACCAAGGTATGTTTGATGAGGATGGGTATTTAAAAATTACTGGAAGATTAAAGGAAATCATTAATAGAGGCGGAGAAAAAATTTCCCCATTAGAAATTGACAATGTGTTTATGGAACATCCGTCGATTCAACAAGTTGTATCGTTTGCTGTAGCTGATAAAACCTATGGAGAGGAAATTGGCTTAGCGGTTGTGCTCACTGATGGTCAACAACTCTCAGAAGCAGAGTTGAAAGCCTTTGCAAGTGAAAAGTTGGCACGGTTTAAAATTCCTAAGCATATTTGTTTTTTAGAGGAGATTCCCAAAGGGGCAACAGGTAAAATGCAGCGAATAGGGTTAGCAAAGAAACTTGGTTTAGAGGATAGCTAATGGCAGTTAAAATATGTGTTTATGGAGCTGGAGCTATAGGTGGATATTTAGCTGCTTGTCTACATGATGCGGGGGCAGATGTAAGCCTTATTGCTAGGGGGCCTCATCTTGAGGCCATTCAAAATCATGGTTTACAACTTAAAATTAGTGGAGAAACCCGCCACTACAACCTTAAAGCGAGCAACACACCAAGTGATTTTGGAGAGCAAGATTACATAATCATTGCACTAAAAGCACATGGAATCACTCATATTACAGAAGAAATCAAGCCATTATTGGGGCCAAATACTGCAGTTGTATCCGCAGTAAATGGATTGCCATGGTGGTATTTTTTTAAGGCTAATACAAATACAGATTTGGATGATAAACATCTGCAGTCTGTAGACCCAGATGGTAAAATTTGGAATTCGATTGGAGCAAATCGCGCTATCGGATGCGTTGTATACCCTGCTTGTGAAGTAAGCGAGCCTGGAACAATAACACATATTGAAGGTGAGCGCATTTCACTTGGAGAACCTTCCGGAGAAATGACTGAAAGAATGAAAATTTTATCTGAGCTGATGATAAAAGGGGGGCTCAAAGCGCCTCAGAAAAAAAGAATAAGAGATGAGATTTGGATTAAGTTATGGGGTAACTGCTCTTTTAATCCAGTTAGTGCGCTAACCGGTGCATCTTTAGATAAAATAGCAGAAGACCCCTCCACACGAAAAATCGTCAGAGATATAATGCAGGAATGCATGGAAATAGGCGAAAGGTTATCAATCCGATTTGCGGTTTCTATAGAAGATAGAATTAATGGTGCAGGAAAAATAATCGGACATAAACCATCTACAAGGCAAGACATTGAAATGGGACGTCCTTTAGAGATTGATCCTCTTGTAACAGTTTTAATTGAGTTGGCTCAGCATCTAAATATAGAAACACCAACGCTTACCTCAGTTTCATCATTACTTAAGTTGCAAGCACGAACCTTGGGTCTGTATAATAATTGAGAAAAAATCTTTTATGGAAAAATAAAAGAAGTTACTCCAAGGTAAATTAACCTTAAAGCTAATAAAATTAGCGCTATTTTAACCACTCGTGTTAAAAATTCATTTTGTAGTTTGAACATAATCATGACACCAAAGTAAGTGCCAACCATCCCTGCTAAAATGGCGCATATCATAAGAAATAAATATTCTGAGAAGTCAAAGCCTAAATATCCCAAAGTAATTACTTTAAGACCATGTTGGAAAGCAAGTACTAAAGCGAGTGTGGAAATAAAGGGTTTGGCTTGTAAAGAGAAAGAATTGAGCATAGCTGCTATTAGAGGAGCTGTGCCTCCTATAATAAATGATAAAATCATTGATATAGTTGAGCCAAGGAATAAATAGCGTTTAGATAATTCTGGAATTTTTCCAAGCACTGAATAAAGAACAAAAATACCAATACTTATTTGTAAAATAGGAGCAGATAGACTTACTACAAATAACATACTTATGCCGGTACCAAGTATAAACCCCCAAAAAAAGCTTCGTAAAATTGGGGCATGATAGTCCCTAGTTAAAATAGCACGCCAAAGATTATTCCAGAATTGAAGAAAACCATGAATGGGAATAACAGCTGTAATTGGCAACACTGTGGCATAAAATGCTAATAAAATTAGTCCTCCCCCTATTCCAATAATGCCACTGAAGAAACAGGTTAAAAAAGAGACAAGAACTAATGAAGAAATTTGAATTGATGTTAGCTCATCGGGAAATACGATAAGTGACTGTATAATTTCCATTAGTGATTTATTCCTAGGTCATTTCGTATTATTTAATAAAATTAAACCTGCGTTATAATTTTTGATTTATCTAATGAGATTTAGAAATATCTATCCAAAAATGCGAGATTCTGGAAATGGCACATAAAAAATATGTGTGAATACAACATAGGCTACACCACAGGCAATTAATGAAATTGCTAAAGATTTAATTGAATTTGAAAAATTTTTTTCAACATTAAAATAGGTAATACTTGCCCACAAAAAAAGAAAGCTTGCAATCCAAAAACCAAAAGCAAAGAGTGCTAATAAAAACCCAAACACAATTAAAGAGAAAAAAATCACGTTTATAATAGAGGGGATTTGTTCGTTTAGTATGATGACATTTTTGTCAATGGAGTTTTGAAAAAGTTTTATCAGCGACTTGATTAGAAAAACTGTTGAAACTGAAAATAACGTATAACAAGCCATGAGGGGGAATACCCAATCTTTCATATCATCACCAATGCCAGCATAGCAAAACGAGGCAATGAATAAAGTTAATATTCCAGTCAGGAAATCACTATCTTGAAATAACTTAAAAAACTTTGTCATGTTAATTATTTTTCATCTTTAAATATTTAGCTTTTTGAAATTTTCTTTGCCCTAAATCTAGATATGGCAACTGCTGAGATTGAGATAATAGACAAACTAATAAGTGTGATATTTATAGTTCCGCTAAAGAAAATTTTTCCCACACCCAAAGCGTCTGAGATATATAGAGCTTGGACTAACGATGGTTCAATTATTGGCCCTAATATGAAGCCCAATCCAATTGGCCCAGGATGAAAGCCTATTCGTCGGACCAAAAAGACAAATATTCCAATTGCTAGCATTAGGTAAACATCAAAAATATTATTTCTAATGGCATATGCTCCGATGATTGCTAAAAACATAATAAGCGGTGCAAGTAGCCGAAGAGGAATCTTTATGATTTTAACTAACAATGGAGTTGCGAGCATTCCTATAAAAAACACAACAATACCAGCAATGAAGAGAGACCAACCAAATGAGTAAACTAATGTTCCATCGGTAGCAAAAAGTTCTGGCCCTGGATTGAGTCCTCTTAGCATAAGTGCACCAGCTATCACAGCCGCAGGAGAAGAGCCCGGCACTCCTAACGTAACTAATGGTATCATAGCGGCAGGAGCCGCAGAATTATTTGCAATTTCCGATGCTGTTACTCCGTGAATATTACCTTTACCATATTCACTTTTATCTTTGCTCCATCTTACTGCTTCGTTGTAGGAAACAATCGCAGCAATAGGGCTACCTGCACCAGGAAGAATACCAATAAAGCTTCCTATTGAAGCTGACCTTAAGAAATGGATAGGTCGTGACAAAACCTTTACAATAGTTTTTAAAACTACCCCTTTTTCAGAACGATATTCAGCAACATATTCGTTTTTTCTCATGCCTAAAATCATAGATAATACTTGGGGCACTGCAAAAACACCTATAAGTGCCGCTACCAAAGATACACCCCCCCGCAACTCTGGGATATTCATCGTAAACCTATTTAATTCAGTCGCATGGCTAATACCAACACAGCTTATCAAAAGACCAATGGCACCGCCTGCTAAACCTTTTAAAATTGAGTCACCTGCAAGACTTCCAATAATAGTAAGAGCGAATATTCCGAGCCAAAAAAATTCTGGTGGGCCAAATTGAAGAGCAATAGAAATCATAGGCCAGGCCAACAAAAGGTAACAGGCTGCTCCAAACATCGTTCCAAGCGCAGAGCTAAAACAAGCAGCTACTATTGCTTCCTGTCCTCTGCCTTGTTGAACCATCGGATGTCCATCAAAGCCAGTTGCCATTGCTGCTGGGGTACCAGGGGTATTCACTAGGCACGCAGGTATAGCATCGGAAAACATTGCGCAAACATAAAGTCCACCTAACATAGCAATACCTTCACCTGTAGGTAGCGCGAAAGTAAATGGAACAAGTAAAGCAGTACCCATTGTTGCAGTAAGTCCAGGCAATGTTCCAACAACAAGACCGAGTAAAACTCCAATTGTCATATACATTAAATAGCTCGGACTTATAGCTAGAAAAAATGCTTCAATCATTTACCTTGTTCCCAAGAATTAATAAGTTATCCAATTAACAATTTATATAAACTGCTTTTGTAAAAAATACCCGGCAGAATTTCGTAGTTAACATTTTCTATAAATAAGGAAATATTTTTGTAGCTTCTCCAGTGATAAATTAATCACTGGAGAAACATTTTTTTCAATAAACGCCTACTCGTAAGCTTTTATATTAGCTGCCATGAAAGCATTCACTTCATCAACACTTTGGATCATAGTATTATATCCACCTTTAAGAAGAGCATCTCTTACTGAAGGATCTGAAGCCGCCTCATTTAAAGCTGCATTTAACTTTGCCACAATATCATCAGGAGTACCAGGAGGTGCCATAATACCCCATGTCGTTACATAGCGCCACTTTGGCTCAGTAGGGACACCTGGCAATGTAGAAACTTCACTATCACCTGCTACAACAAGAGCTTTAACTATCGCCTTGTGTTTCGTGGCGTGATTGGAAGCTGTCATTCCACCATCAACATGTGATCCCGCAAGCATCGGCATCATTTTACCAACACCACCTGAAACGGGCACATAAGTTGTCTCAATGCCAAGAATTTCTGCAAGTCCACCCCAACGGTCTGCTCCAGTGCTACCAACTCCTGCAACAGTAAGCATCCCTGGTTTTTCTTTAGCCGCTGCTACAAATTCGTCTAGAGTACTGTAAGGACTATCATTTGGTACCATCAAAGCGCCAACAGCAGCTTCTGTCATGCCAATATATGAAAAATCTCCTGCCTTGTAACCAACACCTTCACCTTTTGAGGAGATAATGACGTTTGGAACAACAACATTAGATATGGTGTAGCCATCTGGCTTTGAGCGATGAAGTTCGCTAAAGCCAACAGCTCCGCCACCACCTGTTTTGTATACAATATTAACATTAACACCTAGAGCTTTTTCGAGGCCTGGTTGAAGACGCCTGGCCATTTGGTCAGAACCACCACCTGGCGAATAAGGAACGATAAAGGTTATGTCTTTATCAGGATAATCTGCGAATGCTATATTCGCGGTAAAAGCCATAGAAGCACCAA
>JAAXKA010000096.1 GCA_012269555.1 Alphaproteobacteria bacterium
GCGTTAAAAGAGGACATTTCTTCTTTGTCTTCTGATTTGCAAAATTTTCGAATTGAAAGAGGATTGATAGAGGATGATGAACTGAGAAACGAGCTTGCCCTTCGTCAAATGGAGTTGCAACGCGGTCTTAAAGAAGCTTTTATTTTAAATGGTTTTGGGGAAATAGAACTTCGTGGAGAAAGATCGTATCTTTTCGATTTTGAGAAACCTAAAAAACAAGAAATTGAAGCATCGATCAAGGAAGTAGTTTTAATAAATGATTTTGATAACAATGAACTAAGAGCTTTAATATATTTAATCGGTTTTGGTGATCGATATCTTTATATAACTAGAGAAGTCGATGGCACCCTTTTTAATTTGTTAGATAAAACTCAAAAAACTGCCATACTCTACCAGCAAATGGAAAATGATAGAACTGCCTTTCTTTTAAATTTTGCTGTTCTTTATTTCGCTTTGGCTCTTTTACTTATTGTCTCCTCCGTCTTGTTTGCTTTGTGGTTTGCGGAAAGATTGTCTAAGCCAATAGGAAGATTAGCAGCCGCTGCAAAAAGAGTTGGTAGTGGTGAATTGACTACCCAAGTTATAGAGCAAAAAGGTGATGATGAGATTTCCCAACTTGGTCAATATTTTAACCAAATGACTAAACAATTAAAGCAACAACGTGACGAATTAATCGAAAATACGCAACAAATAGAGGAGAGGAGGCAGCTTTTTGATAGTGTCCTTTCATCCGTTACCTCTGGTGTTGTTGTTCTTGATCAAGAAGGCCGCGTCAATTTCACAAATAGCGCGGCATCGATTTTAATCACTGAAAGAAGAAAAATAGAGTCCCAAATTAGTCTCGCTGATGCTTTCCCTGAATTAAACTCTCTTTTTCAGCAATTGAAAAAATCTGGATTAAATAATTTGCAAGATGAAATAAAACTGGTTCGTGCAGGAAGGCTAGAAAATTTTTTAGTGCGCATGGCAACAATGAATGAAGAAAAAAAAACCATAGGTTATGTGGTGGCTTTTGATGATGTAACAAAACTGGTCTCAGCGCAAAGATCTGCTGCCTGGGGAGATGTCGCAAGGCGGATTGCTCATGAAATAAAAAACCCGCTTACACCAATTCAACTATCGGCGGAGAGAATTCGAAGAAAATTTGGACCGTTATTGAAAGATGAAGAGCAAGGTTTAACTCAGATGGTGAATTTAATAACGCGGCAGACCGACGATCTACTCCGGATTGTAGATGAGTTTTCGAAATTTGCCAGAATGCCAGAATTAAAAAGAAAAGATGAAGATTTAAATGACATAGTAGCGTCTATAATTACTTTACAACAGGCTGGACAACCAAACGTTACAATTAATTTTTCCAAACCCAAGTCCCCAATCATAATTTCAATAGACGCAACTTTAATTAACCAAGCTATAACCAATATTTTAAAAAATGCTGGGGAGGCTATTGAAGCAAGAAAGCAGAAAGCGTCGCTGTCGAGTGAGGCAGGCATCATTAAAGTTGTTCTTAAAGACGAAGCAGAGAGCGTAATTATACAAATATCAGATAACGGTATTGGTTTACCACAAGATCGATCAAGATTGTTTGAACCATACGTAACCACCAGAAATAAAGGAACAGGACTTGGTTTGGCTATTGTTAAAAAAATTATTGAAGAGCATGGAGGAATCCTGAAATTGGAGGATGCAATTCCTTTTGACAATAGTGGGATAGTTGGAGCCCTAATATCCATTGATCTTCCAAAGTCAAAAAAAATAATGGAAAAGATCGGGAGTAAAAATTAGATGAGTGATATTTTAATTGTTGATGATGAAAAAGATATTCGAGAATTAATATCCGAAATTCTAATTGATGAAGGTTATTCAACCAGGTTGGCTGGTAACTCTGAAGAATGCTTAGGTCAGGTATCTGAGGCCTTGCCAAGTTTATTGATTTTAGACATTTGGCTCAAAGATAGTAACATGGACGGAATAGATATTTTAAAAAAGGTTAAAATTGATTTTCCTCATGTACCAGTTGTTATAATATCTGGACATGGTAACATTGAAATAGCCGTTTCCGCAATCAAACAAGGTGCCTACGATTTTATAGAAAAGCCTTTTAACATTGAACAACTTTTAGTTGTTGTGAGAAGAGCTATGGAAACTTCTACTTTGCGAAGAGAAAATGAAGAGCTCAAATCGAAAGATAAAATGAGTTTGGAGTTAGTGGGAGAAAGTTTGATCTTTCGAAATTTTGTATCTAACCTTGACAAGGTTTCCAAAGCTAATAGCAGAGTTCTTTTAACTGGCGCTCCAGGATCTGGTAAAGAAACAGCCGCAAGATATATTCATGAAAACTCGAGGCAATTTAAAGGTAATTTTGTTTCTTTGAATTGTTCAACTGTCAATCAAGAGGATTTTGAAAAAATTATATTTGGGTTTGAAAGTAAAAATGGCTTAGAAACTTTGGGTGCGTTGGAAAAGGCAAATGGAGGGACAATTTTTTTAGATGAAGTTTCTGAGTTGCCTATGGAAATTCAGGGCAAATTATTAAAAGTGATTGTGGAGAATAGTATAAGCAGAGTTGGTAGTAATAAAAAAATACTGGTTAATTTAAGATTTATTAGTGCAACAAGTTTGGATCTTTCAGAAAAAATTAGAAATAAAAATTTTAGAGAGGACCTATTTCACAGATTAAGTGTAGTCCCAATCACAATTCCAAATTTAAATGATAGAAGCGAAGATATTCCGATTCTGGCTGAATACTTTGCCAATAAACTATCTTCAAATAATGGTTTAACAAATCGAGAATTTACTGACGAAGCACTAACTCTTTTGCAAGGGATGAATTGGCCTGGTAATATTAGGCAACTAAAGAATACAATTGAAAGAGCTTTAATCTTGGGAGATCCTTCAGAAAAGATAACTGGCGATGAGCTAATTATCTCTGAGTCAAAAACCGAAGAATTTGATGAAAAGGCATATTTAATCACTTCTGAATTCGCAAGTTTGTCTTTACGAGAGGCACGAGAAATATTCGAGCGCGATTATCTTAAGGTGCAAATAAACCGCTTTGGTGGGAATATTTCAAAAACAGCTGAGTTTGTTGAAATGGAGAGAAGCGCATTGCACAGAAAACTTAAATCTTTGGGAATTAGTTCAGCTCAAAAATTCAATTAAATCGTGTCCATATCATATTTGTTTATCAGATTGTGTATTTGGTCTATGGTTTTTTTGTTAGCGGAGTAGATTAAATGAAAGTTATTATTTGCGGTGCAGGTCAAGTAGGTTGGCAGATAGCCCGTCATCTTGCTAGTGAAAAAAATGATGTAACTGTTATAGATAGTGACGAAAATCTAGTGAAAATGGCGACCGACACCTTGGATGTAAAAGGGGTAAGCGGTTTTGCTTCATATCCCGATGTTCTTGCTGATGCAGGTGCTGCTGACGCTGATATGATTATTGCCGCGACTTATAGTGATGAAGTTAATATGGTAACGTGTCAGGTCGCTCATTCAATTTTTGATATACCGAGGAAAATAGCTAGATTGAGGAGCCAATCTTATCTCGACGCTATTTATTCTGATTTATATAGGCGAGATCATTTGCCTATAGACGTCGTCATCAGTCCAGAATTAGAAGTGGCAGAGGCCGCTTTGAAAAGACTTTCTTTTCCCAATGCATTTGAATCGGAAACATTTTTAAATGATCAAGCCCAACTTTTGGGTTTGCATATTGAAGAAAGTTGTCCTGTGGTTAACACTCCATTGAGACAGTTAACTGATTTATTCTCTACTTTGAGAGTGATAGTGGTGGGGGTTAGAAGAGGTGGTCTTCTATTTGCACCTAATGCTGGAGATCAACTATTTAGCTCGGATGAAGTTTATTTAATGTGTCATTCAAATGATGCCGGCAGAACATTGGAAGTATTTGGTAAGGCTGAGGGCGAACAAAATCGAATTATATTGATTGGTGGAGGCAATGTGGGTTTGAGGATTGCTAAAACATTGGAAGCGAGCGAGAAACGGCTTCGAGTAAAAATGATTGAAAAAGATAGATCGAGGGCTGAATTCTCGGCTCGTGATCTAGAAAGAACTATCGTATTGAATGGTGACGGGTTGGACTCCGGTCTTTTAGATGAAGCTAATGTCTCTAAAACTGATACAATTCTTGCTGTAACTGATGATGATAAAACAAACATGCTCGCAGCTGTACGAGCGAAATCGCGAGGATGTAAAAAGGCAATTGCTCTTGTCAACGACCCCACTTTGTCTCCCTTAATGGAACCGCTAGGAATAGATGCATATATTAATCCAAGATCTACTACAGTGAGTTCGATTTTAAGACATATTCGCCATGGAAAGGTTAACAATGTTTATTCAATTGGAGACGCAGAAGCAGAAATCATCGAAGCTCAAGTTATGTCAACATCTCCAATCGCCGGACGGCGTATTGGTGAAATAGACTTTCCAGAAGGGGTTATTGTTGGAGGTATGCTTAAAGAAGGAAAAATGATAAAACCTGATAGCAATTCAAAAATAGAAGAAGGCGATATAATTGCTGTATTTGCACTTTCAAAAGATATTAGCGAAGTTGAGAGGCTTCTCCAAGTTACAATAGATTATTTTTAAACCGAACGCTATCTTGCAAATATGTTCTTACTTTCAAAACTTGGAATAAAAATGGGGGGGCTACCTCTTTTTTTTCAGGTATTTGGCCTGTCTTGCAGTTTAATGTTTGTTATTGCTATATATGCATTTACCACTGATTTGTTCACTGAAGGACGAATATTTTTATATACTGGTTTATCAGGTTTTCTCTTATTTTTCATTGTGATTTTGTCTATTTCAAACAGAGACATTAGAGAAACTGGTTTTTCTCAACTATTTTCTCTTATTTTATCTTTTCTATTATTACCGCTATTTTTAGCTATTCCGCCTTGGATTATTTTGCAAAATGTTGCGATGATAGATATATATTTAGACAATGTTAGTGCCGTTACTACGACAGGTCTTCCAATATTTGAAAATGAATTTCTAACCAGGCCTATTCATCTTTGGCGAGCGTTAGTTGCTTGGTTTGGTGGAGGTTTAATTTGGGTTGCAGCTTTCGTAATTTTACTCCCTGCAAACTCTGGAGGATTTGAAATGCTTTCCAATAAAAAGGGTTCTTCAAATGCTATCAGAAACCTTACTCTAGATGAGCGTTCTATGACTTTAAATAAAGTTGGTCGAAAGCTTTTACCAATATATGTAGCTCTGACAGTTATGTTGTGGGCAATGCTTACCAGTCTTGGCACTGATGGATTTACAAGTTTGATCAGAGCTTTGTCTGTTATGTCCACATCCGGCATTACTGGTCCTCAGAAGTTTGATTCAGATGGGGCAGGTTTATTTGGTGAGCTTATAATTATTTTATTTTTATTTTTCGCTTTGTCTCATAACGCAATTAATTTCTTTTCGCATAAATCAAGATTTCAAAAAATTTCAGAGGATACTGAAATTAGATTGGGTTTGATTTTGATTTTGTCGGTAACAGCCCTTCTAACCTTCAATAAGTTAACCAACTTAGATTTCTACTCTAATTTTAGTGTGACATTTACTTCTATAGCCAAAATTGTATGGGGTAATTTTTTTACAATCTTTTCATTCATTACCACCACTGGTTACTTTAGTTCCTACTGGAACTTTTCTTCCTCTTCCGACAATTCTTTAATCATTTTAATTTTAATAGGTTTATGTTTGTTTGGGGGAGGAATTGCTACTACAGCTGGAGGGATAAAATTACTCAGAATATCAATTTTATTTTCTGCTTTTTCAAATGAAACTGGCAAACAGCTTTATCCGTCATTAATTGCAGAAAAGAAAGTTCCGGCTAGCAATTTTAAACTTTCACTATTTATGGC
>JAAXKA010000208.1 GCA_012269555.1 Alphaproteobacteria bacterium
GATGTAAGAGGGGTTGTAAAAAAATCATCTTGTATTTTGTCAGGAAAAGGAGCTCCAAAAACGGCAATTGAACTTGTGAAAACAACTCTTGGGCAATAATCATCTCCAAGGTGTCTTATCGCTTCAAATAACCCCCAACTTCCTCTCGCATTTATATCCCATCCTAGATCAAACTCTTGTTCAGCTTGTCCAGAAACTATAGCCGCTAAGTGAAAAATCACATCAGGTCTTGTTGATACTAAATCAGTACTCGTTTGAGGATTAGATATATCACCAGATTTTACAGAAATAGGTATTGAAGTACCTAATGGATAGGGAGATTCAATAATATCAAATAAAGTAATTTCCGATACGTCTTGATTTTGTATTTTTTTCTTGCTGAGAATTAAATTAAGCAATTTTTGCCCAATCATACCAGCCCCGCCCATTATTAAAACTTTCATAAAAACCTCATAATAAAACATTGAAGAAAAATGAATAACAACATATTTAATTTTAAAATTAAATTAAAAAATTAAGTTTGGAAAAATAATGCATAATTATCTTAAAACGACTTTATCTTTATCTCCTGTTATGCCCGTTTTAACAATAAATACATTAGACAAAATTGAATATCTTTTTGACGCCCTAATTGAGGGTAATATTAAGGTTGTTGAAATAACCTTAAGGACAAAGAATGCCTTAAGAGCAATAGAAATTGTTTCGAAAAAATTTGCATCTCTTAAAATTGGTGCTGGCACTGTCTTAAATGGTCAAGATTTGCAATCCGTAAAAGAAGCAGGGGCTACTTTTGCTGTTAGTCCTGGCTATACTGAAAAACTGGCAAGTAAAGCACTTGAAATAAAATTTCCATTTCTACCTGGTGTTTCAAACTCAAGTGAAATAATGAATTTATTAGATTATGGGTTTAAATTTTTTAAATTTTTCCCTGCCCAATCGGCAGGTGGAATAGAATATATTAAATCACTAAAAGGACCTTTTCCAGATGTAATGTTTTGTCCAACAGGAGGAATAAATCTAAACAATGCAAGTGAATGGCTATCTCAAAAAAATGTAATTTGCGTTGGAGGGAGTTGGATCGTTACAAATGTAATAAATGATTTTAATGAAATAAAAAAAAATGCGGTAATTGCTAGTAGTTTATCTAATAAATTATAGAATATTTTTGGTAACTATTAGGTATAATATTAAAGCTTAATTTTGATGCTAAGACCTTGGTTAAATTTATAGATCTTAGCATCGTAGATTTGTAATCTCAGTGTGAATTATTAAAATTCTTTACCCTTGAACGCAGGTTTGATTTTGTTCACCTAACCCTTCAATTCCCAGTCTCATTTTATCACCAGCTTTTAAGAACACAGGTGGGTTCATTCCTAAACCTACTCCTGGAGGTGTTCCAGTAGCTATGACGTCCCCAGGATTTAAACTCATAAATTGAGATAAGTAATGAACTATATAATTAGCAGAAAATATCATGGTATTAGTTGAGCCATCCTGCATTCTCTGTCCATTCACATCAAGGTACATTTTTAAGTTTTGTACGTCAGATATTTCATCTTTAGTAACCAAATAGGGCCCAGTAGGTCCAAAAGTGTCACATGATTTACCTTTGGTCCATTGTCCCTCTCTTTTAATTTGGAACTCTCTTTCAGAAACATCGTTAACAACACAATACCCAGCTATGTGTTCTTCAGCTTCATTTTCACTAATATATTTTGCCTTCTTTCCTATAACAATTCCAAGCTCAACCTCCCAATCAGTTTCAACTGAGTTTCTGGGTATTTCAATGTTGTCATTAGGTCCTACAACTGCAGAAGTAGCTTTTGAAAACAGGATTGGTTCGCTAGGAACAGGTAGTCCACTCTCTGCTGCGTGATCAGAATAATTTAATCCAATGCATAAAAATTTTCCTATGTCACCAACACACGCTCCTAATCTAGTATTTTCTGGAATTATTGGCAAAGATGACAAATCAATTGCTGAAATTTTCTTTAAACCTTCTGCATTGATATTTTCTCCATTTATATCAGACAGATGGCTAGACAAATCTCTTATTTTACCCTCTTGATCTAGGATGCCAGGTTTTTCTTTTCCAATTTCTCCAAATCGTAATAGTTTCATTTTACTCCCTTTCTATATTTAGATTTAATTATAAATTTCTGATGAGTGCCTTACATGCATATTCCGCCATCGATTATATGAAATTGACCGGTGGTGAAAGCGGATGCATCGCTTCCTAAATAAACCGCTAAATTGGCTACTTCTTCTGCTTCTCCAAAACGTCCCATTGGTTGCCTTGCAACAAATTGCTTTTTGGCTTCCTCATAATTTCCCATATCTTTAAGTCGTTGTTCCAAAGATGGGCTTTGTATTGTTCCTGGGCAAATAGCATTGCATCTTATTCCATCATTAATATAGTCAGCAGCTACGGATTTAGTAATACCTAAAACAGCAGCTTTAGACGCTGTATATATAAATCTATTTGGAATACCTTTTGTAGATGATGAAACAGATGCAATATTGATAATTGACCCACCACCTTTTTTAATCATTTTGGGTAAAATCTCTTTGATCATATGATACATGGCCTTAGCATTTAAGTTAAACGCAAAATCCCATTCACTATTTTCAGATTCTAATATTGTACCATTATGGACCACACCAGCACAATTAAACAAAATATCGGGAACTTTTATTGTACTAATTAGGCTTTTAATATCATTTTGTTTTGTTACATCTAAAATGTGCGTTTCATCTACAAATTTATCTAATTCTAATAAACTATCTTTATTTATATCTGTGGCAATAACATATGCTCCTGCTTCAGAAAAAGCTCTAGCTGTTGCTTTGCCAATACCCTGTCCAGCAGCAGTTAATAAGGCAGTTTTTCCTTCTAAATTAATCATTACATTTATCCTTACATTGTTGCTCCAATTTGCCAGGGCACAAACTCTAGGTCTCCTAAGCCTTGAATTTCAGATTTAGATTTTTCGCCAGATGCAACTCTAACTATTAAGTCGAAAATCTCTTGTCCTACATCCTCAATAGTTTTGTTTTCAGTAATAACTTTGCCGGCGTTAACATCCATATCTTCTTCCATTTTATCAAACATGTCAGTATTTGTCGCAATTTTGATGGATGGAGAAGGTTTGCAACCAAAGCATGAACCCCTACCTGTAGTGAAAGTAACAACATTACAACCACTTGCGATTTGGCCAGTAACTGATGCTGGGTCGTAGCCAGGACTATCCATGAATAAGAATCCTTTTTTTTCGGCTTGTTGCGCGTATAGAAGTACATCGTTCAATGGTGTTGTACCTCCTTTAGCGGCAGCTCCCAATGATTTCTCTAATATTGTTGTTAAACCACCTGCTTTATTCCCAGGTGATGGATTATTATTTAGACTACCTTTGTTACGTTCTACGTAATCTTCCCACCATAATATTCTATTTACAAGCTTCTTTCCTACCTCTGGTGTGATTGCTCTTCTAGTTAACATATGCTCAGCACCATATATTTCTGGGGTTTCAGCCAAAATAGCAGTTCCGCCGTTTTTAACAATCAGATCAGCTGCATGACCTAAAGAGGGATTGGATGTTATGCCAGACCAAGCATCCGAGCCTCCACATTGTAATGCTACGCTTAGATGTTCTACTGATTGATCGGTCCGTTCAATCAAATTCACTTGAGGGAGCATGTCTTCAATACAATCTATTCCAGCTTTAATAGTTTTTCTTAGTCCACCCATGTCTTGTAAGGTCATAGTTTTAAAAAGGGGATTTTCATTTAAATTAAAAGCATCGAGAAGAAACTTAATTTGATTAGCTTCACATCCTAACCCAATTAATAAAATTCCGGCTAAATTAGGATGTTGTATGTATCCAAGAAGAACCCTTTGAAGAGCATCAAATCCATCTCCTGAGTCTGCCATTCCGCAACCTGTTCCATGAGTAAAAGAGACAACACCATCGACATTAGGGTATTGTGAAAGTTTATCTTTTGTAAAATGTTCAGCAATATTCTTTGCTGCAGTTGCAGAGCAGTTGACTGATGTAAGTATTCCAATATAATTTCTAGTCCCAACTTTACCATTAGCTCTCATATAACCTTTAAATGTTGGCCTTTTTTCTGGTTCAATCATATTAGGTAATTTTATAGATGTAGAAAATTCATAATCATGGTCTGTAGACTTAAAATCTGTATTATCTACATGAACATGCTCACCTTCATCAATATCTTTACTTGCGATACCAATTAGCTGATCATATTTTATAATTTTTTCACCTTTAGAAATTTTCCTGAGAGCAATTTTATGGCCTTTTGGTATTTTGTGAATACTTCTAATATTTTGAGTCGTATCACCAATATCTAAATCTTTGAGTGCTGTAGCTACGTTATCATTATCATTAAGTTTAACTGTTAATTTTTCACCAGTGATCATTTTGCTCCCCAACTAGAAAATTAATACTGAAATTATCTTTTGATTTTTTTTAAATCAAGTATGATTATTAAGTATATTTTTAAATTTATTTACTAATAAAATATACTTATTATTTTAATTTTTTATACACTTTAATTATTCATAGCTAATTAATTTGGAGCAATGCGATGTCAGACAAAAAGTTTAACCCTAAATATAGAAGTCAGCAATGGTTTGATAACCCTACAAACCCTGGAATGACTGCATTGTATCTTGAGAGATCTATGAATTTTGGTTTAACTCCTGAGGAGCTGAGGTCTGGCAAGCCAATCATAGGAATTGCACAAACTGGGTCTGATATATCACCTTGTAATAGGGTACACATTAAGTTAGCAGAAAGAGTTCGCGAAGGTATTAGAGCGGCAGGGGGTATAGCTTTCGAATTTCCTGTTCATCCTATTCAAGAGACACTTAAAAGACCTACAGCTGCGGTTGATAGAAATTTAGCATATCTGGGTTTAGTAGAAATCTTACATGGGTATCCACTGGATGGTGTTGTTTTAATGACAGGGTGTGACAAAACCACTCCTTCATGTTTAATGGCTGCTGCAACTGTTGATCTTCCTGCTATCGTTCTCAATGGTGGACCCATGTTAGATGGTTGGCACAATGGAAAACTTGCTGGTTCTGGTACAGCTGTATGGGATAGCAGAGTTGAATTAGCAGCTGGTAGAATAGATTATGAACAGTTTATTGATATAGTTACAAGTTCTGCTCCATCAGACGGTCATTGTAATACAATGGGGACTGCATCAACAATGAACTCGCTAGCCGAAGCATTAGGTATGAGCTTAACGGGAAATGCTAATATTCCTGCTCCTTATAGAGAGCGTGGACAAATGGCGTATAAAACTGGTTTACGAATTGTTGAATTAGTGAAGGAAGATTTAACACCTTCACAGGTAATGACAAGGAAGGCATTTGAAAATGCTATTGTTGTTAATTCTGCAATTGGTGGTTCCACGAACGCTCAAATCCATATTACTGCAATTGCAAGACACATTGGAGTTGAGTTAGAAACCGACGCATGGCAACGGGTTGGATATGACATTCCATTAATGGCTAACATTCAACCTGCTGGCGAGTATTTATGTGAGAGTTATCATAGAGCTGGTGGTACAGCAGCTATAATGTCTGAACTTCTTGCCAATGACAAACTTCATGGTGATGTTCTAACGGTAACTGGAAAAAAAATGGCTGAAAACCTAAAGGGTATAAAAATTAAGGATGAGAAAGTTATCACACCATTTAATAAACCAATGAAGCAAAAAGCAGGCTTTGTTGTTTTAAAAGGTAATTTATTTGATGCAGCTATTATGAAGACTTCAGTAATTTCTAATAG
>JAAXKA010000026.1 GCA_012269555.1 Alphaproteobacteria bacterium
ATTACACTTGGTTTAGATTTTATTCGTACGTCTCCTGATCATGGCACTGCATATGATATAGCAGGTAAAAATATTGCTAATGCTGAAAGTTTAATAGCTGCAATTAATACAGCAGAAACAATGAGTAACACTTCCCTGAAATTCGCTGATGCAACAAATAAATTATAATGATTGACCCTATAGATAATCTTCCAACTATCCGTAAAACCTTATCTAAAGTTAATCTAAGGGCAAAAAAATCATTAGGCCAAAATTTTCTTTTAGATGAAGCTTTTACAGATAAAATTGCTGAATCAGCTGCTCCATTTGAAGGAACCGTAATTGAAATTGGCCCTGGACCCGGAGGACTGACCCGGTCTATTTTATTAATGGGAGCGCATGAGCTGATAGCAATTGAAAAAGACCGGCGTGCTATTGAATTCCTAGAGGAGCTGAATAAAGCTGCATCTCCAAGACTTCAAATAAAGCAAGCTGATGCTCTTACGGAACCAGTTTGGGAATTTGGTTCTCAACCAAGGCAGATCATTGCAAATTTACCTTATAATATTGCTACACCATTATTAATACTATGGTTAAAGCACTCTAATGCTTTTGATAAATTAACCCTTATGTTCCAGAAAGAGGTGGCTGAGCGTATAGTGGCTCAACCAGGAGAAAGCTGTTTTGGCAGGCTATCTGTTTTATGCGACTGGCTGACAACTGCAAAAATATTATTTGAAGTACCAGCAGATGCATTTTCACCAAAGCCAAAAGTTACTTCTGCAGTTGTTCAGCTTATGCCTAGGAAGAGCCTTTTATTCGATTGCAGGCTAAATTACCTAGAAAAGGTTACCCAAATTGCTTTCAATCAACGTCGTAAAATGCTTCGTACGAGCTTCAAAAAATTTGGCGGCACTCAAATGCTCACTTCACTAAATATCGATCCAATGATAAGACCACAAGATTTATCGACTGAGAGTTTTTGTAAGTTAGCCAATCATTTAGGGCCACAATTGGGGTAGTGAATGAACTAAGTGTAATTATAACTGAGCACGAAGGTATTTTACAAATTCAACAAGCCCAATTTGTCTTTCTCTTCGAGATCTTTCTGCACATAAAATAGATTGTACCTGCTGCACTGATTTATCTAGGTCATGATTGATAATTACATAATCATATTCAGGGTAATGGCTCATTTCGCTAGCAGATTTTGACATTCGATTTGCTACTACTTCGCTTGTATCCTGGGCTCGTTTGAACAGTCTCTTTTCGAGCTCCTTTATTGATGGTGGTAAGATGAACACAGAGACAAGATCCTGGCGCGCCCGTGCTTTTAGCTGCTGAGTTCCTTGCCAATCAATATCAAATAGCACGTCAACTCCAGATTTAAGAGTTCTTTCCACTAATTGAGCTGGTGTGCCATAATAATTACCAAATACTTTAGCATATTCAAGAAATTGAGACTTATTAATTCTACTTTCAAATTCCTGTATTGATAAAAATTGATAATCTTTTCCTTCAACTTCTCCGGGACGTCTTTTCCGAGTCGTAGCAGATACAGAAAGTACAAGACCTGTATCTTGCTGTAAAAGCTTTTTACATATGCTTGTTTTACCTGCTCCAGAGGGAGAGGATAATACAAGCATTAATCCACGTTTTGTAATTGGAGTTGTCATTTAAAAATCCTTTATTTATTTTTTTCTGACAAAAATTTCCTGTACTTTCTTACATTCTTGTTATGCTCGTCTAGAGTTTTAGCAAATCGATGCCCGCCCCTTCCATCTGCAACAAAATAAAGGTAATCGGTTTTTGCTGGGTTTAGTACCGATTGAATAGCAGCAAATCCAGGGTTTGAAATAGGCGTTTTAGGCAAACCTCGCATCATATAAGTGTTCCATTCGTGCTTTTGTTTTAAATGTTTTCTCAAAAGCCGCTTCGGAGCAACACCTATTTTTTCAAGCCCATAAATAACTGTAGGGTCAGATTGAAGCGGCATTTTTGATTTTAGTCTATTTATAAACACAGAGGCAACAAGCGGTCTTTCTTCAGGTCTTGTTGTTTCTTGTTCGACTATCGAAGCAAGAATTACAGCCTCTTTTGGTGTATATAGTGGAAGATTTTCTTTTCTAGTTGCCCATAAATCTGCCAATACTCCCTTAGATTTTTGTGATGCTCGATCTATAATATTGTGTCTTGACATACCATATGTATAAAAATAAGTATCTGGAAACAAACTCCCCTCATCTGGAATGGTAATGATCTCATCTGTCATATTTGGAGCGTTATTTAAAACATCTATGATTTTTTTTGATGTTAATCCCTCTGGAAAAGTGACTTTTCGCTGCAGTGAAACACCTGAGTGAAGAATTTCCATTACCTGAAATAGAGTAGCATAAGCTGGGATCTCATACTCCCCTACCTTGGGAACAAAAGGCTTTCTAGCGGTATATTTTGCAATAAAAAAGTAAGCCCTATTTGATATAATATTTTTACGGTATAGCTCCCAGCTTATCGTATTATCCCCATCTCCAGGGTGCACTAATATAATTTCTGGATCTTTATTGCTGCCATTAGAGTTGACTGAAATTTCTACCAGCACATATCCCGCAGAACTTATACAAATAAATAGAAATGTAAAAATAAAAGTAATACGTAAAAACAGCCGCATGGCCCGTTTCATCTAACTACTCAACCTCACCTATGATTAAGGAAGCGTTAGTACCACCAAATCCAAATGAATTAGACATCGCATTCTTAATTTTCTTATTGCGAGATTTAATTGGAACTAAATCTAAATTTTCTAAACCCTCCTCCTTTTCATTAAGGTTTAATGTGGGTGGGAGCATATTATCTCTAACGGCAAGTGCGGAATAAATAGCTTCGATGGCTCCTGCTGCCCCTAGCAAATGTCCAGTGGCACTTTTTGTAGAGGACATAGATAAACTGTGAAGACAATCACCAAATAGGCGCATGACAGCCCCTGCTTCTATCATATCGCCAAGAGGTGTGGAAGTCCCATGTGCATTAATGTATCCAATGTCTGCTGGCTCCAATTTAGCACGCTTAAGAGCGTTCTTCATTGACCTAAACCCTCCATCTCCATCAGAGGCCGGCGCTGTTATATGATGGGCGTCACCAGACATTCCATATCCTTTTATCTCACAATAAATTTTGGCTCCTCTTTTTAATGCATGTTCATATTCCTCAAGGACGACTACACCAGCCCCCTCCCCCATAATAAAACC
The DNA here is from genome assembly GCA_012269555.1 of Alphaproteobacteria bacterium. GTDB lineage: Bacteria > Pseudomonadota > Alphaproteobacteria > Puniceispirillales > Puniceispirillaceae > UBA5951. The sequence goes on from JAAXKA010000026.1 coordinate 3,225, forward strand.
ATCTCTTCCAATATCCCAAGGACGAGAGGCTATTTCAGGTGAGTCATTATATTTGGTGCATAGCGCTCTTGCTGCTGCGAAGCCCGCCACACCAAGTCTGCAAACGGCTGCTTCTGCTCCACCAGCAATCATCACGTCAGCATCATCAACAGCAATTATCCTAGCGGCATCACCTATGGCATGTGCTCCTGTAGAACAAGCAGTCACGACAGAATGGTTTGGCCCTTTGAAACCAAACTTAATAGAAACTTGACCTGAAATTAAATTTATCAAAGCAGAAGGAATGAAAAATGGACTAATTCTTCTTGGGCCTCGTTCATTCATAAGCTCAGTTGTTTCTACAATAGTTTGCAATCCTCCTATTCCAGAACCAATCATTACGCCAGTCCTCTCTTGATGAAAAACTGTCTTCGGCTCCCAACTAGAATCATCTACAGCTTCAATAGCTGCGACAATTCCAAGTTGAATAAAACGATCAATTTTACGTTGTTCTTTTGGATCGATAAAATCATCCAGATTAAGACCATTAATGTCATTTTTCTCTGGAATAAGGCCTGCAATCTGACAAGTTATATCAGAAACATCAAATGATTGAATTCTTGATATTCCGGATTTTCCCGCTAATAGATTTTTCCAATTAGCATCTACCCCTTGTCCCAAAGGAGTTACCATACCCATACCAGTAACAACAACTCGACGCATTTTATTTGACCTCTTGAAGGATTAGCCCAGATTAAATAAATAATAGATATGGGCTAATTTTTCGTAGAGCTATTTACGCAGCACTTTCTAGAAAATCTACCGCATCTTTAACAGTTTGGATTTTCTCAGCTGCATCATCAGGGATTTCAACCTCAAACTCTTCTTCAAATGCCATAACTAATTCAACTGTATCCAGACTATCTGCTCCTAAATCATCAATGAAGGAGGCACTGTCAACAACTTTTGAATCCTCTACACCTAGATGCTCTACAACAATTGCTTTTACACGACTTGAAATATCACTCATTATAATCCCCTATTTAATGGCCCATTTAGGACACGATCGTTCACATTTTGGCGTGGGTTTAGCACAGTTTTCATTTTCAGGCTAGTGTCTGTTTTTTTACTCATCTACAATTTGTTTATATCATTGCCATCCCACCGTTTACATGCAATGTAGACCCAGTCAAATAACTTGCCTCTGAAGTGGCTAAATATATGACTGCTGACGCCACTTCATTTGGAGTTCCTAATCTACCAACAGGCACTTGTCCTAGCAATTTTTCTCTTTGTTTTTCATCTAACATTTCTGTCATAGGTGTTTCTATAAAACCGGGAGCAACAACATTTACAGTAATTCCCCTACTCGCCACCTCTTGGGCGAGTGATTTGCAAAACCCAATCATACCAGCTTTAGATGCTGAATAATTAGTTTGTCCTGAATTACCAGTTACACCAACAATAGAGGAAATAGATATAATTCTGCCCCACTTCTGTTTAATCATAGAGCGAATGGCTGTTCTACACAAAATCATATTTGCTGTTAGATTTACATCCAATACTCTCTGCCACTCTTCAACTTTCATTCGTAATAACAATCCATCTATTGCAAAACCAGCATTATTTATAAGAATATCTATTGGAGAATCGGATAATTTACTTGCGGACTCTACAAGTGAAGATACCGCTTCTAAATCACTAAGGTCTGCTGTAATGTAGGAAGAATTTGACCCTAGCTGATTTGCAAGACTAATGAGTTTTTCTTCACGTGTTCCATGTAATACCACATAGGCTCCTTGCTGATGAAGCCGCGTCGCAATTGCTTTACCGATGCCACCACTTGCTCCAGTAACAAGAGCTGTCTTTCCAGTTAATTCAAACATAAAAGTATCCTTTATTCTTATTTCTAATATCTTTGTTGGAAAATGCCTTTATCACTGCAAAAAAAAGAAATAACAGCTTAAGAAAAATAATCTGTTATGTCTTTATATGACTCTAGTGATATTGTTTTCACATCTGTAATTGTTCTTTTGACCAAACCAGACAAAACTTTTCCAGTTCCTATTTCTACAAATTGACTAACTCCATTTTTAGCCAAATTTAAAATTGTTTCTCGCCACCGCACTCTTGCAGTCACCTGGGCAACTAAATTTAATCTAAGTTTACTAATATCTTCTTCGACTAATGCCGTTACATTGCAGAAAATCTTCAATTGAGGAGGTTTAAACTCACTTTCATTTAAGTGGTCTAACATTATTTCTGCTGCAGGAGCCATTAAATCAGAGTGAAATGGAGCGCTAACTGGCAACATAAGACTTTTTTTTATGCCTTTCTGCTTTGCCATTTCACACAATATCTCAACTGCATTTTTGTGCCCACTTACAACGATTTGACCAGGAGAATTATCGTTTGCAATTTGCACTATCTCATCAGACTGAGTTGTATTAAAGGAAGCTATTAGAGATTCCACTTGCTCTATTTCTGAGCCTAATATTGCTGCCATAGCACCGACGCCAACAGGGGTAGCAGATTGCATAGCATCTCCCCTTATCCTCAACAATTTTGCAGCTTTTGTTATGTCAATTGACTTTGCGGCTGCCAGTGCAGAATACTCACCAAGGGAGTGACCTGCAGCAAATGAAGCAATTTTTCTAATATCACCAAACCTCTCCTCAATTGTTGCGACAACAGCCAATGAACTTGCAAAAATCGCTGGTTGAGCATTTCTGGTAAGTTGAAGGACATCTTTAGGGCCGTCTCTCATGATGGAAAACAAATCTTCTGATAACGCCTCGTTTACTTGTTCAAAAACGAGTTTAGCGGATTTGCTTTCACTGGCGAGCGATGCACCCATTCCAATTATTTGTGAACCTTGACCGGGGAATAAAAATGCTACGGGTGCTTCCATATTAATACTCTTTGAATTCTTTGAATTAATTTTTAAAAACTGGTTTACCCCATTTGCCAAATATGGTGAAGCGTATTTTAAAACTATAGTCTTGCAAACTCAAATATTTTATTGCATATAGTGTTTTTATCGATTGATTTATGTGTAAAATCCGCAAAATCACACTCCCTTGCCAGTATCGATACTGGCTCGTTACATGAATAATTGATTATGTAACCATTAGCCATAAGGAGAGAATAATGAGGCTATATGAATGCGTGATAATTGGGCGACAAGATGTATCGTCTGGGCATGTTGAAGAATTAGTCAACGAATTTTGTTCTATAATTGAAAAAGACGGAGGCTCTATTAAAAAAAGAGAGTATTGGGGTCTGCGTTCGCTTGCATATAGAATAAAAAAGAACCGCAAGGGCCATTACATTCTTTTAAATTTCGAAACCAATCCAAAAACACTTAAAGAGTTTGAGCGTGTTATGGGACTAAACGAAGATATTCTCCGTTTTATGACAATAGTCATAGATGCAGTAGAAGAAAATCCCTCTGTTATGATGCAAACCAAGCCAGAACGTCCACGCTCTGAAAAAACAGAGAGACAAGTGTCTCAAAACGATGATGAAATTAATAATCAATTGTCTGCTGAGGGAGTTTAAAAATGACCCAATTAGAAATTACAAGAGAGGCAATCCGCCGCCCACAAAATAGACGTCGTAAGTCATGTCCTTTTTCAGGTCCTAATGCCCCCAAAATTGATTACAAGGATGTGAAATTACTAACTAGATTTGTTTCTGAAAGAGGAAAAATAGTTCCATCTCGGATTTCCGCCGTATCAGCAAAGAAACAGCGTGAATTATCTAATGCAATTAAGCGGGCACGTTTTTTAGCCTTAATGCCATATGCTTCTATTTAAAAAGGATAATGAATTATGGAAATTGTACTTTTAGAGCGCGTTGAGAAACTTGGTAAGATTGGTGATGTTGTTAAGGTAAAACCTGGATACGCAAGAAATTTTTTGTTACCTCGCGGGAAGGCATTGCGAGCTAACAAACAAAATTTAGCAAAATTTGAAGCAGAGCGTAGCGCTATAGAAGCCCGAAATGCGGATGCAAAGAAAAGCGCAGAATTACTATCCGAATCTATAGGAGATCTTAACGTTGACATCGTCCGAGCAGCTTCTGAAATGGGTCAATTATATGGTTCCGTGACATCGCGTGATATATCGGAGGCGATTTCAAAAGCGGGATATGAAGTTGAAAAAAGACTAGTGGTAATGGACGCCGCCATCAAAACATTAGGATTGTTTACGATAAAATTGGCACTTCACCCCGAGGTTAGTAAGAAAATTGTGGTAAATGTTGCACGTTCACTTGAGGAAGCAAAAATGCAATTAGATTCTGGGAAGGCGGTGATTACAAACCTGAATGAAGAGAGCCAAGAGGAGACTTCGCAGCTAACTGCAAATATTGAAGTTGAAAATAATAATGACGAGCTTCGAGACGATAAAGACGACACTGAGAATGTTCAGTAGCTAAACAAACGAACAAGCATTCCTTAATAAAAAGCTTATCAATTTAAGTTATTGCCTTTTTTAATATAAAAATACCAGCCGCTCTTTATGGTTGGTATTTTTTTGAGTTATCCCTGTTATCCTCGTTTTCCACAACTAGAAAAGAAACTAGATTAGGTATAAGCTATTGATTATGAGCGAAAATAAAAATGATAAAACTATAGCACTATTTCCCCAAAATGATGCTGGGGTAAATTCAGTACGTTCCATGCCAAATAATATTGCTGCTGAACAAAATTATCTTGGCGCACTTTTATATGACAACCAAGTTCTCGACAAAACTAATGACTTGATTCGCCCTGAACATTTTTTCGACCCATTGCACGGCAAGATATTTGAATCAGCCTCTAAATTGATTATTCGCGGTCAAGTTGCCAATAATGTAACGCTGAAGGCATTAATAATCTCTGATCCCACTATCTCCGAAATTGACGTTGATAACTACCTAGGCGACTTAATTGATGGAATTATATCAATCTCAGATGCTTTAGATTATGCCCAAATAATACATAATAATTATCTTCGGCGTGAACTAATTCGGATTTCTGATACCATTATTAGGGATGCGACTCATCCAGACATAGAACATTCAGCTTTCCGCCAAATTGAAGCTGCTGAACAACATTTATTTAATTTAGCAGAAAAGGACAGTGCAGATGTGGGTCTCCGCCCCTTTTTATCCGTCCTAACTGAAACAATTAAACGAGCAGAAATTGCAGCTAATTCGGATGGTCATTTATCAGGATTATCTACTGGACTAACTGGTCTAAATAATCTTCTAGGAGGGATGCATAAATCAGACCTTATAATCATAGCAGGTCGACCTGCAATGGGAAAAACAGCGCTCGCAACAAATATCGCCTTTCACGCCGCCACAACCACTCGCACAGGCGAAAAAGCTGCGCCTGTAGCTTTTTTCTCGCTTGAAATGTCTGCAGAACAACTTGGTCTTAGAATTCTTTCTGAGCGCTCAGAACTAGACTCTGAGAATATCAGAAGAGGTAAATTAAAAACAGAAGAATTCAATAAACTAGTAAATGCTAACCGTGAAATTAATATGGCTCCATTTTTCATTGATGACACCCCTGCTTTGTCAATTAGTCAACTTGCAAGCCGTGCCAGAAGAATGAAACGTACCTCAGGACTAGGGCTTATCGTGGTTGACTATCTTCAACTGCTACAAGCCCAAATTGGAGTTAAACCAGAGAACAGAGTTCAGGAGATTTCAAATATAACGCGCTCTCTGAAGGCGCTCGCCAAAGAGCTAGATATACCTGTTCTTGCTTTATCTCAGCTGTCCCGCGCAGTTGAACAAAGAGAAGATAAACGACCTAATCTAGCAGACCTGAGAGAATCTGGTTCAATAGAGCAAGATTCAGATGTAGTAATGTTTGTATATAGAGAAGAATATTATCTCTCTAAGAGCGAGCCAGAAAGAAAAGATAATGAAACAACAGAAAAATATAATGAACGCTATGATAATTGGACAAAAAGACTAGAGAAATCAGCTGGTCTTGCAGAAATTTTAATTGCAAAGCAACGGCATGGACCAGTGGGAAATGTAACCGTTCAATTTGAAGGAAGACTTACAAAATTTCATGATCCAATCTCCTCAGATTATCTTCCAGAAAATTTTTAATAGATTTATTTGTAAAAAAATACCAAAATTAAAATTTATGTGTCTCACTAGATTTTTTTGGGAACCAATTTGTGTCGACTGAGTTATCACACTTCATTATTGACCTGGGGCAACTAACGCGAAATTGGCAGTGGTTAAATACAAAAACTGATGCCAATTGCCATACTGCTTGTGTGGTAAAAGCAGATGGCTATGGTCATGGGATGAATACCATTGCTTTCAGTTTGTTCGAAGCTGGATGCCGAACTTTTTGCGTTGCAAGACTCGAAGAAGCGCTCCAGCTTCGTTTCTTTTTAATTCAAAAAAATGTTGGGATAGATGTTGTTGAAATTATATCTTTTGACGGCTTGCAAAAAAGTGATTTTTCTTTATACCAAAAATATAAAATAATACCTGCGCTTAAACAAGTTTCTGAGATTGAATTTTCTATCAATATTGCTCGCACTGCGGCCGAGAAATTCCCAGTTTGGATGCAACTGGATACTGGAATGAACCGTCTAGGGATTTCCGAAAATGAATTAAACTCATTTTTTGAAGAAAGCTCTATCAATGACATGACTGGACTTGATGTCAAAGTTGTAATGAGCCATCTCTCTTGCTCTGACGCACCAAATCATAGTGCAAATGAGAAACAAAGAACGCGTTTTATAAAAATGAGTAAAAAGTTTCGAACAGCATCATTGTCACTATCCGCAAGCCATGGCCTTCTAATATCAAAAAGTTTTCATTTTGATATCACACGTCCAGGAATTGCACTTTATGGTTATCAGGACAATCCAGGCATAAACTTTGGATGTAAACCAATCCTAAATTGGATGGCACCAATATTACAAATACGTGATATAAATAAAGGTGAACAAATCGGTTATGGTGCTGATTATACTGCAAGCCAACCAATGCGTATTGCAACAATTGGCGCCGGTTATGCCGATGGTTACAATCGTTCTCTTTCCAGTTTTGGGAAAATAGAGGTAGGTGGTTATATCTGCAAACCAGTCGGACGTATTTCTATGGACAGTTTAGTAATAGATATATCAAATGTTCCTGAGGCATATTTGGCAGAAATATCACAAGTATGCCTTCTTGGTGAGCATTATAACGCAAAAGATATGGCTGCTGATTTGTCGACTATAAGCTATGAAATTCTTACCAACCTTGGTTCTAGGCCAAAAAGATTATACAAAAAATAGACAAAACGGCTTCATACCTTTGAAAAAATCTTTTGTTTAATAAATTTTCTAAAAATTAAAATTTAAAATTGAGTAATTTTATAGATTTAAAATTGAGATGCATGGTAAAAGATAATTATTTTTGTTTTAAAAAGGGTCCATATAATGGGTTTTTTTCAATCACTCGGTCGAAGTGGTTTAAGTTTATGCCGCTTGATAGGCAGCATAGCATTATTTATTGTGCTTTCATTACGTTGGTGTCTGATACCACCTTTTTATGGTAGGCAGATAGTGAGACAGCTGATTGATGTTGGCTACTACTCTCTTCCTGTGGTTGGGCTTACAACACTTTTCTCTGGAATGGTACTTGCTCTACAAAGCTATACTGGTTTTGCGCGTTTTTCGGCTGAAGACACTGTTGCGACCGTTGTAGTTCTTTCTGTCACTCGTGAACTTGGGCCAGTTTTAGCAGGATTAATGGTTGCTGGCAGAGTTGGGGCTTCTATCGCTGCTGAAATTGGAACTATGCGCGTTACTGACCAGATTGATGCTCTGGAAACACTATCAACAAGACCTATGCAATATTTAGTGGGACCTCGCTTGATAGCAGGAACAATATGCCTTCCTATATTGGTTCTAATTGGCAATATTATTGGAGTTTTCGGAGGCTATCTAGTTGGAATTTATAGGCTTGGATTTAATTCTTCCGTATATCTTTCAAAAACATTAGAATTTCTTGAGTTTAGTGATGTAATGTTAGGGCTTTTAAAAGCAGCTATATTTGGATTTATTATTGCTCTGATGGGATGCTATCATGGATATCATTCTGGTCGTGGCGCGGAGGGTGTTGGAAAGGCTACAACAAATGCGGTTGTTTCTGCTTCAATATTGATTCTAATAGCTAATTATTCTGTTACTGCTTTGTTCTTTGGATAATTAAAATGACTGATGAAAAAAAACAGAATGTAAAGATAAAAATCTCAAATCTTGTTAAGCATTTTGGAGGAGATTATGTTCTTAACGGATTCAGTTTATCATTAAAAAAAAGTGAATCTCTGTGTTTAATTGGCACATCTGGAAGTGGAAAATCAGTGGCTTTAAAATGTCTAATTGGGCTGCTATCTCCTGACTCTGGCTCAATAACGGTAGATGACCAAGAGACTATAGGACAAAGTAGACCTCAACATGAAGCGATGCTCAAGCGTTTTGGAATGACCTTCCAGTTTGGCGCCCTCTTTGATTCTCTTCCTATTTGGGAGAACGTTACCTTCAGGTTACGTCAAAAAGAAAAATTAAATAAAAAAGAAGCAAAAGAAATAGCAGGAGATATACTAAGCCAACTTGGCCTAGCTCATCAAGTACTTGAACTTTTCCCAGCTGAATTATCCGGGGGTATGCAGAAAAGGGTTGCAATAGCAAGGGCAATAGCAGACAAACCTGAAATTCTTTTATTTGATGAACCAACATCAGGTCTTGACCCTATAACTTCTGGTGTGATTAATGATTTGATTTTAAACTCAGTTAATAGACTTGGTGCAACTACCCTTACCATCTCGCATGATATGGCATCTGTTCGCCAAATTGCAGATACAGTCGCAATGTTGCATAATGGGCGCATAATATGGTGCGGACCTATTAAAGATATAAATCATACAGGTATTTCCGAGGTTGACCAATTTGTAAATGGCAAACCTTATGGACCCCTTACAACAAATAAACGAGAAATGCTTCAATCGAAGCAAACTGAGATATCAGTTTAATGGGTAAAAATACTCAATTTCACTGTCAACAATGTGGATCTGTTTACCCTAAATGGTCAGGTAGATGTGAAGCTTGCGGTGCTTGGAATAGTATCGTCGAAGAACAAGTTAGCAGTAGGCCAAGTCTTGCAAAATCAGCAAAATCAGCCAGAAAAATTGAATTTTATTCCTTAACTGATCAAAAAAATGACCAAGAAACCAAAAGATTATTATCAGGTATATCGGAGTTTGATAGAGTAACGGGTGGCGGTATTGTGCCAGGTTCAGCTATTTTAATTGGAGGAGACCCTGGTATCGGAAAATCAACATTATTATTACAAATTGCATGCAGTATATCTCGAAGAAAAAATCAAACCATATACATAACAGGAGAAGAATCAGCAGACCAAGTGAGACTTAGAGGTCAAAGATTGGGTCTTTCAAACACAAATATAAATGTTGCAACTGCAACTAATGCTACCGACATCTCAGAAACCATTAGGAGAACTCCAGAGCTTGAACTAATTATCATTGATTCGATCCAAACTATGTATCTACCTGCCTTAGATTCTAGTCCAGGAACAGTAAGTCAGGTTCGAGCATCTGCACAAGAATTAATTCAGGCAGCAAAAACAAATGATACAGCTCTTATTTTTGTTGGCCATGTAACTAAAGATGGTGCAATAGCAGGACCAAGGGTACTTGAACACATGGTTGATTCTGTTCTTCATTTTGAAGGAGATAGGAGCCATCATTTTAGGATATTGAGAGGTATCAAAAATCGGTTCGGCGCAACTGACGAAATAGGCGTTTTTGAAATGACGGCAATTGGATTAAATGAAATTTCTAACCCTTCAGAATTATTCCTTGGTGAGAGAAAAAATGAGATGGCAGGAACCGCTGTTTTTGCCGCGATTGAAGGAAGCAGACCATTACTTGTAGAAATTGAGGCACTTGTTGCACACTCTCCCCTCGCAAGCCCTAGAAGAAATGTTGTCGGCTGGGAGTCCAGCAGACTAGCTATGCTAACTGCCGTGTTAGAAGCAAGATGTGGGATTCCTCTTTCTGGAAGGGATATATTTTTAAATGTTGCTGGCGGCATGAAAATTCAGGAACCTGCAGCGGACCTTGCGGTTGCAGCTGCTCTAATTTCATCGGTTAGGAACCACCCACTTCCTGATAGGTCCGTCTTTTTTGGAGAGGTCGCGCTTTCATCTCAGATTAGGCAAGTTTCACAGGCAGAACAACGGCTCAAGGAAGCAAAAAAACTAGGGTTTGAAAAGGCCTTCCTTCCAAGACCAATAAAAAGAAATAAGATTAACGCTGACCTTCAATTAACTTATTCAGAAAATTTATCTGATTTGATTGACATTCTTGATAGGATATCGTGATTATAAAATCGAGTATTACCAAATCTAGCATAAAAGTCCGAAGAATATGGAATTCACAAGCCTAAATTATATAGACTATATTGCTCTAGCTATTTTATTTATATCCGCAATGTTATCAACAATTCGTGGTATGACGCGTGAATTTCTTGGATTAGTAGGTTGGTTCGTAGCTATTTTTATTGCAAAATTAACTTCACCAATTCTTGTTCCCATTCTTGAAGGGTTCATTTCAGTGGTTTATGTTATTACCCCTCTTTCATTGGTTATACCTTTCTTAGCTGCTTTCATTGTTTGGTATGTTTTTGCAAGTGTTGTTTCACCAAGCCTATCTCGTGCTGGTTTGGGTGCTTTAGATGGCGGAATGGGAGTATTTTTTGGGCTTGCAAGAGGAGCTGTTATAATAGTTCTATCTTATCTGGCACTTTTATATCTTTTTGGGGGATCTAATAAGATTCCTGATGTTGTTAAAGAATCAAATGCTTCGCGTTTTTCCATCTTATTGATTAATACTACCAAACCAATATTACCTAATATAATTCTAATGCAATTTAATGATTTATCATTTTTAGAAATTCAATCACCCGGCTCAAACACATTGAATACTGACCCTAAATCTGCTGCAACAACTAGGAATCAAGAAAATGTCGAAACCAATGCTCAAAACACCGTTGAATTTGAGACAGATAAAAAACCGGCTTCGGCAAACTTAATAGTAAGAGCTGTTGAATAAGGATGAGCAAAAATAAACTGCTTCCATTTGAGAATGATAAAATTTCAGAAGAGTGCGGAATTTTTGGAATTTTTGGTTCCCCTGAAGCACATCTTCTTACTGCTCTAGGATTGCATGCTCTTCAGCATAGAGGACAAGAAGCGACTGGTATGGTTAGCTTTGATGGAAAACAATTTAAAGCAAAACGAGGGCTTGGTCACGTAAGCGAAAATTTTAATGCCGCCTCAATGAAAATGGATGAATTAGCTGGATACGCAGCCATAGGACATAATCGTTACTCGACAACAGGGCAATCTGAAATTAGAAATATACAGCCTTTTTTAACAGAGCTAGCTTTTGGAGATTTTGCAATTGCCCATAACGGAAATCTTACAAATGCAGAACGAGTCAGAGGATCGCTAATTGATACTGGTAGCCTTTTCCAATCAACTACAGATACAGAAACAATCATTCACCTAATCGCCCGGTCCAAGAGAAATAAAGTGGAAGAGCGTATTAAAGAGGCATTACTTCAAATAGAGGGGGCATATGCACTTATTGCTCTTGTTGACAATATGATGATAGGTATAAGAGATCCACTTGGAGTGCGTCCCTTAATTCTTGGGAAACTTAACAATTCATATATTCTCACATCCGAAACATGTGCCCTTGATATCATTGGTGCTGAGTATATAAGAGATATTGAACCGGGAGAAATGGTGCTGATTACTGAGAATATTGTAAAAAGCTTGCGTATTTCAGAGCCTTTGAAAAGTCGGTTCTGCATCTTCGAATATATTTATTTTTCTCGTCCAGACTCTGTTATTAATCAAAAATCTGTATACAAAGCGCGCAAAATGATCGGTGCTGAACTAGCTAGGGAGTCCAAAGTTTCGGCAGACCTAGTTATTCCTGTCCCTGACTCAGGCGTTCCAGCAGCACTTGGATATGCGCAAGAATCTGGTATTCGGTTTGAGTTTGGCATTATTCGAAATCATTACATTGGCCGAACTTTTATACAGCCATCGCAAGATGCCCGGTCTTCTGGTGTTATGATGAAGCATAATGCAAATGCAAATATTATTAGCGGTAAGGATATTATTTTAGTGGATGATTCCATAGTGCGTGGAACAACCTCACGTAAAATTGTAAAAATGATGAGGGAAGCAGGAGCTAAATCTGTTCATATGAGAATAGCAAGTCCTCCAACAACAAACCCATGTTTTTACGGAGTTGATACTCCAAGTAAGGAAAACTTAATCGCTGCGCAATTAAATTTAGAGGACATCCGAAATGAAATAGAAGCTGACAGCCTTGCGTTTATATCTATTCACGGATTGTACAGAGCTATGGGAGAGACAAAACGTAATAAACAATCTCCACAATATTGCGATGCCTGCTTTACGGGAGATTATCCGATAGCACCAAGTAGAAATTTTATTTCAAGGAGTAAGAATAATGTTAGTTGAGAAACCCCTTTTTGGAAAGGTTATATTGCTTACCGGTGCGAGCAGAGGAATAGGTCGAGCTGCTGCAATAGCATGTGCTAAAGAAGGTGCAGAATTAATTATTACAGGTAGGACCGTAGGCGCTCTGGAAGAAGTAGACGACGAGATAAAAAAATTAGGAAGCAAATCAACAATTGTCGAACTCGACTCTAAAGATTTACCCGCAATACCTAGATTAGCAAAAGCAATACATGATAAATGGGGTAGGCTAGATGGCTTTATTGCAAATGCAGGCCAGCTAGGACAAATGTCACCAATGCCACATATAGAACCTGATGCATGGGATGAGACGATACTTGTTAATTTGACATCTGTGTGGCATCAAATACGAAACTTTGATCTATTATTGAGAGCAGCACCATCTGCTCGAGTCATTTTAATGTCATCTGCTGCTGCATTGGGTCCCCGTGCTTATTGGGGGGCGTATGCTGTTTCGAAGGCTGGTATAGAGGCTATGGGCCGAGCTTGGGCAGCAGAGAGTGAGAAGACTAAAATTAAAATCAATATGATTGACCCAGGTGGTACTCGCACCGGAATGAGAGCAGCAGCCTTTCCTGGCGAGGACCCCCTTACACTTCCAACACCTGAAGATATTTCTCCTGCTTTTGTCGCTTTAATGCGAGATGATTGCCCTCATCATGGTGAACTTGTAAAAGCAAGAGACTATATTTCAACATAAAATATTTTTAAATACTCTTCCGCCTAGATTTAGTTCTTGTCGCGCGAATTGCAAACCGATGAGGATCAATTATTTTCATGATGTTTTTCTCTAACCCAGGGGGCCTATGAGCAATTTTTCTTGCCAAAATTAGCCCTAGTAGGGGGGCGTTGGTAAGCCCACGTGAACCAAGTGCACTAAATAGATGAATTGTATCATGCCAGTCACCAACTAATGGCCATCTATCCTGACTAGCAAGACGTTTTGAAACTCGACCCTGTAATTGATAAGTATCTAAAATCTGTTTTTGCAATGCATCCGGTAAAAGGCTAATATTATAATTATGTCCTCTTTGCGTAACTTGCGTAGTAGCTGATAAATCGAAACTTGCACCTAAAACTTGTTTTCCGTTTATCATTGGAGTTAAATATCCGCCAAACTGAAGACCAACAGAGAGATTATTTAGTGTTGTGTTTTTTGGGAGAAAGCTAAGTTGTCCAGATGTTACCTGCAAATTCAATGAAGGAAGTGAGAATTTCTCAAGAAATTTAGGAAGACCTGCTCCGATACATAATACAATATCAGTTGCTGTGAGTATACTACCTGCTGTAGTTGTTAACTCCCATCTCCCTTTTGTCTTTACGAGCGAAGATATCGATACACCTAGTAGCACTTCACTACCATCTAGCATTTTTTTAGTAAATTTTGATGGATCTATAAGTTGCCCCGCTGACTGAAAGAAACCATCCTGCTCAATTGCTAAATTTGCTATTTGCGACAACTGGCGTGCGTCAGCTTCTTGAACTAACTCATTTGGCCATTCTTGTTTAGCCATCTTTCTTTGTCTTTTTCCCTGCTTTTCTGGATAATGCAAACTAATAAGTCCTTTGTGTAAGACTACACTATGTTGAAAGGCAAGCTCTCTTGCATAGGAAAAACAAGCAAGTGACATTTGCATGGAAGGATGCGGAGCTGCCATCAACTGAGGTCCTTGTAAACCAACCGGATTACCAGATGCACCACTTGCAATCGTTTCTGAAGCCTCTACAACAATATGCGCGATATTTGTTGCCCTTAGACCATGGGCTATACTAGCCCCTGCAATACCAGCCCCGATTATGATTACCTTTTTATCTGAATGAGAATAATATTTGGAAAGCCCAGCTGTATAGTATCCGGTCAACATTTCTCTTTTTTTGCCAAATCCCCTTTTTTTTTCGATCTTGAAACCCGCTTTTCTAAGTCCATCCTTTACCAATGCTGCAACTGAAAAACTCGCAATGGTTGCTTTTGATGCAGATAATCTAGAAATTTGTGTAAATATATTTTCAGTCCAAAGCTCTTTATTTTTTACGGGTGAAAAACCATCCAGAAACCAAATATTCGCTTTAAAATTAAGCTGTTTCATTTCGAGGAGTGCATCACCATAATGAAGATGCAAATGTATTCTGTCCTGTAAAAATAATCTATGATGAGTACATGCCCAGTGTTCAGGCCATAGCTTTTTCAATAAAATGCTATTTCTTTGCAATTCTGAAAATGGTTTCCTAGCCTCAAATGCTAGCTCCTTATCTAATGGATAGGCCTCAAAGCTGATATAATCAATTGTACAATTAGTAGCCGATTTTTCTACTAAGTCCATTACAGCGAGAAAATTTAACCCTGTGCCAAATCCAGTTTCTGCAATTACTAAATGGTCATTAGAATTAAGAAGAGCAGCAAGATTTGTTCCCTCAACAAATACGTGCCTTGCTTCGGCAAGACCATTTTCTGAAGAGAAATATATATCCTTGAACCTATCAGAGCGAAGCACGCCATCTGTAATTTTTGCATCTGGGCCCAAAATTTTATAATTTGCCGTTGCATTAGGATTTTTGGATTGTTTTATCATTAATTCTTTTTATAGTGATGAAATTAGCTCGTAAATGCACAATTTCCAAAATTCTATTTTAGAAAATTTATACCGAAAGTCTATTTAGATAAAATGAAAAAAAAAATTCAACCTGATTTCTGGAGAGAAAAATCACTATCTGAAATGAGTTATCAGGAATGGGAGTCTTTATGCGATGGATGTGGTAAATGCTGCGTTTTAAAACTTCAGGATATTGATAGAGAGCAGATTTTTTATACAGATGTTTGTTGTAGACTACTTGACTGTGAAACAGCCCAATGCAGCCAATATGATACCCGTAAGTCTCATATAGCAGATTGTATTATTTTATCACCCACTAACCTAGCTCCTCTAAGCTGGATGCCTGATAGTTGCTCTTATAAGCTTGTTCATAATGGACTAGAACTTCCTGACTGGCACCACCTTATCACTGGGAATAAGTCTAGTACTCTAGATTCTGGAAACTCCGTTGCCGGCCGCGTCATCCCCGAAACAGAACTTGAAAGCGAAGATGATTTGTTAGAACATATAATTGACTGGGATGAAGCACTCAAAAAATAATCACTAAATATTAGTATTATTCTACAAAATATGAAATTTAAAAAGGATTAATCATGGATTTAAGATGGTTATTGGTTATATTAATGAGCTTAATTGTAATTGCCTTTATTTGGCGTGATATGAACGGTATGGGAGATATGCCCTGGACTAAATGCAAAGAATCCTTGTTTACTCAAGTAACCACAGGTGAGTGCACATTGCGCTTTAAGGCAGATTTAATTCCATCTTAATTATAGAGTCCTCTATACCTATAACCGTTATTTTTTATTCGTAGGCAATATTTTTTATGGCAAAAATGAAAAAAAAATCCACATTGCCGACGAAACAATGTCGGACCTGCAACAAACCATTTAGTTGGCGAAAAAAATGGACAAAAGATTGGGAGAATGTAATTTATTGTTCTGAGAGATGCAAACGTCAGAAAAATTTAATAAAACTTCCTTAAGTTTCTTATTATATGTCTATCATCGCAATAAGGTCAGATACAGAATTAGCTTCGTGCGCTTTTTTATCCCATCTAATAGCTTTAAACCTTGGGAAACGAGTTGCAACACCTGATTTATGACGTTTAGAGAGTTGCACTGAATCGAATGCAATCTCTACTACTAATGTTTTATTGACTTCTCTTACCGGTCCAAATTTTTTAATGATGTTTTCTCTAACAAATTTATCAAGCTTTTTTAACTCATCATTGCTAAATCCAGAATAAGCTTTGGCTACTGGCATTAATATGTTTTTGTCTTCTGCACTGTCATAAGTCCAAGCACCAAGTGTAAAATCAGAAAAAAATGAGGAACGTTTTCCGTGACCTCGCTGTGCATATAAAACAACTAAATCAGCTGTAAGCGGATCCCGCTTCCATTTAAACCATTTTCCTTTAATTCTGCCTGCGTGATAAGCACTTGTTATCTCTTTTAGCATTACACCTTCTACAAGACCGCCTGCCCTACATTTCTCTCGCCATTTTTTTAAATTAAAAAGGTTGGGGTTGGGCAATATCTCTGAAAGACCGATATAAGGCATTTTCAGGTCTGAACTTATCCGTTTTTCCAAAATACCCCTTCTATATCCCAGCGTTTGTTCTCGAATGTCTAAACTTTGATCAAATAAGATATCATATGCCATAATAAAAACTGGGGTTTCTGTAAGCATTTTAGCAGACGGTTTCTTTCGATTTAGTCTAAGTTGTAATTGCTGAAAACTTCCAATCTTAAGCGGAGTTCCTGCTAAAAGTTCTCCATCAATAACACCCTGCCATTCAAGTGGCCTAGTTAATTCAGGAAAAGAGCTTGAAATATCATCTCCCGACCTGGAGAATATGCGTAAATCATCATTCGCCGAAACTAATTGAATACGGATTCCATCCCATTTCCATTCTGCTTGAAAAGAACTGAAATCTATCTTTGTAATCTCAGTTTCTGAAAGTGGGTGTGCCAACATCATTGGTCGAAATACTGCTTTACCTTTAGCATCAGGCTTATCAGCTTTACCCTCTAACCAATTAAATAATTCCAAATAGGGAGGCTGTATTAGTGGCCAAATTTGTTCAATTTCGTCCACTTCAATTTCATATGACTTTGACAGTGCTAGTCTTGCCATTCGTGCCGACACACCTACTCTAAGCCCACCAGTGACCAATTTCAATAATGCCCATCTTTGTGATTCTGGCATTTGGTCAAGCAGTCCCTCTAAGTAATCACTTGCATGCAACTTTGATGACTCCTGTAACACTGTTATGATATCACTTATTTTTATCTCTATATCTTTTTCGGATTTTGTTGGCCATATAAGGGCAACTGTTTCTGCTAAATCTCCAACAAAATCATAAGATAAATCAAATAGTAAAGGGTCACATCGTTTATATGCTATTTGACGAATAAGATGTGTTTTAACACCCTGAATAGACAATTCTCCTGTCAATGCTGATATCACGAAACCCCTATCAGGGTCCTTTGTATTCTTAATAAATTCTTCTAAATAAGCTTGTTTGACCGAGCGTTGTGGTGCGTATAACAAAGAATGAAGCAAATCTGAAAATTTCTTCATTCGGTTTCATCCTCATATCCAATTAATGAAAGAGCTTTAGCATCTAACCCCATTTGACTACAAGCATGTATCAGTGCATCTTCTCTCCCATGGGTTATCCAGACCTGTGTAGCTTTTACCTCTTGAATTGTGCGCAAAATGTCATTCCAATCAGCATGATCTGATATTATAAGGGGTAATTCGACACCACCTTGTTTAGCACGCTGTCTTACCTGCATCCATCCCGATGCAGAAACAACAAGAGGGTCAGGTAATCTTTGCGCCCATTTGGTTCCTATAGCAGAAGGTGGTGCGATGATAAATTTGTTGGCTAACGATCTATTGTGATTTTCAATTTTGTCTAATGGTATTGTTTGCAAGCTACCCAGCTGAATGCCGAAAGATTGGTATAATTCACAAAGTTTTTTTACCGCACCATGGATAAAAATTGTCTCATTATACCCAGCCGCACGAAGCAATGCTATTAAGCGTTGTGCTTTGCCAAGAGAATAAGCTAAAACTGCAATTGAACGCTCTGGAAACAGATGTCTAACCTGAATTAATTTTTTGATTTCATCTTCCGGCTTTGGATGAGAAAAAACAGGCAATCCAAAGGTGGCCTCTGTTATAAAAACGTCACATTGCTCTACCTGAAAAGGGACACATGTCGGATCTAAGCGTCTCTTATAATCTCCAGCCGCAATTATTTTTGTATTTTCATATTTTAGCACTATCTGCGCAGAACCAAGCACATGACCAGCCGGAATAAGCTTTACTTCAACCTCTCCTAAAGTAAATTTATCATTATATGTAAGTGCAGTTTTTTGGTTAGCAAAATTTTCTCCATATCGTGCCGACATAATAGCTAGTGTTTGTTTCGTTGCAATCACATGTTTATGACCAGGCCTTGCATGATCAGAGTGTCCATGAGTAATAATAGCAGTATCAACGGCTCTAATTGGGTCTATGTGCGCTTTTGCGGGTAAGACATATAAACCAGGTTTAGAAATTTTTAGCCAGCTTGTATTTACCATTAGTATAGGAGCGATACCTTTTTATTATTTTTGTTTATTCTGGCTTAGTTGTACCAAATAACCTTCGCCATTCCTCACCACTAAGATTGCGCAGGTCTACTTGCTTATTTTCTGCAATCTCATATGCTTTTTTAACTGCCTTTCTTTTAAATAAACTCTCTCTCCAACGATCAATATTTGGAAAATTTTCTAAATTAATTCCTTGTCTTTCGTAGCTCTTAGTCCATGGTAGAATTGCTATATCTGCAATCGTATATTCTTTCCCTGCTACATATTCACTCTTTGATAATTGAGTATCAAGAACTCCATATAACCGTGCTGCTTCATTCATATATCTTTCAATTGCATAATCAATTTTAACTGGAGCATAATGATTAAAATGGTGAACCTGTCCGAGCATTGGACCAAAACTAGCCATTTGCCACATCAGCCATTCCCAAACATTAATGCGAGCTTTAATATCAGAGGGGTTAAATAGTCCAGTTTTCTCGGATAAATACAACAAAATGGCACCAGATTCGAAAATGCTTGTTGGTCGTGAGTTAACGCCGTTTTGATCTATAATTGCTGGCATTTTATTATTAGGTGAAAAGAGAAGAAATTCTTGTTTATATTGGTCTCCTTTCGATATATCAACATAATGGATTTTATATGGCAATCCCATCTCTTCAAGAGCAATTGTTATCTTGTGACCATTTGGTGTTGGCCAATAATATAAATCAATCATTAAAAATCCTCTATTTTTTAAAAAAATGCCTTTTTTTATACAGTCTAATCGCAAGAAAAGCCAAAATATAAGTATGATAATAGAATGAGCGAAATAGAAACAAGTCATATTACCCATAACAAAAACCTTCCATCAAAATTTCAGAGGTGGTTCTCAAATAGAGGCTGGCAAATTTACGAGCATCAATTATCTATGATTTCGGAATTTAAGAAAGGAAATTCTTGTTTGCTTATCGCTCCCACAGGTTCTGGGAAAACATTATCTGGATTCTTACCAAGTCTTATTGAGCTTTGCGAGCTGCCATTTGAGAACAAAATAAAGCCTAAACTGCACACGCTTTATATCTCTCCCCTCAAGGCACTAAGTGTTGATGTGCAACGAAATTTACAAATACCTATTACTGAAATGGATCTTCCAATTCTTTGTGAAACCCGTACTAGTGATACTAGCCCAAAAAAGAGGAATAGGCAAAAAGTAGCGCCACCTAATATATTACTTACCACCCCAGAATCTCTTGAGTTAATGTTAGCATGGCCAGAGGCTAAAAATTATTTCTTTAATCTATCTACAATTATTATAGATGAGATACATTCTGTAATTGGCAATAAGCGAGGAGATTTGTTATCTCTATCCATTACTACGCTTCGTAATTATGCACCCAATGCATCATTCATAGGACTATCGGCTACAGTTGCAGATTCTGGGCAGTTGGCAAAATGGCTTGTACCTGAACCTAATAAAGTGACAATTTTAAAACCAAAAATAACTAAAAAAATAGATATCAAAATTTATTATCCGACATCGAGTGAAATTCCTTTCGCTGGGCACTCTGCAGATTATGCTGTTGCAGATATCTATCAGATGATATCAGCTCACAAAATTAGTCTGATATTTGTTAATACTAGGGCGCAGGCAGAATTGTTGTTTCAATCTTTATGGAAGGAAAATAATAATAATTTGCATATTGGATTACACCATGGCTCTTTAGATGCTAGTCAGCGTCGAAAAGTAGAAAAAGCAATGGCGGAGAGTAAATTAGACGCTGTAGTAGCAACTTCTTCACTAGATTTAGGTATAGATTGGTCAGACGTTGACCTTGTTATACAAGTTGGTGCGGCAAAAGGAACAACTCGCCTTATTCAACGTATCGGACGCTCAGGTCACAGTCTAGGAAAGCCCTCCAATGCGATAATTATTCCTACCAATAGATTTGAGGTAATAGAAGCGGTAGCAGCCCGAGAAAATATCCTTGATGGAAAGCTTGATAAGTTAGAAGAATATCCAGGAAGTATAGATGTTCTCGCTCAATATATTGTAGGTAGAGCAGTAGCAGGTTCTTTTGATGCTGAAAAACTTTATAAGCAGATACTTACAGCACCGCCATATAGATCCCTCGAAAAGGGCACATTCTTAAAAATTTTGGAATTCGTTAGCACTGGTGGTTATGCTTTGGAGCATTATGAGCAATTTAGGCGCATCGTAAAAGGTATCGACGGCTTATATAGGCTTACAAATAAACGTGTTGCCTCAAGATGGCGTATGAATATTGGAACAATTGTCGAGACAACAACATTAAAAATAAAATTTGCCCGTGGCCCAGTTCTTGGGGAAATAGAGGAATATTTTGTCCAATCTCTTCGTACGGGTGATAGTTTTATATTTGCTGGCCGAGTGGTAGCTTTTGTAGAAATAATTAATATGCAAGTTATAGTAGAACCTACTATTGCCAAAGAACCAAAAGTGCCTACGTATGCTGGAGGCAGATTACCTCTTACGTCTGATATGTCTGAAAAAGTCAGGCATATTTTGCAATCTGTTGAAATTCATAAGTCTTTGCCTGGGCCTGTGCGAGAATGGCTAGAAATTCAGCAACTTCATTCAAAATTACCTAATGCAGATACATTACTATTAGAAACATTCCAACGCGGAGAGCGTCATTATCTTGTTGCATATGGATTTGAAGGCCGGAATGCACACCAGACATTAGGCATGCTTCTTACGAAACGGATGGAACGTCAACATTTAAAGCCTCTTGGATTTGTCGCAACAGATTATGCTATTGCCATCTGGTCTCTTGAAAAAGTGATTAAGCCAATTACCTTATTCACTCCTGATATATTAGGTGATGAGCTTGAGGAATGGATGGCAGAATCAACTATGTTAAAGCGATCATTTAGGCAAGTTGCAATAATTTCGGGATTGATAGATAAAAAAATTCCAGGATTAGAGAAAACTAAAAAGCAGGTAACAATTAATTCAGATTTAATTTATGACGTATTAAGGAAATATCAGCCAAATCATATATTGCTTGAGGCCACTAGGCAGGATTCTGCAAGAGGGCTTACTGACATTCGGCGACTTGGAGAGCTCTTAAATAGATTTGAAAACAAAATTACCCATATGGAGCTACCCAGAATATCTGCTTTGGCCATCCCTCTTTTACTGGAGGTCGGAAAGGAATCTGTTATGTCAGAGGCTGTTGAAACAATGCTAAAGGAATTAGAGACTGACCTAATTAAAGAGATCAGAAAAAGTTAAGCGAAATGAATTCTCCGATTATCATTACATCAAACCCTTCCTCTCTTTTTTATGAAAAAATTGAAATTAAATTCTGTGGGCATATATTCTGGTTATACGCAGATGGAACGTGTTTCCATGTGAAAAGCAAGACATTAATTGTTGCAGATATGCATTTAGAAAAAGCATTTTCTCAATCTAGAGCTGCATTGCTTCCTGGATATGATACCAAAGAGACTTTGGAACTGTTAGAAGCCGCCTTAAATAGGAACCTAACTCAAAATTGTGTTTTTCTGGGTGATAGCTTTCACAATGCAATGACAGCACAATCACTCGCAGACCCATATAGGGAAAAACTGCAGCAATTATCGCAGATAAATCATTTCACATGGGTAATAGGAAATCATGACCCAATATTGCCAAATTTTTTAATTGGAGAGCAATGCCATTCAACATCTATTGATAAGATTGAACTTAGACATCAACTTGAAAGACAGGGGTATGAAGAACAAATCACACCAGAGACTGGTCAAATTATTGGTCATTATCACCCAAAAGCAAAATTAAAATTACGAGCGGGAAAAGCATCTGGAAAATGTTTTATATTTGATAAAAAATTGATGATTATTCCAGCTTTTGGTGTCTCAACAGGTGGATTGAATATCACCGATAAAGCTATTTCAAAATTATTCTCTAACACCCCTGATGTTTATTTCTGCTATAAAACGAAACTTTATCATATTCATGATGTTGCAAATTTACGCAAATGAAATAGAAAGGAATTAAAAAAGATTTTACATAAATTTGAGATTTTAAAAGGGTAAATTATGCGTATTGCAATCGTCGGTTCAGGAATTGCTGGTTTAAGTGCCGCATGGTTATTTCATAAAGAACATGAGGTTAAACTATTCGAGAAAGACAATCGATTTGGCGGGCATGCGCATACCGTTGACGTCAAAAAGGACGAAGACACTGAGCCAGTTGCCGTTGACAGTGGGTTTATTGTTTATAATGAGCTTAACTATCCCAATTTAATTGGGTTGTTTGATGCGTTAAATATAGAAACACAAAAAACCGAAATGTCTTTTGGTCTATCTTTATCTAATCGTCAATTTGAATATGCTGGTTCTTTGAAAGGGTTATTTGCACAACCTTTAAATTGGCTAAAACCAAAGTATTGGCTGTTACTTTCAAATTTATATAGGTTTTATAAAACGGCGGCAAATCAAGTAGAGCTTGGTCCAACAGATGAAACTCTTCAAGAATTAATGATTAGAATGCGTATGAGTGATACTTTCATTTATGAACATATGCTTCCTATGGCTGCAGCAATTTGGTCTTGCCCATCCGATGTAATTATGCAATTTCCAGCGCGCTCATTTATAAAATTTATGGATAATCATAAATTATTAGATTTTTCAGGACGCCCTATTTGGCGAACAGTGAGCGGTGGATCCAGAAATTACGTAGCAAAAATTATAAAAATACTTGGGTCGAATGCTAGGTGCAATGTTTCGATAAACAAAATTGAGCGGACACAACAAGGGGTCATTATTTCAATTGAAGGGGAAAAATCAGAGTTTTTTGATAAGATTATTTTTGCAACTCATGCTAATGATACCCTTGAATTATTGCACGATATAAAACAAGAAGAATATGATATATTGAGCCAATTTTCTTTCCAAAAAAATAATGTAATATTGCATTCACAATCTTCTTATATGCCAAAGAAAAAAATGGCATGGTCTTCATGGAATTACCTTTCCAATAATTCAGAAAAAAAGGAATTATGTGTAACCTACTGGATGAATAAGCTACAATCTATTTCCAACCACTTTCCGCTATTTGTGACATTAAATCCTTTTTCTGATTTTCCGATAAAAGAACCTCATAGGCATTTCACCTATTTACATCCAATTTTTGACCAAAAAGCTATAGAAGCACAAAAAAAATTAAATACTATACAAGGACCTCTCCATACCTATTTTTGTGGAGCATGGACGAGATATGGCTTTCATGAAGATGGGATTTTATCTGCTGTAGCGATTGCAAAAGCATTCAATATTGAAATCCCATGGTTTAGCCCAACAGAAGCCTGCCATGCTCCCAATTGGCTAGACATCTGGGAAAAGAAAGCTACAGAAAATGCAGAAACATAATGGGTCTTATATTAATGCAAGCAGTTAGATTAGCATCTTCAGTTATCACCCATACGAGGCACGGAAAACCATCTCATTTTTTGTCTCGCTCTGGTCTTTCCGTATTTATTGATTTGGATAAACTCATGATCGCGAATAGTCAAAGTAGCTTATTTTCAGTGGATAAATTTAATCTCATTTCATTTCATCAGTCAGATTATGGTGAAGAGTATCTTCAAAAAAAAAGGAATAGAAAACACCCTCAAATTTCATACAAACTAGCAGATTATATCAGAAGCATAGCCCGTGAATATCTTCCTAATAAAAAAATTGCTAATATTTCTCTACTAACATTCCCAAGAATTCTTAATCTGAATTTTAACCCAATTTCAGTCTTTATCTGCCAAGATCAGGCAGGAAAAGACTGTTTCATAATTTACGAAGTTCATAACACCTTCGGCGACTCTCATAGTTATGTTAGTATTATCGAAGAAAACAATAGAAACCAGAAACACTTTGCGTTAAAGCAAATGCATGTTTCACCATTTTTTCCAACTGATGGTGAGTACATTCTTAGCTATAAAAAACGAAAAGATACGTTTTCGCTCATTGTACGCTATTTCAGAAACAACAAACCAGCTCTCACAGCAACAATGCGTGGCAATTTTTCTCAATTATCGTCTATTGAAATCTTGAAACATATTATTGTGAATAGACAATTTCCACTAAGGCCCCTAATATCGATTCATTTTGAGGCCCTTAAGTTATTTTTAAAAAAATGCATTTATCATCCAAGACCAACACCCCCATCAATCCGAATTAGCCAATCACAAACTCGAAAGTCCAATAAATGACAATAGAGCTATGGAAGTCCTTTAGAATTAAGGCATTAAAAAAGATTTTTGAACAGATACAGTTTGGTGAACTGCAAGTCACTTTCCCGGATGGAGAATTGACAAGCTATAAAGGCAAACAAAATGGACCGAAGGCTGATATAATACTATCTTCACACGACTCCGTAAAACACATACTAAAAAGTGGAATCATTGGTTTTTGTGAGGCCTATATGGATGAAAAAATTGAGACCAAAAACCTAGCCTCTCTAATAGAACTTGGTTCACTTCATTCTAAATTTCTTAGTCAGATACTGAATTTTAATCCAATAAAGCAGTCAATATTAAAATTTATTCACTTTACAAATCGAAACAGTAAAGCCGGTTCGCGCAAAAATATTGCTTACCACTATGACCTCGGCAATGAATTCTATGGAGAATGGCTTGATCCCTCCATGACTTATTCATCTGCTATTTTTGCATCAGAACACCAAGGGCTCAGCGAAGCACAGTTTAATAAGTATAAAATAATTTCAGAACTTGCTGAAATAAAATCTGGTGATCGGGTGCTTGAAATCGGTTGCGGTTGGGGTGGGTTCATGGAGTACGCGGCTAAGACATATGACGCTCATATCACCGGCATTACAATTTCAAATTCGCAGTTTGATTTTGCATCAAAACGCATGCAATCAGAGGGGTTAACGGGAAATACAGACTTAAAGCTTCTTGATTATAGAGACTTAAACCAGAAGTTTGATAAAATTATTTCAATAGAAATGTTTGAAGCGGTGGGTGAAAAGTATTGGCCAATTTATTTTAATAAAATAGGCCAATCATTAAAAAAAGGCGGTAAAGCAGCATTACAAATCATTACAATTAATGAAAACCAGTTTCCATTCTATCGAAATAATCCAGATTTTATTCAAAGATATATTTTTCCAGGCGGTATGCTGCCATCTCTAGCGGCCCTTCAGAAACCCATTAGCAGTGCTGGTTTACAGATAAATGATAGCTATGGGTTTGGTCTTGATTATGCAAAAACACTATCAAACTGGAGAAATCGCTTCGTCAAAGCCTGGCCAAAACTGGCAAATCAAAAAAAATTTGATAACCGCTTCTTCAAAATGTGGGAATTATACTTAGCTTATTGTGAGGGTGGCTTTAGAGGTGGAGTTATCGACGTAAAACAAATGCTAATAACGCATAAAATGTAACCAAATATTTTTTGAAATAAAACTGAAGGAAACCAGCCAATTTTCAGATAAGAAGTTGTTTCACATTCCTATTTATTTGTTTTGATGGCTATTGCTTAACCAAATAGAAATCATTTTTTTACATCCCAAAATATGCAATTTGAACCAATTTGACCCTCAATTCGTAAAATATATTATAATATTACTTATAAAGGTCTTTTATGAACAAGTTAACAAATACTTATGGAACTATAGCGTTATCAGAGAATTTTGTTCCTGAAAACTATTTTACTGGTAACATCGAAGCCACCGGCGTATTTGTAGACCGTTTTGGCGTCATTAGAAGACGATTTAATGTATCTATCATAGGTAGTAAAAAAGATAATGGGTTTTCATTAGATGAGTACTTTTTATTCGATGATGGTGAGCAGGAAATTAGGAAGTGGGAAATTGAGAAAATAGACCACGAAACTTACGTAGGAAAATGTGAAGATGTATGTGGTAAAGCTATTGGTAAATTATGCAATTCCATTTTAAATTGGCAATATCATTTCAATTTAAAAATATTTAATCAAAAAATTAAAGTTAAATTTGAGGATATTATGGTTCAACAAACACCCTCAATCATGCTTAATAATGCGAAGATAAAGAAATATGGCCTTTTGCTTGGGCAGGTATTCATTTCTTTCAATAAAAATCCACAACCATCTTCTTACACTGAACCACTATATGCGGCCAAATAAAAATCATATTTGTCCTTAAAATAACAAATGATTATTGCTTTAATTTAAACATTTTTAGTAAAAGACGCGTGGTAAAGCCTAAAACCGGAATTAAAGTGAGTAGTTGACTGGCACTATCCCAATGGTCATGATGTGTTGTGATCTTACCTTCTGCATTTGCTTTAACCTCTGATATGCCCACTATATTTATCTTAATAAATCTAAATCTTTTAACTTTTCCAGTTAACCGCCATTTAATATAACTTGCCTTTTGTGATTCACTTAGATCCAATATTTCAAATTTTGGGTCTGCCATTACCTCGAACATATGACTAAATATGGCAATAAACTTTGTTTTACCACAGGTAATGTTAAAAGGGTCAGAGAATTCAATATCATCAGAGACCATCTTACTCAAATCTGCTAAATTTTCAGCGGTCAGTTGTGAAAATAAATGAGCATATTTATAAATAAGTGAACAGTTTTCTGTATTCATCGATTAGTTATCCATCTGATTACCTTAAAATAAATACTTTTTGGTAAAATTCTCAGAAGTTTCATTATTATTACAAAGCCAGTTGGAAAGCATATTTCAAATTTGTTACTTTTAAGGCCTTTAATAATATTATTAGCCGCTTTGCTTGCGGAAATAATTTGTGGCATTTTGAAATCGTTTATAGCGGTAGCCTCTGTCTCCACAAACCCCGGACTAATAATTTGTACCTTTATCCCTAGTGGAGTTAAGTCTATGTGCAACGCTTCAGCCAAATTACTCAATGCTGCTTTTGTTGGTCCATATGCAGCTGACCTTGGTAATCCTCCATATCCTGCTGTTGACCCCATAATTACGATATGACCTGTTTGAAGACCAATGAATTTGGGTATAATACTATCTAGAGAATGAATGACTCCCATGTAGTTCACCATCATATGGCCATAAAATTCCTCAGAATTAAGTTCAAGTCCGCCAAGAGGTAAATATTTTCCAGCATTTAAAATAGCACAGTCAATATTTCCACCACTTTTAATACTCTTTTCGATAGCATTGTTGATTTCTAATCTATCGCATACATCTGCACGAAAAATATTAATATTTTTGTGTTTGCCCTTTATTTTCTTAAGATGGTCGATCCGCCTCGCAACTGCACTTACTACGTGACCTTCTGATGCTAAAGCAATAGATAGAGCTTTTCCGATACCAGAGCTAGCGCCTGTTATAAAATAATGAGCCATTTTTTTTCTTTTATTAAATCTGATAAAACGTTATTCTATTTTTAGATAAATATAGAGTTTTATAGTCAATAAATACAATAATTTAATAAATGTGCTCAGCGCAAACTGCATTGCTCAAACATTATTCTAACATAACCACGCAAATTAGATTTAGTTATTCTGGCTTTTAAAAGCCATGTTTCTGCTGGTATAACAATGTCGAGGGGCAAGCTACCTTTAACAATTTTTTGACCACCAAGATATGCTAACCTTACCTCAATATCCTGCTCTGGATCAAACCAAGGATTGTTTTTGTTGCCTTGGGAAAATGGTGCACCATGAACATGAACAAGTAGCCCTCCTTGAAACAAGGACAGGCTTGACTCAGAACCAGTATATAATTCAGTCGCCACCGCAAGCTTATTATCAGCCAGTGATCGACAATTAATTGGAGAGGATATTGCAAGCAATGACTGACGTATTTGTTCTAATGAAACGTCAGATTCTAGCAAAAATTTGATTGAATTAGATAAAATTTTATCAGAGTCTTCTAATCCTAAATCAGATATTATATTTCCGGCAGCAAGTTTTTTATTAAGTTGCTCGAGTGATGCTATTTCTTGATTAAGTTGATTTAACTGAGCTTGAGATTTATCCAACTCATTATTTATATTCTCGTATAAATTTTTTTGATCATAATTTCCCCATTGCCAACCTAGCCAAAGAACTAACCCAATTACACTGATACGAATTACTATATTGATATAAATCCGATATTCTTTTCTTCTGTACTTCTCTCTGGTCTCAAAAAAATCCATAACTTATCTTTCATTAAAACCGTTACATAACCCCACCAAAATCCAATATTGGCTTTAAAATTATAAAAAATGGCAATTCAAACCAATCAGAGAAGTTGATTTTTTACACATTTGTCTTCTCAACGTAAATAATTATCTTACTGTGTGATACAGAAACATAGACTATTTACATTTTAGTTTGTTTGGTAAACAACATTCTTCTAAGTTAATTATTAAATTTTAGATATGGCATTAAAAAATCATACCCCAAAACGGGCCTGGCAAAGGATGCTCTCTGGGCGAAGACTTAATGTATTAGAGCCTAGTCCGCTTGATATTGAAATCGATGATATTGCTCACGGTTTATCTAGATTAGCGCGATGGAATGGACAAACACTTGGCAATTATGCCTTCTCAGTAGCTCAACACAGCATATTAGTTGAGAAAATTATGCATATGAATTTTTCAAAACTACCAAATTATTGGCGCTTAGCATGTTTGCTTCATGATGCACCAGAATATGTGATAAGCGACTTGATAACTCCTTTAAAGTCAGCTCTAGGTTCAGAATACAGAAACATCGAGGAAAATCTGCAAAAGGCTATTCATATACGATTCGGTTTGCCAGCAATTATCCCAGAAGAAATAAGTAGATCAATTAAACTTGCAGATAAAATGGCAGCATGGATTGAAGCCACTCAAATCGCCGGATTTAAAATAGAAGAAGCAAACAAGGTTTTTTCCAAACCAAAAGGAACGCCTCTAGATATCAAATTAGTAGCAAGCTCACCTAAAAAAGCGAAAGAGGCATTTATTAGACGTTTCATCATGCTAGGTGGTGGAAATGGGAAAATAAATTTTAAATCAATCTAGAAAGAGACTTGTAAAAATAGCTATTCGCATTGTAGAACAGTGTAAATAGCATGTCAAAAATGGGGGCATGGTGAAATTTGGTAAACACAGCAGACTTAAAATCTGCCGACGATAAGTCTTCCCGGTTCAAGTCCGGGTGTCCCCACCAACCAAAAAATATTATCAAAATCATAACTATAACTCAGGAATGAGAATATAAAAAATATTTTAAATATCACTTTAGTTGTCCTACAAATTTGTATCTGTTAATATTATGTTTTTTTTACCTTTATTTGATAGACTAATTTCCTCTCGAACTCCCATTATTTCTTGGTGTATTTTATTTTTTTGTGTTGTCATATTTTGCTGGCAATTATCACTTGATAGTTACACTCTCCGTATTGTTTCACTTAAATATGGTGTTATACCGTCAGTTATATTTGGACATCAGTCTCTCCCCCCTGAATTACAATTATTCCATCCTTTTCTTTCTATAATTAGCTCGATGTTTTTACATGCAGGTTGGCTCCATATTGGATCAAACATGCTTTATTTATGGATTTTTGCAGATAATATTGAAGACTCAATGGGACATCTCAAATTTGTGATATTCTACATCATTTGTGGTACTGCAGCAGCTTTCGCACAGGGAATTATTGACCCGGAATCAACTACTCCTATGATAGGGGCCTCTGGCGGTATAGCTGGTATATTAGGCGCCTATATTGTTCTGCATCCGAGGGCACCAATTCAAGTTTTAATGATAATTTTAATTTTTATAAGATTTATAAGTATGCCTGCGTGGATTGTATTAGGAGTCTGGATAGGAACTCAATTTGCTGCGGCGCCTACTAGCTTTTCACAAGAGGGCGGTGTGGCTTATTTTGCCCATATTGGGGGATTTTTAGCAGGTGCTTCCCTCATACCATTTTTTAAACGAAAAGATATACCGTTGTTTGGTAAATATGACACTGTGATGTCGAAGTCAGATTTTACAAATCCCATTTCTTTTGATGAGGTAAAAAAACAAGCTATAAAAAAATATACTTATCAAAAAGTTGAAGGAGAGATGAAAAAAGGGTCGCTTCCAACATTTAAAAAAACTCCAAAAGGGCCTTGGAATAGCTAGCAAACCCGTATTTCTAAATTAAATAATCGAATTCGAATAATAAACTAAACAGCATCCTCTGCTTCATAACCAGACTGTCTTACTAACACACATAATTCGCTCGCAGCTTTCACTACCGTATTCTTTTCAAGCCCTGTTAATACTACTGCTGTTCCAAATTGTCCTGGCTTAAACCAAGGATAACTTCCAACAGAAACTCTTTCATATTTATAACTTATCTGCTCAAGAATATGGGCGACATTTCCCTCACCCGTTTGACATTGCACAGTAAGCCTCGTTGGAATTGTACCTTTCTTTAAACTAGGTGCGATACCATCAAACATTGACTGCATGATAGATGGAACACCTGCCATCACATAAACATTTTTTAGACAAAATCCAGGCGCTGCACTTACTGGATTATCTATCAAAGTTGCCCCATTAGGAATATCTGCCATTTTCTTTCTGACTTCGTTTAATACAATATCAGTTCCCTTATAATGCTGCTCGAGCCGTTGCAATGCTTCCCGATTTCGTTCCACAGAAACACCAAAAGCTTGGGCAACAGATTCAGTTGTAATATCATCGTGGGTTGGTCCAATGCCACCAGAGGTAAAAACATAATCATTTGAGTCAGATAAATCAGTAATATGGCGAATTATTATTTCTTTCACATCTGCAATAATTCGTGCTTCAGTCAACTGAATGCCTAGTTCTGTAAGTTGGTCTGCTAACCAGCCAATATTCTTATCCTTTGTTCTGCCTGAGAGAATTTCATCGCCTATAACACATATTGCTGCTGTCAGATTTGCCATTTGCCTATATCTCCTAGTATATCATTACTATAATGTTAGATATTTAAGTTTATTTATGTAAGGCTTATATAACGTTGTCGCTTAAATGCAAATAGACGTTTAGTATTCTTTGTAAAGGATTAAGAATGCGAGAAAGTAATGTATTAATTCATGATGAAGCTGGCTTTCAAGGAATGCGCAAGGCTGGTGCACTTGCAGCAGACGTTCTTGACATGATTACAGAGCATGTCAAAAAAGGCAATACAACACAGATGCTCGACGATATATGTCATGAATATATTATAAATCAAGGAGCCATACCTGCTCCCCTAAATTATAAGGGTTTTCCTAAATCTACCTGTATTTCTTTAAATCATGTTGTTTGTCATGGGATACCAGGTGACAGAAAATTGTTGTCTGGTGATATATTGAATATTGATGTAACTGTTATTCTCGATGGCTGGTATGGTGATACCTCAAGAATGTATTACGTTGATACACCCCCTATTAAATCGCAGCGTCTTACGGAAGTTACTTATGACTGCTTGATGTTTGGAATTGAAGCTGCGAAGCCAGGTAATAGACTTGGCGATATAGGGTATGCCATACAGACGTGCGCTGAGAAAAATAGGTTTTCTGTAGTTCGAGACTTTACTGGGCATGGCCTTGGTAAGGTTTTTCATTGTGCTCCAAGTGTTCTTCATTTTGGAAACCCAGGAACTGGCATGTTGTTGGAACCTGGAATGATTTTTACGATTGAGCCGATGATTAATGCGGGTAAACCAGAAACAAAAATTCTAAGCGATGGTTGGACCGCTGTAACAAGAGATAAGAGTGCATCCGCGCAATTTGAACACTCCATTGGCATTACAGAAACAGGCGCAGAAATTTTTACATCTTCAGCGATCGGCTTTAAATTTCCTCCATATATGAAAACTTAAATTTCGATTTTATGATTAATGATAATTCTTATCTTTCATTATAATATGCATTATTGTTGTTTGGCACTTAACAATATCTAGGAAACTAAGAATTTTCATGTATTTTACTTGAATTTTTATTTTTCATTTTCGAAATCATCCATACCTTTTTTAATTTCCTTTTTAATTTTTCTATAGGTCTTACCTGCTACCCTACTTCCTTTTAAGAGTGCTGGTTTAGCTTTGGTGGCAACATTTTTTGCAATATGTTTTGCTTGCTTTTGCACAGCTGGATCTTGCGCTGCATAGCTAAGTGCACTAATAACTAATTTTTTAAGAATCATTTTTTACCGATTTTCAACTATGTTTTTGAATAAATTATTATCAATCTTTACAGTTATGAGTATAGCATTTTTCCAAACAAGATGATATTGATGTTAGTATAAATAATCAGGAAAAACGTTTATGATTCCCCGCTATTCTAGATCAGAAATGACACAGGTCTGGTCTGAACAAACTAAATTTCAAATCTGGTTTGAGATCGAAGCTCATGCATGTGATGCTCAAGCACAGTTAAAAGTAATTCCTCACACTGCCGCTAAAGCTGTATGGGAAAAAGGAAAGTTTGATATTGACCAAATTAATGAAATCGAGCGTGAAACAAAGCATGACGTTATAGCTTTTCTTACGAATTTAGCTCAACATGTAGGTTCTGATGCTCGTTTTATCCATCAGGGAATGACTTCATCTGACATATTAGACACAACTTTCTCTATTCAGCTCACACGTGCTGCAGACATTCTGCTTGGCGACTTAGACAAACTATTATCTGCTTTAAAAGCTCGCGCAATAGAACATAAAT
The DNA here is from genome assembly GCA_012269555.1 of Alphaproteobacteria bacterium. Classification (GTDB taxonomy): domain Bacteria; phylum Pseudomonadota; class Alphaproteobacteria; order Puniceispirillales; family Puniceispirillaceae; genus UBA5951. The sequence continues at coordinate 36,678 of JAAXKA010000026.1, forward strand.
ACACACCTACTATTGGCAGGTCACATGGGATCCACGCAGAACCGACTACTTTTGGTCTCAAACTGGCACGTTTTTATGCAGAATTTGAAAGAAATAAAAATAGGCTCAAAGCAGCTAAAGAAGAAATCTCTACTTGTGCAATTTCCGGCGCTATCGGTACTTTTGCGCATATAGACCCCAAGGTTGAGCAATACGTTGCTAAAAAAATGAACCTTCAAATAGAGAAAATCTCAAGTCAAATCATACCTCGAGATCGCCACGCTATGTTTTTTTCTGTGCTCGGCGTAATTGCTAGTTCCATAGAAAATTTAGCCATTGAAATTCGTCACTTACAAAGGACGGAAGTTCGTGAAGCTGAAGAGTTCTTTTCAATTGGACAAAAAGGTTCTTCAGCTATGCCTCATAAACGAAATCCTGTATTAACTGAAAATTTAACTGGTCTTGCCCGCATAGTTAGGTCCGCTGTAATCCCAGCTTTAGAAAATGTTGCCCTTTGGCACGAACGGGACATCTCTCATTCATCCGTAGAGCGCATGATTGGACCAGATGCGACGGTGACTCTAGACTTTGCTTTGAACAGACTGGAAGATGTCATTAAAAAACTAGTAATCTATCCAAAAAAAATGGAAGAAAATTTAAATTCCCTTGGTGGATTGGTCCATTCACAACAAATACTGTTAGCGCTAACTCAAAAAGGTGCAAGTCGAGAGGATGCATATCACTTAGTCCAAAAGCATGCGATGGATGTGTGGGAAAAGGGTGGAAATTATCTAGATAAAATGAAATCTGATACAAAAATAAAAAAATATTTTACGGTAGAGGAACTCGAAAACCTATTTGATGCAAAACAGCATCAGCGACATGTTGATACTATTTTTAAGAGAGTTTTTGAAAGTTAAAGTTAAAAAATATATTCTCTTATCCGAAAAATAATTTATTTTTTTAAACTCTTTTAAGAGGGGATTATGAAGTTACTGTATGAAGGAAAAGCCAAAAAACTTTTCAAAGGTCCTGATAAAGGAACTGTTATTCAGTACTTTAAAGATGATGCCACCGCCTTTAATGCACAAAAAAAAGACATTATTCAAGGAAAGGGTATCATCAATAACTATATTAGTAGTTCAATTTTTCACGCTCTTGACCAAACAAATATTCCTCATCACTTTATCAGAAGACTTTCGGACAGGGAACAGCTTGTGAAAGAAGTTGATATCATCCCTATTGAAATAATCATGCGGAAAGTAGCGGCGGGGTCAATCTGCAAGCGACTTGGTCTTATAGAAGGAAAGACATTACCAAGACCTTTGATAGAATTCTGCTTAAAAAATGATGCACTTGGTGACCCTATCATTTCAAGAGAGCATATAGAAATCATGCAGCTGGCTGATAAGTCAGAAATGGAAGTTATTACTTCAATTTCCTTTCGTATTTTAGATTTTCTAACAGGATTTTTCTCAATGATGCATATTCAACTTATTGATTTTAAGATAGAATTCGGACGATGTAAGGTTGCTAATAAAACTCATGAGGTGATCCTAGCAGATGAAATTAGCCCCGATAATTGCAGGTTATGGGATATAAAAACTAATCAGAAACTAGATAAAGACAGATTTAGAGAAGACCTAGGTGGTTTAATTGAGTCTTACTCTGATATAGCCAATAGGATGTCCATACAACTGCCTGAATTAAAAGCAGAAAAATAAGTGTCTAAATATAAAGCCTTATTTTTTGTGAATTAAAGGAGTTATCATGCAGGTAATAATCACAATTAATAAAAAGCCAGGAGTTTTGGATCCCGAGGCTCAAGCAATAAAACAATCTCTTTTCTCACTGGGGTTTGATGATTTAGAAAATGTAAATATGGGTAGGCAAATAACTCTTTTTATAGAAACAGATGATCAAGAACGAGCTAAATATAGAGCTGCTAAAATGTGTGAAGCTCTTTTAGCAAATGCTGTAATCGAAGAATATAAAATTCAGGTAAAAGAACTATCATGAGGATTGCAATAATAGTATTTCCTGGTTCAAATTGTGATCGTGATATGATGGTTGCGGTAGAGTCGCTTACAGGCAGAAGACCTGCTCTAATTTGGCATAAACAAAATAATCTAGACCCAGTTGACCTTGCAATTATCCCAGGAGGATTCTCTTTTGGTGACTATCTAAGGTGTGGCGCACTTGCTGCACATTCGCCAATTATGAATGCGCTTCATGACCATGCAGCAAGGGGAGGTGCTATTTTAGGCGTCTGTAATGGTTTTCAAATATTGACCGAATCTGGGATGTTACCAGGATTTCTTGCCCGTAACCAAGAACTTAAATTTATTTGTAAACAAATAACATTATCTGTGAATGGAGCAACAAATTGTGCCCTTACAGCGTCGCTTGACCATAAGCAGACCCTTCAAATTCCAATTGCTCATAATGAAGGAAGTTTTTTTGCCGACCCTGAAACTTTGAATAGTATTGAGAGCAACGGACAGGTGGTTTTAAGATATAAATCAGATAAATATGCTACTTCAAGTAATCCAAATGGGTCACTAAATAATATTGCTGCAATATGTTCCTTAAACGGAAAAATTCTTGGTATGATGCCACACCCTGAACGGGCGATGGGCAAAGGTCACGAAAGTGCAGATGGAAAAAAACTTTTGCACTCAATCTTCGAGGCAATAATAACATGAGTAAGAAAGCAGAAATGAAATATGAAAATGCTGCTTCTATGGGACTTTCCGAAGAAGAATGGCTCAATGTATGCTCGCATCTAGGACGTATTCCAAACTTGTGTGAACTAGGTATTTTTTCAGCAATGTGGTCAGAACACTGTTCCTATAAATCTTCTAAAAAATGGCTAAAAACTCTGCCTACTGAGGGTGAGTGCGTCATACAAGGTCCAGGAGAGAATGCTGGTGTTGTTGATATTGGTGATGGCCTTGCAGTTGTATTCAAAATTGAAAGTCATAATCATCCATCTTTTATAGAACCGTATCAGGGAGCAGCGACAGGTGTGGGAGGTATCCTTCGGGATGTATTCACAATGGGCGCACGCCCCATCGCATTACTTAATGCGTTGCGGTTTGGACAAATTGACCATAAAAAAACATCTCATCTCATTTCTGGTGTTACATCTGGAATAGGTGGTTATGGTAATTGTATAGGCATACCAACAGTAGGTGGTGAAGTTGAATTTGATAGCTCTTATAATGGTAATATTCTTGTAAATGCTATGGCAGTTGGTTTAGCGCACAATGATAGAATTTTTTATTCTGCCGCCTCCGGTGCTGGAAATCCGGTAATTTATGTTGGAGCTAAAACTGGACGTGATGGCATACATGGAGCTACTATGGCCTCTGCTGAATTTAATGATGAGGCGGAGTTAAAACGCCCTACAGTTCAGGTTGGAGACCCATTTAAGGGTAAATTACTGATGGAGGCATGCCTTGAGCTAATGGCTGCTGATGCAGTTATTGCAATTCAGGATATGGGTGCCGCTGGACTAACTTCTTCTTCTGTTGAAATGGCCGCAAAAGGCAGACTTGGTATGGAAATCGACCTTGATCTTATTCCTGTAAGAGAGACAAATATGACTGCTTACGAAATTATGCTGTCTGAGAGCCAAGAACGTATGCTGATGGTGATAGATCCTAATCAGGCAGAAATTGCACAACAAATATTTAATAAATGGGACCTTGATTTTATGCCAATCGGAAAAGTCACCGAGACAGATAGGCTTGTTCTTCTCAAAGAAGGGGAACTTGTTTGTGACATTCCGATTGCACCATTGGTAGATGACGCACCCGAATATGATAGGCCACATCTATCATCAGAGATCCAAATTGCAACAAACATAAATGATATTGTGCAAAAAATTCCTATAACAGAAGCCTTAAAAAAACTGGTTGGGAGTGAAGACTTATGCTCAAGAAGATGGATATATGAACAATATGACAGTCAAGTCATGGCAGACACCATCATTGGCCCTGGAGGGGACGCAGCACTTGTAAGAGTATATGGAACAAAAAAAGCAATCGCATTAACCACTGATTGCACTACTAGATACGTAGAGGCAGACCCTTATAGTGGTGGCAAACAAGCAGTGGCAGAAGCATACCGTAATATTATCGCTGTTGGGGCTACACCCCTTGCCGTAACTAATAATCTTAATTTTGGAAATCCTGAAAAGCCAGAAATAATGGCACAACTTGTAGAAAGTGTTGCTGGCATCAAAGATGCGTGCATTCAATTATCGACGCCTGTTGTTTCTGGAAATGTGTCTTTATACAATGAAACAGAAGGAAGAGCCATTAAACCATGCCCTGTAATAGGCATGGTTGGTGTTATAGATGACTGGGAGAAATCTGGTACAATTGCACTCCCATCTGATAATGATATAGTTATCATTGGACAAAACGAGAAAAATAATTCAGGTTGGTTGTCCAATAGTACTTATGCAAAATTTATTTCCAAGAAGCTTGGTGGGGCACCACCACCGGTTGATTTAAACTCTGAGTTAAAGACTGGAAAATTTATATTAGATTGCTATCACAATGATTTAATTAATGCCGCACATGATATTTCTGATGGTGGTATGCTGGTTGCTTTGACTGAAATGATGCTGGCGGGTAATAATGGTGCCGAAATAATACATCCAAAAGAGGCAGATCCTCATTGTTGGTTTTTTGGAGAAAATCAATCTAGTTATATAATTGCAACAACTAAATTGAAAGAAATTATAAAACGCTCTGAAAATGCCAATATCCCTTTCAGTTACCTGGGCAGGTCTAGTTTAAGTCAAGAATTGAAAATATCAAATGGAGATATTATATCTCTTAAAGAACTGCAGAATATTTATGAAACAGGGTTACCAAGGCAATTATTACAATAGTTATAAAGCAAGAGGAAATTTGATAAAAAATGGCAATGCAGGCACATGAAATCGAAGAATTAATTATAAAAGCTTTTCCAAATGCTGTTGTTAAAATTGAAGACATGGCTGGAGATGGAGACCACTATTCCTGCTTTGTAGAATCAGAGCTTTTTGCCGGAAAAACACGTGTTCAACAACATCAGATGGTGTATCAAGCTTTAGATGGTAGAATGGGTGACCAATTACATGCTCTTGCACTACAAACGAAAATACCAAAATAAGAAATTATTATAAGAAAGTGAGAATTAAAATGAGTACACTTGACCCTGATATATCAGACCGGATTCAGTCAGAAATAAATAGCCAGGATGTTGTTCTGTTCATGAAAGGCACACCTGTAATGCCACAATGTGGATTTTCAGCAGCTGTTGTTGGAGTTTTGAGTCATATCGGCGTGCAATTTAGAGGAGTAAATGTTCTTGAAGATGAGCAAATTAGAGAGGGAATTAAGGTTTATTCAGACTGGCCAACCATTCCTCAACTTTATGTTAAAGGTGAATTCATGGGCGGCTGTGATATTGTAAGGGAAATGTACGAGACCGGTGAATTATTGGAGATGTTAAATACCCACGGGATAAACGTATCACCACAATAATATTCTATAAATATGGATGTAAATAAATAAGGCGCCGTGATTAAGGCGCCTTATTATAAATATAAAGATGTTTACTAGCGTGAATAATATTCAACAACCAAATTTGGTTCCATCATAACTGGATATGGTACTTCGTCAAAAGCTGGCACCCTAATATATTTTGCAGAACGCTTATCATGATCCACTTCTAAATATTCGGGAACCTCACGTTCATTTGATGCCATAGCCTCGAGTATAGGTGGTATATCCTTCACTTTTTCTTTAACCTGAATTTCATCTCCCACACGAAGCATCACAGAGCCAATGTTACAACGCTTTCCATTGAGAAACACATGCCCATGATTTATGAACTGTCGTGCCGCAAACACCGTAGGTGCGAGTTTAGAACGATAAAGAACGGCATCAAAACGGGACTCTAATATACCTATCAGATTCTCACCAGTATCCCCCTTACGCCTTGCTGCCTCAATATAATATTTCTTGAATTGCTTTTCACCAATATTGCCATAATAGCCTTTTAATTTTTGCTTAGCCATCAACTGGGTGCCATAATCAGTTGGCTTTTTTCTTCTCTGACCGTGCTGACCAGGAGCATAAGAGCGAGCATTCAACGGAGATTTTGTTCGCCCCCAGATATTTACGCCCATTCGACGATCTATTTTGTGCTTAGAGTTACGGCGCTTATGTTCGACTTTTGGAGCCATTTTATTTTCCTTTAATTTATTTGTCCCGGTATTGCTTATTTTATAAGCCGGGATGCTACCGAGTTCGCACACATCCAACATTCCCAGGAATAGAGGAGTGAATACCCAAATCATTCTAGTACGTCAAGAAAATAAGCTATTTCCGCTTACTAAATAATGTCAAAATTCCATGCCATGTCAAAAGCTCCTGTTTTGTAAAACGAGCCTTGATAAAAAAGTTCCTCAAGTTGCGTTTTACTGTAGGTGCTTTTTCTTGAGCTGAAAAGAAACCTTTTTTTTCAAGTAGCATCTCAAATCTATCAAAAAAATACTTCTGTTCTTCAATAGTAGCAGCAGACTTTAGATTTTTCTGTTTAACTTTTTCCAACATAGCTCTCGGAAATACCGCTTCTTGAGTTTCGGTTATAGCTTCTAGAGAAGTGGCAATCATCACAAATTCCCAACACATTATCATCACAGCTTGAGCAAGATTTAATGAATTGCTATCGGGATTTAAATTTGCTTCTACTATAAAATCAGCAAAAACAATTTCATCATTGGTCAGCCCCATCCTCTCTGAGCCAAATAAATAAGCAGCTTTATATGTGTTCCCGTTCGCTTCAGCTGGATATTTTTGCATATTTCCTTCAAAAGAGATGTCTCTTAGGGCGTAGTCAACACATTTTTGAGCTGCCATTCTTGGATTGATAACTGTTTTTTTTAGCTCTCTGGGCCTCGCAGTAGTAGCAAATAGGTGTGTAATGTCAAAGCAGGAAGAAGCAAGGTCCTTATATACGGTGGTAGTCTTTAGGATATCTGCGGCATGTGTTGCCATAGGTTCAGCATCAGCATTAGGCCATCCGTCACGCGGATTTATAAGCCTAAGGTCAGTAAAGCCACAATTTTTCATTGCTCTCGCTGAGGCGCCGATATTTTCGCCTAATTGAGGATTAGACAAAATTATAACCGGAGGCACGAGTGACAAAAACGGCGATTTATTCATAATTTGCTTTCAAGTTTAAAATGATGTTTCAGTCAATCTAAAAATACAAACTTTAGTACTGTTTTAGATTGAGGCATGGTTTGCACCGTCATTCATTAACTTCCATACCATTCCATCTGATAAAGCCATTACAGATGCATCAATAATATTAGTAGAAACACCAACCGTTCTCCATATTAAATCGTGTTCGTCCTTAAACTCAATTAAAACACGGGTAACTGCTCCGGTTCCTTTTTGCCCCTCATGTGGTTCAAGAATTCTAACCTTAAAATCAATTAGATCAACATCACCAAGTGAAGGATAGAACTGAATTAATGCTTTACGGATCGCCTTATCAATAGCATGCACGGGTCCATTTCCATATTCAACTTCATACTGTGTATGAGAACCAATCGTAATTGCTGCTGTTGCCTCAGATTCAACAACCAATTCCCCTTTTGCATTAAATCTCCTTTCATCAGTGACCCTAAAACGACCAATCGTAAAATAGTCTGGAACTTGCCCTAATGCCTTTCTAGCAAGTAACTCGAAACTGGCTTCAGCAGAGTCAAAAGACCAACCATTATACTCTTTTTCTTTAATCTCTCTAATAAGCTTTTCTATCCTGATGTCATCTGCGGGAATTTCAATACCAACCTCTGAAAAGCGCGCTAGTACATTTGATCTTCCTATTTGATCAGAAATAACAAATGAACGCTCGTTTCCGACTGTCTCAGGAGGAATATGCTCGTAGGTTCTAGGGTCTTTCTGAGCGGCTGAGGCGTGAAGACCTCCTTTATGAGCAAACGCAGCTGAGCCCACATATGGAGCATGTGAGTTAGGAACCAGATTGAGCCTATCATCTACCATTCGAGACAAGCTCAATAGTTTTGAAATCTTTTCCTCTGGAATAGAGGTCTTATAACCAAGTTTCAACATCAATGTTGGGATAAGCGTAATAAGATCCGCGTTTCCACAGCGCTCTCCAAGGCCATTTATTGTTCCTTGCACCTGTCTTGCGCCCGCCTTAATTGCAGCTATGCTGTTTGCAACCGCTAGCCCAATATCATTATGACAATGAATCCCAATATTTGCTTGAGGTAAGAATGATTTTGTCTTAGAGACAATTTCAAACACATCATCTGTCAACGTGCCACCATTTGTATCACACAAGATTATCCAACGCGCACCGCCGTCAAAAGCAGCTTTTACACATTCCAAAGCAAAATCAGAGTTTGCTTTGAATCCATCAAAATAATGCTCACAGTCAAACATTGGCTCTCTACCCCGAGCACTGGCTGCTTGAAGTGACTCTTTTATCATTTTTAAATTTTCATCCATTGAAATGTTTAAGGCGGTGTTTACATGAAAATCCCATGTTTTTCCAACCAAACAAGTTGCATCCGTCTGCGCATTAATTATTGCATTAAAGCCAGGATCATTTTCGGTTGATCTACCACCCCTTCTTGTCATACCAAAGGCGACTAAGGAAGATTTTTTTAATTTTGGTGGCTTTTCAAAAAACTGATCATCTGTTGGGTTTGCCCCTGGCCATCCTGCCTCCACATAGTCAATACCGAACTCATCTAATGCCTGACTAATTGCAATTTTATCTGAAACACTAAAGTCAACGCCTCGTGTCTGACCACCATCACGAAGCGTGGTGTCAAAAAGCCAGATGTGATTATCACTCATCGCATTCATCTTTCTTATCAATCCAGAGAACTGTCATAATAAATATAGTAACTCCTATCAAAAATCCTCACAAAACTGTAGTCTTTTCATTTTATTTCCTTCTCCAACTTGTACCGTCTGAATTATCAAATAGCTCAATACCACTCGAAGCAAGCTTTTGCCTAATATCATCTGCTTTTAAAAAATCTTTATTGACACGAGCAATTCTGCGCTCTTCGATTTGTTGTTCAATCTCTAAGCTAGATAGCTCATTTTTATGTGCTTCTGATTGAAACCATTCTTGTGATGAATATTTGAGAAGCCCCAGTAACTCTGTGCATGCCTTTATTTCACCTGCTACTTGTTTTTCACCTTTATTAAAGTCTTTGACTTTTTGATGTAGGAATGCAAGGGCCTTTGGAGTATTTAAGTCATCGTCTAGAATTTCAATAAACTCAGATGGTGGTAATGATGGGCTCGCATCTCCAGCTACTCTATAAAGCCTATCCAATGCCAATTTTGACTCTGAAACCTGAGCATCAGAATAATCAAGAGGCGCTCTATAATGAGCGGCCATCAATGCATAGCGAATAGCTTCCCCCCGATGTTTAGTAAGTGCGTCCGACACGGTAGTAAAATTACCCGCAGATTTAGACATTTTCTCGCCATTCACAGTTACATATCCATTATGAACCCAATATCGTGCCATATATTGGGTATTATGTGCACAACAGGATTGGGCAATTTCATTTTCATGATGAGGAAAAATCAAGTCTAGACCCCCAGCGTGTATATCAAATTCTTTACCTAAATATTTTTTTGCCATTGCAGAACATTCAATATGCCATCCCGGCCTTCCTCTCCCAAACGGACTATCCCAACCTGGTTGCTCTGGAGTTGATGGCTTCCATAACACAAAATCAGAAGGATCTTTTTTATAGGGAGCAATATCAACTCGGGCACCTGCTATCATTTCATGCAGGCTTCTACCAGATAATTTACCATATTCAGGCATTGTTAAAACAGAAAATAACACGTGACCTGATGTCTCATAGGCATGATCGCGTGCGAGCAATGTTTCAATTATTTCTATCATATCAGAAATATGTTCAGTAGCTCTTGGTTCCACATCTGGAGAAGAAACGTTTAGGGCCCTGCAGTCATCATGGAAATCATTAATAGTGGTTTCGCAGAGGCTATTGATAGACATCCCAAGTTCCAAAGCTCGTTTGTTTATCTTATCATCAACATCAGTGATGTTTCTAACATAAGTTACGTCTTTATAATGGTAACGAAGCAATTTTACGAGTATATCAAAAAGGACAAGAGGTCTTGCATTACCTACGTGAATTCTGTCATAAACAGTAGGCCCGCAAGCATAAATTCCTACATGATTTATGCTGAGAGGAGTAAAGAGTTCTTTTTCTTTTACAAGTGTATTGTAGAGCCGCAAACCACTCATGCCGTTATTCCCGATAAACGTTTTCGAACGCGTTCCCTACCCATATACTTAAGTAAATTTTTTACCTCGGGCCCTTGTGTTTTACCTGTTAAAGCTAGCCGAAGGGGGTGAAATAAAGATTTACCCTTTTTACCAGATTTCTCTGATATCAATGCAACCCAGCTATTCCAGGTTTCTGCCGTCAATTCGCCTTCCGGCATACTCTCAATAGCCAATTCACATAATTCATTATCCTCGATTATGGGTTTTATTTCACTGTGACATAGTTGCCACCAAAACTTAATATCAGAAAAATAAAGAATATTTCCTTTAATAGCTTCCCAAAATTCCTCATCTATTTCTGAAACATCTTCAAAAGAAAATCTATCGCGAAGCTCATTAAAAGTTAAAAGCTGAAGTGTTTTTGCATTGATTAAACTAAGCTCTACTGGGTCAAATTTTGCGGTTGAGCGACTAAATTTCTCTATTGAAAATTGTTCTATAATTTCATCAAATGTTGAAAACGCTTCAATGGGGTCAGAGGTACCAATTCTCGCTAATAGAGCAGCAATTGCTAGAGGCTCAAATCCTTCTTCGCGCAACTGACCTATAGAAAGACTACCTAGTCTTTTGGACAAACCCTCTCCTTCTGCTCCAGCTAATAAGGCCATATGTCCCAAGTCCGGCGGCTTTACTCCTAATGCTTCAAAAAGTTGAATTTGAGCAGCAGAGTTTGTAACATGGTCTTCACCTCTTAAAATTGTTGTAATACCGTGATCAATGTCATCCACAACTGAAGCAAGTGTGTAAATAACTCTCCCATCAGCCCGAAGCAGTACGGGGTCAGAGAGGCTTGACATATGAATACTTGACTCACCCCTTATAAGGTCCGTCCATCTAACCTCCTCATCATTAAGTAAAAATCGATAGTGAGGCATAATATTCTGCTCGTTATAAGCTTTTTTTTGAGCTTCCGTTAATCGAAGAGCCGCTCGATCATAAACAGGCGGCTTGCCAGACATTAAAAGTGCTTTTCTTTTTAAACCTAACTCTTCTTGCGTTTCATAACATGGATAAGCGCGACCATTTTGAATAAGCCTTTCTAAGGCCTTATTATAAATGTCTAATCTTTCCGATTGTCTGTCTTCACTTTCCCATTTAATGCCAAGCCATTTCAAGTCATCTCTAATTGACTCTTCAAACTTTAATGATGAGCGCTGTTTGTCCGTATCGTCAATTCTGAGCATAAAATGACCACCAGCTTTTTTTGCATAAAGAAAATTCACTAACGCTGTTCTAAGATTTCCTACATGCAAATGTCCTGTTGGACTTGGCGCAAATCTAACCTTTGGCAATGTCATATGTGCAATCCTACCTATTATGATATGCAGGTCTAAAACCCGAAGTTAGAGGCAATCGTCTATCTCTGCCAAATGCCCTAGTAGTAATTTTAGGACCTGGTGCCGCTTGAAAGCGTTTGTATTCAGCTCTAAACAATAATTGACTAGCTTTTTCAACAACTTCCCTGTCAAATCCTCTTGATATAATCGTTTTTATGTCCGCCATTTCTTCTGTTAAAGCAACAAGAATAGGATCCAGTACGTCATATTCCGGAAGACTATCTGTGTCTTGCTGGTCTGGCCTTAATTCTGCTGATGGTGGTCTGGTGATTATACGCTCCGGTATAATTTTATCTTTTTTGATAGGTGATAATCGCGGTACATTATTATTACGCCATTTGCAAAGTTCAAATACGGTTGTTTTCCAAACATCTTTAATTGGTGCATACCCACCACACATATCCCCATATAATGTTGCATAACCAGCAGCATATTCAGATTTATTACCAGTAGCTAATACCATCGAACCAAACTTATTAGAATAGGCCATTAGAGTTAGTCCGCGAAGTCTAGATTGAATATTCTCTTCTGCTATACCAGCATCTGTATTTTTAAAATAAGGCTCTAACATAATGTTAAATTGCGACATCGCTTCAGCTATTGAAATGGTTTTATAGCTAATACCTAGGTTATCTGCGAGTAATTCTGCATCGTTAAGGCTAATATCTGCTGTGTACTCAGAAGGCATCATAATCGTATCAACTTTATCAGCACCAAGGGCATCAGCCGCTAGCACAGCCACAAGCGCAGAGTCAATTCCACCTGAAAGACCTAAAACAACACCAGGAAAATTATTCTTTTCAACATAGTCCCTAATTCCAATCATCAGAGCATTATAGCAAGACGCAAGACCTTCCTCTGGTTTGTAGACCTGACCTATCATCCTTACTCCCGCAGGCTTGACCTCTAATGTAACTGTAGATACTGTTTCTGAAAAACTTGGAAGATGGGACGCAAGCTCACCGCCTAAATTAAGGGCAAAAGAATTACCATCAAAAACCACTTCGTCCTGTCCACCAACCATATTCAAATAAATAATAGGCAAATTAGTTTCACCCATTCTAGCGATTGCCGTTGCCATTCTTTTATCTTGCTTACCAATTTCAAATGGGCTTGCGTTTAATGAAATTATTAATTGTGCACCAGCCTCCTGCAATGTCTCACAAATATCAGGAGTCCAGATATCCTCGCAAATTGCTAGACCAAGACGCCAACCTCTAAGAGAAATTGGACCTGTACCATTCCCTGCCTTGAAATTACGTTTTTCATCAAACACACCATAATTTGGTAAGTTAATCTTATCGTAATGATGAATTATTTTTCCGTCATCTAATACAAAAAGAGAATTAAACAGAACACCGTCGTTCTTTCTAGGTGCACCAACAATAATAGCCGGCTTACCGTCAGTTGTAAGTTTTGCTAGATCATGCAATGAGGCTTCGATCTCTGCAATAAAATCATCACGATATACCAAATCATCACATGGATATCCCGCAAGAAACATTTCCGGAGTGATAATAATATCAGCACCCATTCTAATGGCTTTTTTATGTGCTATAATTAGTTTTTTAGTGTTTAAATGCACGTTACCAAGATGCGGATTAAGTTGAGCAAGTGCAATAGAAAGCTGCTCCGTTTCTTTAAGGTTTTCCAATGTCATAATTTTCTGCCTTTGTCAGAAGCAGATTTTTTTCTAGAAAATAAGAACTCCCGACCAATTTTAACTTGAGACACACCATTATAAGAGATGATATCCGCAGTAGCGTATGTATCTGACCAGTTAGAAGGCAAATAAGAACCTGTGCCTATAATATCTACTGGTGCCTTTGCCAATGAGAACACACGGCATTTATCAGGGCTGAATCCGCTGGAGGCGATAATTTTTACATTATTAAATCCAGCTTTATTCAACTGTTCACGCATATACCAAATGGCAGCAGCTGAAACACCCGTTCCCATCAAATACTTCAGCTCTTGTTCAGTTCTGTATCCACGAATAGCATTAGGTATATTTCTATCTAAAACAGCGTATGATTCTTGTGTATCTAAACCTTGCACAAATCTTCCACCATGGGTGTCAATCCTAACGCCCAACTGCCCTGACTCAACTAATTCTGGAAATTCAGTTGCAACTTCTATGGCATCATCAATTTCATTTCCGTAATAATCCACAAGCACGGTTAAAGCACGTTCTGGAAAGGTTTTGTGAAAAAGCTTTGCTGCCTTAAGTGTGCTCCCAGCATACCCGATCAGCGCGTGAGGCATAGTTCCTATTCCATAAGTCATGCCAAAATGATGTGCAGTCGCATCAGTTGCGCAACCAATAAATCCTTTAGCTCCGTTTTTCGAAATTGCTTTTTTTGAACCAACAGATGCGCCATATGCCATTAATTCTGCCATCTCTGTTCCAGCGCAATGACGCGCATCCATGGCTATAAAACCCACTTGAGGAAGTTCCATTGACATATGATAGGCATTATAAGCAGCGACACAGGCTGCCCCTAATTTTTGTAAAAATATAGTCTCTAAATCTACTAGCGCAACCATGCTCCCGGAAATATAAAACATCGGTTCTCCAGCACCAACCCAAGCGCCCTCCTTAAAAAGGGTCTCTATTTTTACAGCTACGCCACGCTCTTCTGTCATTTTATAAAGCCAGTCTATTGCCATTTTTGAAGCAAGCGTCACTGGCCTTCGCATAAATACAGCGTAGGTTACTTCTATATCCCCATGCTCCTGCAATATTTTTCGCGTTAGGTTGAAATAGCTATCAGTATAACGCGGGTGTGATTGACTATCTGGCCACATTTTGGTCACTGTTCTGGTTCCCCATCATTTACTAGAAAAACAGCTAAACAGCCTGTAATATTCCAGCTGAATGGTCGCGGCGCTTTTTCATTAAATTTGCTATTAAAAAAGCTAATTCTAGTGATTGACTTGCATTAAGTCTAGGATCACAATGTGTATGATATCTATCCCCCAAAGATTCCTCAGTTACTGAAACAACACCTCCTACACATTCTGTTACATTTTGTCCCGTCATTTCAAAATGAATACCACCTGGATAAGTACCAACTTCATCATGGGCAGAAAAGAACCCCTCAACCTCTCTCATAACATCTTCAATACGCCGCGTTTTATATCCAGAACTTGCTTTTATAGTATTTCCATGCATAGGATCACAACACCAAACTACGTTTGCACCAGATTTATCGACAGCACTCAATAATTTAGGCAATTTTGCTAAAACACGGTCTGCACCCATTCTGGTAATTAGGGTTAATCTTCCAGATATATTTTCTGGATTTAGAACTTCAATTAATTTGATTAACTCATCTGCCTCGAGAGATGGACCACATTTAATTCCAATCGGATTTGCAATACCACGCATATATTCAACATGAGCACCGTCTAATTGACGCGTACGGTCACCAATCCAAACCATATGTGCTGATGTTGTAAACAGCTCTTTTGCATTCGTAATTGTATCTTTACGGGTCATTGCCTCTTCATAATTAAGTAATAAAGCCTCATGACTAGTATAAAACTCAGTTTCCATCAAAGCTCTTGTATTGTCTGAATTAACACCACAAGCAGCCATAAATTTAAGACATTCTTCAATTTTCTCAGATAACTGCTCAAATTTCTTTGATTGTGCTGTATCTTTAACATAATCACTATTCCAGCTATGTACCTGATTCAGGTCAGCCATCCCTCCCTGAGAAAATGCGCGCAATAAGTTTAAAGTTGATGCTGAATGGTCATAAACATTCAGCAATCTTTTGGGGTCTGGTTTTCTACTTACCTCATTAAACTCAATACCGTTCACCATATCACCGCGATAAGATGGAAGTTCAATGCCATCAATAACTTCTGTTGGAGAAGAACGAGGTTTAGCAAATTGGCCTGCCATTCGCCCAACTTTTATTACAGGCAATCCCGCACCAAAAGTAAGCGCGACAGCCATTTGCAGGATCACCTTAAAACTGTCCCTAATATTGTTAGCACTATACTCTGCGAAACTCTCGGCACAGTCTCCACCTTGAAGCAAAAATGCTTTTCCATTTGCAACTTGCCCAAGCTTTTGTCTTAATTCCTGTACTTCTCCTGCAAATACCAAAGGAGGGCGTTTTTCAAGCATTTTTTCTACTTCATTAAGCAAAGATGCATTGGGATATTCTGGCACTTGCTTAACAGGGAAATTGCGCCAGCTATTTGGTTGCCATTTCATACCAACACCTATTTTTTAATTTAATATTACAAACAAAAATAATCTATATTTCCGCAACCCAAATGTACTGTTTTGAGCTACCAAATGCAAATAAACTTGCCCGTTTCTTTATTTTTATTTTTATAATTTTAAAGCTATTTTGCGATGTAGAGAATAATTTTATAGGAGCGCACAAGTTTAAACTCTTGGTGTTCGCATAGTTACAAATTCTTCAGCAGCAGTTGGATGAATGCCAACAGTGGCATCAAAATCTGATTTGGTAGCTCCCATTTTCATTGCAATTGCAATTCCTTGCATAATTTCAGCGCAATCTGGTCCAACCATGTGCGCACCAATTACCTTATCAGTTTCATGTTCTACAACTAATTTCATATAGCTTTGTTCTGCTCGTCCTGAAATGGTATTTTTCATTGCCTTAAATTTAGACTCAAATATTAAAACACTTATATTTCTATCGATAGCCTGTTTTTCTGTAATCCCAACGCAAGCTATAGGCGGTTGACTAAATACAGCAGAAGCGATTAACTCATGAGACATTATTCTTTGATTATTTCCATAAAAAGTATCTGCGAAGGCGTGGCCCTCCCCAATTGCAACAGGTGTAAGAGTTACCCTATCTGTTACATCACCTATAGCAAAAATAGATGGAACAGAAGTTTGACCATTCTCAGACACGAGTATTTGTCCAACATCTCCCATTTTTACTCCAATTTTATCAAGGCCTAACGATGCGGTGTTTGGTTGCCTTCCCGTAGCCGCTAAAAGTTGGTTAGCATCTATCATCTCGTTATTATCTAAAGAAACAGATAGCTTATCTGAGTTTTTTTCAACTTTTGTAATTGAAGTATTTGGATGAAGTTTTACGCCCCTATCAGTGAGACAGTTAGCAATGTGAGCTCTTACATCATCGTCAAACCCACGAAGAGGAAATTCGCTTCTGAAAATTAAATGAGTATCACTTCCTAGTGATGCAAAAATACCTGCAAATTCTAACGCAATATAACCACCACCTTGAATAATAATTTTTTCTGGCAGTTCTTTCAGGTCTAACGCCTCATTTGACGTAATTGCATTTTCTGCCATCCCCTTCGTGTTTAGGATGGAGGGAACACCACCTACCGCTATAAGAATTCGTTCTGCAGTCAATGTCTTTCCATTAACTAAGACTTCATTTGGACCAATAATAATTCCTTTTCCTTCAATTAGATCTACACCCGCATTTTCGAGTAGTTTCCTGTAAATTCCTTCAAGACGGGAAATCTCAGCATCTTTCGCTGATATAAGTGCCCCCCAATTGTGCATTAAGCCTTCAATTTGCCAGCCGAATCCCTCAGCATCAACCGCTTCGTGAGCAAAACTGGCTCCATAAACGAGTAACTTTTTCGGAACACATCCTCTAATAACGCAAGTACCTCCTAGGCGGTCTTTTTCAACAATAGCAACCTTAGCCCCAAAAGAGGCAGATATTCTGCTAGCTCTCACTCCGCCAGAGCCCGCTCCAATTACTATAAGATCATAATCATGGGTTGCCATTAGCATTCCTGCTTAGTAACAAAAATAATTCAGTAATAACCTATTTACACAAAGGTTGTCGAGAAACCTTATAATTTACTAGAATTATTTCTCTTTGATCTCAACTCACATATTAAATTAAAACCAAATAAGAAGTAATTTTCAAAATTTTTATACAAACTTACTTATTCGAATTGAATAGCATTCTTATTCTTTAAATTATTCTAGACATAGATAAAAAAATATATTGAGATAAACTTTAACTATATTTGCAAAGCTAAATTCTACTTTCTCGTTCAAAGTGGATTGGCAAAATTCAAAATCAGTGCTTATCTACAAGCATTATCTGTAAAGAGAAAAATATAATAGTTATCATCTTAGAGTATAAATATGACAGCCACGCCCATATTATGGCAACCTACCCCCTCGGAAATAGAAAAGTCAGAATTAAGTAATTTCGCAAACTGGGTGAAGTCTCATCACGGGTTTGACTGGAGAAATAAATATAGAAATTTATGGTTATGGTCAGTAGAATACCCAGACTTATTTTGGGACTCTATTTGGCAATGGCACGGTGTTGTTGGGCTAAAAGGCAAGAGACTACTTATTAATAGAGATAAAATTCCTGGTGCTCAATTTTTCCCAGACTCAAGCTTAAATTTTGCTGAGAACTTGCTGATTAATGCAGATGGTCAGGCTGCGCTATCTAGTCATCATGAGGATGGCACTATTGAAACTGTTACTCGAAAAGAACTAAAGGAACGTGTGACTGTACTTGCAGGCTGGATGCAATCTCAAGGCGTTGTCAAAGGAGATAGAGTAGCCGCTTACATCCCAAATATACGGCAGGCAGTGGAAACAATGCTTGCAGCAGCATCACTTGGAGCCATTTATTCAAGCTGCTCTCCTGATTTTGGATTTAATGGCGTATTTGACCGCTTTAGTCAGATTGAGCCAAAATTGCTAGTAACTGTTGATGGGTATTTTTACGCAGGTAAGAAAATTAGTAGGGTAGACGTAATTCGTCAACTTATGGAAAAATTACCAAGCCTTGTTCATATTTTAGTTCATGACTATTCAGGTAACGCATCTGATTTAGTATCTGAGCCAAAAGTATCCTTATATTCAGATGCCCTTAAACATTCGCCAATAGAAGAATACACACCTGTGAAATTCAACGATCCTTTATATATACTTTATTCCTCAGGCACCACAGGTGCACCAAAATGTATTGTGCACAGTGTTGGGGGTACACTGTTGCAGCATATTAAAGAACATAGGCTTCATTCCAATATCCCAAGAAATGCGTCTGTCTTTTATTTTACAACTTGTGGATGGATGATGTGGAATTGGCTGGTGTCTTCGCTCGCAATACAGGCAAAGATAGTACTGTTTGAAGGAAACCCATTCTATCCCGGCCCAGAAAGGATATGGAAAATCGCAGAACAAGAGAAACTTTATCTGCTTGGAACCTCTGCAAAATTTATAGATGCTTCTAGAAAATCTGGTATTTATCCAGAAAAAATCGCAAATTTAACTAATCTTAAAGTTATTTGTTCAACAGGCTCCCCTCTTAATGTAGAGGGATTTGATTTCATTTATAAGCACGTCAAAACTAACGTACAGCTTGCTTCCATTTCTGGCGGAACAGATATTGTATCCTGTTTTGTGCTTGGATGCCCAATACGACCGGTTTATGCAGGCGAAATACAATGTAGAGGGCTTGGCATGGATGTAGTAATTCTTTCTGAACAGGGATTAAGTCTAAAAGGTGAACAGGGTGAATTATGCTGCAAAACTGCTTTCCCATCTATGCCAATAGGGTTTTGGAACGACCCAGATGGAAGCAAGTATCATTCTGCCTATTTTGAAATGTTTGATAATGTTTGGCGTCATGGTGACTGGGCAACTCTCTCAGAAAATGATGGCATAATCATTCATGGTAGGTCGGATGCAACCTTAAACCCAGGGGGAATTAGAATTGGAACAGCGGAGATATATCGACCTGTTGAATCTTTCAATGAAATAATAGAGGCACTTGTTATTGGACAAAATATTAATGATGATGTTCGTATAATATTATTTGTTAGATTAAAAGATGGCATAATTCTGGATGATGAATTAAAAAATCGACTTAAAAAGGAAATAAGAGCTAAGGCAACTCCACGCCATGTGCCTGAAGTAATCATTGCTGTTAAAGATATTCCTCGCACTCGCTCAGGAAAAATCACTGAGCTGGCTGTTCGTGATGTAATACACAACAAAGATGTTAAAAATACAGAAGCACTAGCAAATCCTGAAGCTCTAGAGTTATTCAAAAATTTACCAGAGCTTGTTATTTAGCAATTAAAAGTGCTCAACGAAGTTCTCAAATTTATCTATGTTGGCGAATAAATTCATGAATGGCGCTTGAATTTGCAAACCGTTTTTTATTTTTCTTAAGAAATGAAAGCTGTGAGGCAAGAGAGCTATCTTCAGCCTTTTTTAAATCCTTTTCATCTGGAGAAGGTCCAATTAGCTGAGGTTCACAGATATGCGTGATATAAGTATGATTTGCGCCAACTTTGTCAGCTCTTATTTTAAACTTAGATTTTTGCCCTACTGGCCATTTTTCTCTAAGAACAAGCAATAACACATAGCTTTTAAATTCTGATTTTAAATTATCTAATACAAATGACTCAGCAATATATGCAATATTTTCTTTCTGCGCCTGAGTTAAATTCTTATCAGCACCAACATCTAGTATTGAACCAAGCCAATTTACCTGGTCTTCTATTGTATCATGTACTTGCGATGACATGCGTTTATTTTTGAGTTGAACTTCAAATGTCTCTATTTCGCTCTCACCCATAACAGATAATATAAATCCATCAGACATTACGGCCAACCTTTCAAAAACAACAAAGCCACGTAAAAGTAGTTTTTAATATCATCTAGTCAATCTCCGAATCCACTTTTCTGCCCCCTAATGAAGGTTTTCATTTATACAAAATTATCTAAAAAAAAGACGGTTTTAATAAAATAAATAGAAAAGCACCCAATAAACAGAATGACAATAACCCTAGTCCAAGTATGGTGTGACTAAATGAAATTTCTCCTCCGGGGCCCTCTGTTTCTTCTCTTGAGCCATGTATCATTGCTGGGACCAAGTTATGGCCAACCCAAAATCGATAAAAGGCAATTGCACTTAAATGTGTAAGCAAGATTAAAATTAAAAAAATTTCTGCATTTTTATGTAACTTAGTAGTAAGATCACTTAATGATGGAAAAAAATGAGCAAATGGTCCATAAAATAAAATACCATCGTTTGAAAATGACCCTGTTATTGCAAACCAACTTGTAATTGAAATAAGTGCAATAGTAGCCCAACCGCCGAGAGGTGAATGCCCTGCAATAGTATGAGCCTTTCTTTTTGAAACCTGAATTACATAGGAAATAACTATACTTGGAGATTTTATTAAATAATAAAATTTAGCAGATGGGCTTCCAGTAAACCCCCAAATAAAGCGAAACACACACAAACCTAGTACAGCCATTCCAAAGAACTGATGAATGTTTCGGTCATTCCAATCAGCGGTAATATAAGCACTTACTACGCAAATGACTAACAACCAATGATACAATCTTAAAGGAAGGTCCCAGACAATCAATTCTATTCTCCCACTGGTTTCTTTATTGAAAACTTGAAAATACGATGATTTTAATATAGCAGAAAATATTATGTCGAAGAAGTTCCAATTAAAAATCTCTCAAGCGTTAGATAAACTAGGCAAACTCGATAAGGACATAAAGGAGGCCGTAAAATTTTATGGTTATCCTGACGAAAGAAAGATGCCTGCATCATTTGAAACCCTTACACGTATAATAATAGGACAGCAGATATCTCGAAAAGTAGCTGAAGCAATATGGACAAGACTTAAGAAAGAAAACCTTACCATAACCAGAAATATAATTAGCTTTAATCCAGAAAAATTAATGCGAGTTGGTTTGTCGCGCAGAAAATCTGAATACATAATAGGAATAGCTAAGGCTACAACTGAAGGAAAACTCAACTTTGATGAACTAACAAAAAAAAGTGGGGGAAAAATAAAAGAACAGCTTACTTCTTTTAGAGGGATTGGAGATTGGACTGCAGACAATTTTCGCTTATTTGCTCTTCAAGATTTTGATGCGTGGCCGGGTGGAGACTTGGCATTGCAAGAAGCAATGAAAATTTTAAAAAAATTAACCGAAAGGCCTTCTAATATAGAGATGAATAGATTATCAGAACCATGGTCTCCTTACCGAGGTGCAGGTGCATTAATGCTATGGCATATATATGCAAAAGTAAAAAGTAATGGAAAGCCAATTTAAGACATTATTAAATTTTAGAAATGGGAAGTACAAGGCTAGCATTATCATTTACGACATTACCAACTTGTGATGATACTTCATGCCAATGAAAGAAATGGCTCTCTGGAGAAAATAGGCACTCTTTTGGTATGTTTTCTGTGATTCCAAGCCAAATAGACCAAAATTTTCTCTTTAAAAGTAAAGGTGTTCTATGATGTATCTCTGAAAGTGCCCCTTTTGCAGAACCCGTTAAGATTACAAAACAATTATTTTCTTTTTCCTTAAACCGCAATCCAGCGAAAGCCATTACCCTGTTATCCTTCAGACTAATATAATAAGGTGTTTTATTAGCATCCCATTCAAACCATCCTGATGCGAGCACGAGGCATCTAGCAGATTTGAAAGCCTCTTTGAACATTGGTCTCACTGTAATCGTTTCAGACCTTGCGTTAATTATTCTTTTTTTTAAGCCTGGTTCCCAAATGCCAAATTTATCCTGATTATTTAGGCTAAGGTTAAAACCATCATTACTGGTAAGCGTTAAACTAGTTTGGGAAGGAGCAATATTCCAGCGGTTAGGAAAATTTTGTTTTGTTTTGAGAGCAAAACGATGCGACAGTTCCTCATTTGTGGTAGTTAGCGCAAATCTTCCGCACATTTTTATTTCGTCCTATATTATTAATCTATTTAAAATTCAAAATATGTAATTATTTTATAAGTCTAGGATATCTCGATTGAAAACAACATGGTAAACATCTTACTCTAAATACCACTCCTATCTCGTAAACAAAATTAAATGATGTCATGATACTCGCACCCCAAAATCAAGATAAAACAATTGAACGTGCTGGACTAGCCCTGAGACAAGGAAAATTAGTGGTTTTTCCTACTGAAACTGTTTATGGAATTGGTGCAGCTTCAAATAATCCAAACGCCGTCGCAAAGCTATATGAGGTAAAAAAAAGACCTCAGTTTAATCCATTGATTGTACACTGTGCTAATAAAGAAATGGCATTTAAGCTGGTTAAGGTAACCAAACTTGCTAAGCATTTAGGTGATATTTTTTGGCCGGGCCCATTGAGCCTTGTACTTACCTGCCTTGACAATAGTCCCATCTGTTCTCTCGCTAGGGCCGGTTTGGATAGTGTTGCTTTGAGAGTCCCAAGTCACCCAATATGCAAAAAATTGTTAGAAATCGCAGGCGTGCCCATTGTTGCGCCATCTGCCAATCCCAGTGGTAAACTTAGCCCAACAAAAGTAAATCATCTCGATGAGGCGCTTATTTCACATTGCACTGAAGTTATTGATGCTGGTACATGCAGTGCCGGCATTGAATCCACGATTATTGATGCACGAAATGAAGCACCCGTCATTCTCCGAACTGGACCAATAACAAATCTTGATATAAAAAATCAGACTAATATGCATTGTATATATCCAAAATCAAAACAAGGAAATAGCCCAATCGCTCCTGGCCAACTTGAAAGCCATTATGCACCATTTGCAAATGTCAGAATTAATGCAACCAATAAGAAGAAAGGGGAAATATTTATCGGTTTCAACACTCCAAATGCTGATTTACATTTAACTGAAACTGGAGACCTCATCGAAGCTGCTGCAAAATTATTTGACTTGTTGCATGTAGCAGACAAAATGAACCCTATAAGTATAGCCGTTGCCCCTATTCCAAATATTGGTATCGGAGAAGCCATAAATGAGAGACTTGCTCGCGCTGCAGCACCTAGGAATTGAAATTAAGAATTGGTTCAGAAGGAATTAGGACATAAATGGCAAATAATTTTTTAAAAAAAATTGAGGCGCAGATAAATAATTCAATCATCTTAAAAGATGAAACGATAATGGCTCCCTATCTAATAGATTGGCGTGGAAACTTTAGAGGGAACGCGAAAGCGATATTAATGCCAACCGATACTCAGATGGTCTCGACCATTATGCAGATTGCAGATACAGAAAACCAGACTATCGTGCCACAAGGAGGTAATACTGGTTTAGTCGGAGGAGGTATTCCAGATCAAACCGGCGAGAGTGTTATTTTAAGCCTTAAAAAAATGAACTCAATTATTGAATTTTCACCGGAAAATAGAACAATCATTGCTCAGTCAGGATGTATATTACAACAAATCCACGAGTTGGTAGAGAAACAAAATCTTTGCTTACCGCTAACTCTCGCAGCTAAAGGCAGTTGTACGATCGGGGGTAATCTGGCGACTAATGCCGGTGGTTTGAATGTGTTGAGATATGGTAGTATGAGAGAACAATGCCTTGGACTAGAAGTTGTACTAGCCGATGGTGCTATCATTAATCAACTTGAACCACTAAGGAAAGATAACACCGGGTATGATTTAAAAAACCTATTCATCGGTTCTGAAGGAACTCTGGGTATTATTACAGCCTCTTGTTTAAAATTAGTATCAAAACCAAAAGTCAAATCAACTTCCATAGCGGTAATTGAAAAGTTCGAGCATTCTCTAAAATTACTAGAAATGTTGCAAAACTACTCTGGAGACCAGGTGGATTCATTCGAAATTATGCCTAAGACATTACTAGACATAGTATACAAACAGTTTCCAGATATTTCTCAACCAATAAAACCTTACTCTGGTTTTATTTTATTAATGGAGATAAGCTCATCTAAGTCAGACAATTTAGAAGATAACACTTTAGGAAAATCTTTTTTACAAAATATCATGGAATGTTTTCTGGAGCAGGCTTATAGTGATAATCTAATATCGAATGCGGTTGTTGCTCAAAATGAGTCGCAGAGACAAGCTTTCTGGACAATACGAGAGAATGCTCCACAAGCTACCAAACAAGAATCCTGGCCCATAAATACTGATATTTCTGTTCGCAGAGATAAACTAGCTGAGTTTTATAATTTTGCTTCAATTGAGGTTGCAAAAATATGTAACAAAAGTCGAATTTGTGGGTATGGACATGTGGGTGATGGAAATTTGCACTTCAATGTTGTAGAGGCTGAGGAAGGTGACCCAAATTGGTCAGATAAAAGAGCGCAAATCTTACAGGTAATTTACGACTCACTTGAAAAATTTTCCGGCTCAATCAGCGCTGAACACGGAATTGGCCAGCTTAAAACAAACCAGCTTATAAACACCAAAGACCCAAATCATTATCACATAATGACTAAAATAAAAAATAGCCTCGACCCAAAAAACCTTCTTAATCCAGGTAGGATTATAAATTAATAGGAACACTAAAAGTGCATAGTAAATTGATTTTAACAAAAGAAGACATAATTACGTTTTGGTTTGAAGAAATCTCTCCAGAGCAATGGTTTAAAAAAGATAAAGAATTCGATGCAATGCTTTTAGAAAGAGCTGGCACTACTGTTATAAAAGCATTGAATGGTCAGTTAGATAGATGGTCAAAAACATCTACAGGCTCGGTGAGTTTAGTTATATTATTAGATCAATTTACCCGAAATATATTCAGAGATACACCAAAAGCTTTTTCTGGGGATGAAATGGCACTTGTCCTCAGTCAAAAATCAATAAATAGTAAATGGTTTTCTGAATTATCCATGACGTATAAACAATTTTTATTAATGCCGATGATGCATAGCGAGGATATTTCAATACAGGAAAAGTCACTTCCCCTATTCAAACAACACGCTAACAATCGAACCTATGAATTTGCGGTAAAGCATAGAGACATCATTGCAAAATTTGGAAGATTCCCTCACCGTAACCTAATACTAAGCAGGCCAAGTACCGAAGAAGAATTGATGTTTCTTAATGAGCCTGGCTCCTCATTTTAAAGGAGAAAAACCTCCCAGCTCTTGAACTTTGTTTATTACCTCTTGCGTTGTAATTTCCTGAATATTCGCTTTATATATAATCCCTGTTGCGGGCCCTGTTGGTGACGATATGTAAGGGTTTGTATCGTCTCCCATTATCATTAAGGTAGGCGCTCCTATCCTTGCGGCAAGAAAAGTTGGCCCCGTATCATTTCCAACAATAAATTGTGCTTTTGTAAAAATTTGTGCTAATTCCTGTAAGCTGGTGTTATCGACAAGGATTTCTGAAGCTCTACTATTAGCGCAAACTTCCATTGCAATTTTTCTCTCTATTTTAGTTCCCGTTAGGTAGGGGGTGATTCCCAATTCATAAAGCGAATTTGACAAGTTAGCATATTTCTCAGCAGACCACCTTTTACTTGGTTTTTGTGGTGAACTACCTGGTATAATCACACAATATGGTTTCTTTAATTTAAACTTCTTAAATACCATTTTACTGTCTTTTACCAACCATGATAATTCTGCCTTAAATTCCGATGCACCTGCCATTTTCACTGCTTCTAACATTCTGTCTCTATTGTTTACATTTGTGAAATCAGGCATTGGGTGACTGCATTCCTTTGCAGTCCCATACCAATTACCACCACCCCGTTTATAAAACCAATCGAAATAAGCCGTTGTTCTTTTAGAACATTGTAAATCAATAACTGCAGTCCAATTTTTTCTAAAATGGTTTCGTATTTGATATGTTTTTCGAAAATAGTAGAATGGTTTTCTTTCATCGATAATAATTGAGTCAAAATAAGGCATTAAATTAGCTAGTGAAGCAAATGCTGGACTAGTAAGTAGAGTTAAATTTGCTAATGGAAAACTCTTTCGAAGACTCTCAAATGCGTCCAATCCCTGAAGGATATCTCCAAGCGCACCGTGTTTAATTATTAAATATTTATCTCTTGTAACTTTGTAAACTTCGTTCATTTTTATTCTTACTGCTTTTTCTGTTTAATAGAATTTACAAAAGAGCATGCAAGATGTTAGCTATATTATTTAGGTATCAACTTTATTCTACTATAACGAGATTATTGAATTAATAATATGTTTTCAAAAAAAATAAATAATCAAAATATTAAGTTTATAGTTTTCTTAGTCTTACTTGCTAATATTATACATGTTTCCTTGGGACACACTGCTGACAATTCCACAAAAACAACCGAAGTTATTTTTGAAGCTGATACCATAGAAATTAATCAAAATGAAGGCGTTATAATAGCAGAAAAAAATGTTCTTTTTCAGCAGGGGCAATATAAATTGAGGGCTGATAAAGTTATTTATAATCAATCAGCCGATATTGGTAATGCCTATGGTAATGTGACGGTGACAACTGAAGATGGTATTACAACCAAGGCAGATAAGCTCCAACTAAATGAAAATTTCCAAAATATTGTTGCTTCCCCATTATTAACCATACTCTCTGATGGGAGCCGTTTTAGAGCGCAAAGTGGAGAAAGAAAAGAGGGTATAAAAGCTGTTTACAATAATGGAGTTTTCTCTCCATGTATTTGTGATTATGAAGCAGGGGAGACACCTATCTGGGATTTAAGATCCAGTAAAATTTTTCATGATTATCAGGCTAATACTATACGGCATGAGAATGTGAGAATGCATATTTTGGGTTTGCCATTTATTTTCTTGCCATGGATTGCCCATCCAGACCCTTCTATAAATCGGCGCAGTGGTTTACTCATTCCTGAATTTAAATTTTCAGAAGACACTGGTACCGTTGTAAATTCTCCAGTATTTGTGGTTCTTGATGAAACAAGTGATATAGAATTTCGTCCTAATATGACAGCTAATCGAGGCAATATACTTGAAACGAGGTATCGTAAATTATGGGATAAGACTGACCTCGACGCCACTATCTTCACTGGTTATGTATCCACATTTGATAAAAACAGGGAAGATGTCTCAGCTGCAAATATAAAAATGGATTCTTCTATTCAAGATGGCTGGAGAATTAATCTTGACTTCAAAAAAAGTTCACAAGATACGTTTCTTAGACGATATGACCTAGATGATGAAACTGCTTTCAGATCAGAATTCAGTGGAAATAAAACAACAAATAATAGTCACTATCATGTTGAGTTCTCTGAAGTTCAAAATTTAACTGATACTTCCAATGAACGAAATTCACCAATTACGCTGCCGGCCATAACCGTTGAAAAGACTGGGAAAGGATTTATCGAGGGTCATATCTTAAAAACAAAAATACATGCTAACCATATTTGGCAAGATTTAGGACATGATGTTTCTAGATGGAATATTCAACAAACTAACTTTAACTCTCACGAAAATAAATTAGGGATATTCGAAAATGAAATTGGATATTTAGGAAGTATTTATCAAGTAAACAAACGAAATGACGGTTTTACCAATACTGGAGAAGTAATAAGGTCAAACATTCATGCCTCTTCTGTCTGGAGAAGATATTATAACTATACCGTTAATAAAAAATCATTGATTTTTGAACCTAAAATTAAACTTACCTTTATAGGAGGCGATGATAAAAATAATGATATTCCAAATCGAGACTCTGCCGATTTCCGGATAGACTCAGCGAATATGTTTTTAACCAATAGGTTTCAGGGATATGATTATGTGCTACCTGGTGCAAGGGCAGATATTGGCCTTTCGGCATTTACAAACTCAAAGATCCTTGGTTCATTGCACGGATTTGCAGGTGTCTCACGAAGACATACCGGAGAAGTGCCCTCTGGTTTAACTGCGGGCAATGATAAAGACCTCTCTGATTATGTGGCTACAGTATCGGCAGAAAAAGAAAATCTTTATGCGTTAAGTTGGTCTGGAAGAATAAACTCAACATCATCAAATCTCGACGAGTCTCGTACTAAATTCAGTGCCAATATTTTAAATACAAAGCTTACTGTAGCGCACACACAATTAACACAAAATTATTTTACCTCTGCAGATGGTGACTTAGAAGAGGCAACAGTCTCTGTGTCTCAGAGTTTAAATAATAGTATTAATTTACGCGCATCTCAAAATTGGGATTTATCGAATAGTATGGTGAGCAGAGATAAGTCTTCCTTTATTATTTCCTGGTCAGATGGTCTGCAAGATTGTTTGGCGTTATCTCTCCGATATGAACGTGATCCAGAGAGCGATAGAGACATCAAAATAACAGAAACTTATCAATTTTTATTAAATTTTAAATATTTAGGGGGAGTGCCTTATGACAGTAATTAGGAATTTTAATACTAAAGGAGAAATCCCATAATATTTCGAAAATAATTTCTAGTGACTTTTTTAAGGGTAAAGTAAGCATTTTTAGCAGAATCCTAAGTTTTTTATCCTTTTTACAAATAGCTTTTTACCTAATGAAACATTTTCAATCCAGTCGTTACTCGCGCCCCCATCAGCATGATCAGAAATAAATTTAAAGCATTTAAACCTAATATTTTCGAGATAACAAATTTTTGCAATGGCATACGCCTCCATATCCACCAGGTCTGTTTTCAATTTTGGAGTCTTTGTTAAAAAAGAGTCTCCTGTTCCGCAACTATAACCTTCACTTCCAAAGTTAATTTCTGAAATATCATCAAACGGGATTTGACCAATCTTAAATCCAAGTGGCGTAGCGTCCATATCTCTTTGAAAAAATCGAGTTGCTTCTACTAATCCCCGCAATTCTTTATTTAAACTACCAGCAGTTCCATAGTTAATTATTAGAGATGGAGCATAATTTTTAATGATTTTTAATGTTTTAATTGCCGCGTTTATTTTCCCAACACCGGTATAATGAATCTGGATATTTGGTAAATCATTTTTACTAAGTTCTTCTTTTACTGCAACAAGTATTAAAATCATATAATTTCCCTCGCGAAGCTTCCTATTGCAAAGGCACATTCGTCATACTAATCCTCGGTAGAAAAAGAACAGTGAAATGAAAGGTTTTCTACTGCTGACCTACTTTCGACTTCACCCTCACCTGTCGCTCCTCTGCCCTTATCGGCAATTACTATTCTGATTACCATTTATTCCTCTATCAAACCATCTCTGAGCTTAGAGAGCAAGGCATGACCTTGTTGCTTATGAAATTACAAATCAATAGGATTATTTAACAAAATTCTGTAGAGGAATAATTCGAAAATTACTGGTTCTAACCGAACAAGTTAGGCAGGTTATCTTTTCTTACTCTTCCAAGTGCCGCCATATTGGTAAGTGTCTTCAAATCGTGATTTAACCTCGACAAGACACTTTCCGCAAAGAAACACCCAATCCTTCAAATCATCGTATCGACACCGATACAGGACGTTCTTTGCGTCATTACAGACATAACAGTCCTTAGTTCTAACCCTCATTACACCATCGTCTGACTTTATCTCTATAGTCGGAGAAGTATTTCGAAATTACGTTGATATCAAATGACGACAGAATAGACGTGTTTGGTTCTCTCTCTAAAAGAAACCTAAACGAGAACTCTAACAATTGTGTCT
>JAAXKA010000116.1 GCA_012269555.1 Alphaproteobacteria bacterium
TAATCACTTTCTAAATTTTTTAAAATATCTTTTGCTCTTTTAATTACATCAAATGAAACCCCTGCTAACTTTGCAACTTCCAATCCATAGGATTTATTTGCAGAACCATTTACTAAATTATATAGAAATATTATTTCGTCGTTATACTCTTTTGCCTCAAGAGTTTTTAAACTCAGCTTTTTTAGTGATCTTTCTAGGGTTGTTAGTTCATGATAGTGCGTAGCAAATAATGTTTTACAATTTATATCATTATGTAGCTTTTCAATAATTGACCAAGCCAATGATAATCCATCCCATGTTGATGTTCCTCTACCAATTTCATCAAGTATAACAAAGGACTTTTCAGTTGCATGATTTAGTATTGAGGCCGTTTCTATCATCTCAACCATAAATGTTGACTGACCACGTGATAGGTCATCACCAGATCCTACTCGACTAAAAATTCTATCTGAAATACCAATTGTTGCCTTTTCTGCGGGAACAAATGAACCCATTTGAGCCATTATGTTTATTATAGCATTTTGCCTAAGAAAAGTTGATTTACCACCCATATTTGGACCTGTAATAAGCCACATTTTTTGATCAGAAAGATTACAATTGTTAGATATAAAACTTGCATCTTTTTCCTTGTTTAAAATTTGCTCTATAACTGGGTGTCTTCCAGCAACAACATTAAATATGCGTTCATTTGAAATTTCTGGTCTCGAATAATTCCATTTGGAGGCTAATTCTGCAAATCCAACAGCAACATCTAATGATGATAAACCTTGAAATATGCTCAATAATTTTTCGGATCTCTGAAGGCAGTTTTTTACCAAGCTTTCATAAATTTCTAATTCAATATTTAATGATTTAGAGCGAGCATCTGTTAACTTAGATTCAATGCTAACTAATTCTGCAGTTGTAAACCTTGAAGCCTGAGCTGTACCTTGCCTATGAATAAACTCCTCTTGTTCAAGTAATTTAGTTTCATGATTTTTTCTGACCTCTAAATGATAACCTAAAACATTATTAAATTTTATTTTAAGTGATTGAACACCAGTTTGATTTATATATTTTGCTTGAAGAGATAATATTTTTTCTTTTGAATTGTCTCTTATTAGCTTTATCTCATCAAGCTCATTTGAGAAACCTTTCTTGATGAAATTCCCATCTCTTGCAAATAACGGTGGGCTCTCACTTATTGCTAAATCCAATTCTTTTATGAAGCTTGTATCAATTGTTAAATTACTTAAAATTTCATTAAGTTCCTTTTCAGGGAAAGTGAAGTCATGATCTGATATTAATTTAGATATTTCATATGCTTTCTCACAGCCTGTTTTTATTGAAATTAAATCTCTTGGTCCACCCCGATCAAATTGAAGTCTTGTTAAAGATCGTTCTATGTCTGGAATTAACTTAAGTACATCTCTTACTTTTTTCCTCAGAAGGTTTTCAGATACAAAATTTGAGACTGTATCAAGCCTTTTATTAATTTCTAACTTGTCTAATGAAGGGCCGTTTAATCTCTCTAAAAGCAATCTTGCTCCACCACTTGTAAGTGTTTGGTTTATAGCATTAAAAAAACTTCCATTTTTTTCACCAGTTTGTGTTTTTAATAGCTCTAGTGATTTTCTAGAAAAAACATCTATTTCCATATTGTCTATGTTTTTCCATTGTTTGATTTTTTTTAATAATGGAAGTTTCCCTTTTTGTGTTAAATTCACATATCCCAAGATGGCTCCTGCTGTTGAAATACAAGACCTGCTAAACTCACCAAATGCGTCCAAAGATTTAGTTTTATAAAAATTTTTTAGTCTTTCTTCACATGCATCACTTTGAAAAAGGCTATCAGCCTGAAAAGTAACACACCCCCTAAAATAATGCGGTTTTTGTTCTTTCATTTTTAATGGCATTATTAGCTCTCTGGGTGATAGTCTCTCAAGTGCTGTTTCAAGGGCGTTTTCCTGGTTTATGTCAATTTTTTGAACACAAAATATTCCAGTTGACAAATCAACCCATGAAATAGAATGACGACCATTTACCTCATTCCATGAACATAAAAAATTATTAGGATTGTCGTCGAAAAAATTTTCTTCAAGAACTGTCCCTGGTGTTATGACCCTCACAACTTTTCTTTTCATTGGACCTTTGTTTTTTTTGACATCATTTTCTATTTCATTGATTTGCTCACATACAGCAACTCTATAACCATTGCTAATTAGCTTACTCAAATAACTTTCAGAGCTATGAAAAGGGATTCCACACATAGGAATAGGATTGTTGTTCCATTGGCCTCTTTTAGTAAGAGTTATATCGAGTACAGAAGAGGCTACTTTTGCATCATTGAAAAACATTTCATAAAAATCACCCATTCTGTAAAAAAGAATTTCTTCAAAATATTCTTCTTTAATTTCGAGATACTGCTTCATCATTGGAGTTAGCCCATTGCTATTAGAATTAGGTATCATTTCTAATTTTTTTTTTGGGGGGGAGTAATTTTCAAGCAAACTATTTACCTAGTAATAATTTTTTATATCGATGCAATTTTTATAATAATTAGAAAAAAGGCATGTTTCCAACATTAAATCTTTAAATTTAAATATTTTAAATAATGTGCTTATATGAATTTAATTGTTATAAAGTATTATTTATGACAGGACTATGACAGATACTGTTAATATTTTAATAAAAATATAATTAAGTTTCTTTGTTTGGAGCACTTTGAATGGATAAAAACATAAAAATAAAACGTCAGGAAGCTCTTGACTATCATAAACAAGACAAGCCTGGAAAATTAGAGGTTCAAGCAACAAAGACTCTTAATAGCCAAAGAGACTTATCACTCGCATATTCTCCAGGTGTTGCTATACCTTGTGAAGAGATACATGAAAAACCAACTCTTGCTTATGAATATACTTCAAAGGGAAATTTAGTAGCCGTAATCACTAATGGTACTGCTGTTTTAGGTTTAGGTAACATTGGTGCTCTTGCGTCTAAACCAGTTATGGAAGGTAAATCCGTACTTTTTAAAAAATTTGCGGACATTGATTCAATAGATCTTGAGGTTGATAGTATTGATGTAGATAAATTTATAAATTGCGTTCAGGTTTTAGAGCCTTCTTTTGGTGGAATTAATTTAGAGGATATTAGGGCACCAGACTGTTTTCTGATTGAACAAAAGCTTCGTGAAAAAATGAAAATCCCTGTTTTTCATGACGATCAACATGGGACAGCAATTATAACTGCTGCAGGAATTATTAATGCATTTCATCTAACTAACAGAGACATAAAAAAAGTAAAAATAGTTTGTAATGGTGCTGGTGCTGCCTCGATAGCCTGTGTTGAGTTACTCAAAGCATTAGGTGTTCCAAATCAAAACATCATTTTGATAGATAGAACTGGAGTAATTTATAAGGGTAGGACTGAAAATATTAATCAATGGAAATCTGCTCATGCTGTTGAAACAGATTCCCGCACTCTTGAAGATGCACTAATCGATGCAGATGCATTTATTGGTCTTTCTATAGGAAATTTACTTAATGCCAGTAAAATTAAATATATGAAAAAACAACCTATAATTTTTGCTATGGCCAACCCTGAACCAGAAATAATGCCTGATGAAGTTAGGAAGGTTTTCCCAGATGCAATTATTGCGACTGGGCGATCAGATTTACCAAATCAAGTTAATAATGTTCTTGGATTTCCATATATTTTTAGAGGAGCATTAGATGTAAGAGCAACTACAATAAATGAGGAAATGAAAAAAGCAGCAGTTTATGCTATTGCTAATTTGGCGCGAGAAAATGTTCCTGACGAAGTAAGTAATGCATATGGCCAGGATAAAATAACTTATGGAGTTGATTATATAATACCCGCTCCATTTGATCCTAGACTAATTGTTGAAGTTTCATCAGCTGTTGCTAAGGCTGCGATAGATAGTGGGGTCGCAACTAATCCAATAAAAAATATAGCTCTATATAAAAAACAGCTGGCTAGAAGGCTAAACCCAACAGCAAGCATGCTTCAAAGAGTATCTGATAAAGTATCTAACCTTAAAAAAAGAATTGTTTTTGCTGAAGGTGAAGAAGAGAGAGCTATTAAATCTGCGCTTATTATTCAAAATAGCAATTTAGGGAACCCTATTTTAATTGGAAGAGAAAAATATATAAATGAGACTGCAAAGAAAATAGGGCTCGATGGTATTGCTAATTTAGAAATTCATAATGCAGCATTATCTGAAAAAAATAATGTTTATAGTGATTTTTTGTTCAAAAAGCTTCAAAGAAAAGGATATTTATATAGAGACTGCCAAAGGATGGTTAACCAAGATAGAAATGTATTTGGGTCATGTATGGTTGCGATGGGTGATGCTGATAGTCTTGTAAGCGGATTAACAAGGTCATTTAATGACACTCTAAATCATATAACTAGAGTGATTTCTTCTAAAGATAATAAAAATATTATTGGTATGTGTATGGTTGTAAGTCGTGATAAAACAGTTTTTATTGGTGATACAAATATTATTGAAAGACCCAAACCAGAAGAGCTAGCGGATATAGCTGAGCAAATGGCTTTTTCAGTTTCTCAACTGGGCTATAAACCTCGTGTTGCATTTACTAGTTTTGCAAATTTTGGTAGTCCATCCCTTCCTTCAACATCATCAGCCCGAGAGGCTGTAAGAGTTCTTGAAAATAGATCTGTCAACTTTGAATTTGATGGAGAAATGTCTGTAGAGATTGCTCTCAACTTTCAGCTAATGAAAAAAAACTACCCTTTTTGCAAACTGACTGACGAAGCAAATATTTTGGTCATGCCCGGACTTCACTCTGCAAACATATCTTTTAAGTTGCTTCAAAACCTTGGTGGTGGATCTGTAATTGGACCTATTTTACTTGGCAGTGAGTTTCCAATGCAAATAGTTCAAATGGGAGCAAGCGTCAACGAAATAACTAATGCAGCAATCTTCAGCGCTTATGATGCTCTTTAATGACTAAAAATCTTTAATCAAATTTTTTAAACTTTGTGTTGGTCTCGGGCCAACATGGGATATTATCTCACTAGCCACAATTGAACCAATTTTACTACAATTCTCTGCATCTAAATTTAAACATGTTCCATGAAGATACCCTGCAGCAAAAAGGTCACCTGCACCTGTCGTGTCAATAACAGCTTTTGGTTTATAAGCTTCAACATTAGTCCATTCATTATTTCTGAATACTGTTGATCCATTTGATCCCAATGTAATAACAGTTTCTTTTCCCATTTCTTCAACTTTGTGTTTTGCACTCTCTAAATCGCATTCATATAAACTTTTAATTTCATCTTCATTACAAAATAAAATATCTGCAAAGTTTTTTATAAATGTAATAAAGTCATCTCTATGACGTTCAACGCAAAAACTGTCAGACAGAGTTATTGCTACTAAATTATTTTCGTCTTTCGCAACTTTAGCAGCCTTTCTAAAAGCTTCTTTTGCTTGAGGTGGGTCAAATAAATAGCCTTCAAGGTAAACCAATTTGCTTTTTTTTATTAAGTTTTCATCAATGTCTTGAGCATCAAGGCTTACACATGCTCCAAGAAAAGTATTCATAGATCTTTCAGCATCTGGTGTTATTAAGATTGTAGATGATGCTGTCCTGGGACCATTTTCATTTAATGGAGTATCAAACGAAACCCCAACCTCTTCTATATCACTCTTAAATGTGTTACCTAATTCATCATTCTTAACTTTTCCAATAAAAGCTGCAGTTGAACCTAAAGATGCAAGCCCAACAGCTGTGTTGGCTGCAGAGCCTCCAGAAA
>JAAXKA010000169.1 GCA_012269555.1 Alphaproteobacteria bacterium
TATTAGAATATCTCACTGAAAAAGACATAAGTATTGAATTTTCGTCTGACGCTACGCTATTGGTCAAATCGCAAAAAAATGAAATAGAATTAGCAGGCATGAAAGAAGCTCATATAAAAGATGCAGTTGCATTCTGTAATTTTTGGTATTGGTTTGAGCAAAACAATTCTGAGCAAAGATTAAGTGAGTACGAAGTTGCGACTAATTTATCAAAGTTTCGGGCTCAACAAAATGACTATTTATGTGACTCCTTTCCTGCAATTGTTGGCTTTAATGACAATGGTGCAATTGTACATTACAGGCCAAGAAAAAATGAAGATAATAAAATTGAGCAAGATGGTGTTTTGCTAATTGACTCAGGCGCTCATTATAAAGGAGGTACAACCGACGTAACTAGATGCTTTGCTATCGGAAATCCACCAGCTGCCGCTATTATTGCGAATACACTTGTTATTGCTGCTCATTTAAATTTAGCGAATACCATTTTCCCAAAAGGGACTAAGGGCATTCAACTTGATGCAATTTGCAGGCAATCTTTATGGAGTAATAAAATGGATTATGGACATGGAACAGGACATGGTGTTGGTCATGTCTTAAGCGTACATGAAGGGCCTGCTTCAATTTCAAAGCGTGGTTCTCAAGAAATCCTTAAGGGAATGATTCTATCTAATGAGCCTGGCTATTACGAAGAAAATGAATTCGGCGTTAGACAGGAAAATCTTGTTCATGTTGTCGCTGAGTCTGATGAATTTCTTCGTTTTGAAAATCTTACTCTAATACCATTTGACAATAAACTAATAGACATTTCTGTTCTTACAAAAGTACAAATTTCTGCATTGAATAATTATCATAAAGAAGTTTTAGAAAAAATTAGTCCTTATCTTAAAGTAGAGTTAAAGGAATGGTTTTTGAATAAATGCAAACCTTTATGATAAAAGAGTTATCCATTCATCTTCACTAAGAATTGTTACGCCCAATTTGGAGGCTTTTTGGGATTTATTACCAGAATTAGCTCCAGCAATTAGATAATCTGTTTTTTGTGAAACTGAACCTGTAACTTTTGCTCCCATTCGTTCTGCCTGTGCCTTTGCTTCCGCTCTAGAGAGCTGACTTAGAGTGCCTGTAAAAACAATAATTTTTCCCGCTATTGGGGAGTCTAATTGAGCCTTTATAGGTGTAACAGGCGTAACATTTTCTAGTAACAAGGATATTAATTGCTGATTTTTCTTTTCTGAGAAAAATATGATAAGGTCGTTTGCAATTGACTCACCAATCTGATCAATATCGATTAGTTCCTGATAAGCAGGGTGATTTTTATCCTGAGCAGCAATGCAAACCTGTTGTAGTTTAGGAAGTGTTTCAAAGGTTTCAGCAAGCAATTTAGCCGTTGATATCCCGATCTGTCGTATGCCCAGTGCAAAGATAACACGCTCTAATCCTATCTTTTTGCGAGCATCTATTGCATTTATAAGGTTTTTTGCTGATTTTTGACCCATCCTATCTAAAAGGGCAATCTCATCTATTTTATCAGGAAGTAAAAAGATATCACTTGGGTACTTCAACCAACCTAATTTGTTAAAATGAATGATTTGCTTACTTCCTAATCCTTCTATGTCAAAGGCATCTCTACTGACAAAATGAATTAAACGCTCAATTGATTGTGCATCGCACAAAAAACCTCCTGTGCATCTTCTAACTGCTTCACCATTTGAACGCATGGCCGGGTTTCCACATGCGGGGCATTTTACTGGAAATGAAAAAATAGTTTCGCTTCCATCTCTTTTTTCTGGCATACTTGCAACGATTTGTGGAATTACGTCTCCAGCCCGTTGTAAAATTACTTTATCTCCTATACGAATGTCTTTTCGGCGAATTTCATCTTCATTATGTAAAGTTGCATTTGATACTACTACACCACCGACAGTTATTGGCTGTAGTCTTGCAACAGGCGTTAGTGCGCCCGTCCTGCCAATTTGAATGTCAATTTCAAGAATACGTGTTTCTGCTTGTTCAGCCGGAAATTTATGGGCAACCGCCCATCGAGGAGCACGACTTACCTGTCCAAGCCTGTCTTGCCAATCAAGCCTATCAATTTTATACACTACCCCGTCGATATCGTATTCAAGCTCACTTCTAGTAGCACTAATTTTATCATATGCGGTTATCAAGCTATTTGCAGAGTTACATTTAGTGGTAAGCGGATTAACAGAAAATCCAAAATAGGTGAGGCGAGACAAAATACCACTATGTGTTTCAGAAATTAGCTTTGAAGTTTCACCTAATGCGTAAGCAAAAAAATGAAGTGGTCTTTGGGCAGTGATAGATGGATCTTTTTGTCTGAGAGATCCAGCAGCCGCATTTCGTGGATTTGCAAATTTTTTCCCTCCAACTTGCTCTTGAGCTTTATTGAGAGATAGAAAATCAATTTTTTTCATATAAACTTCGCCCCTTATTTCGCAGATATTTGGTGCATTTTTAGGAAGAAAATTTGGAATACTGGAAATCGTTCTAATATTTTTTGTTACATCTTCTCCAGTAGTGCCGTCTCCGCGTGTAGCTGCTGTTGAAAGTTTGCCATTCTCATAGCGAAGACATATTGATAATCCATCAATCTTTGGTTCTACTATAAACGTTATTTCAGTCTCTGCAGGTAGGTTTAAGAAACGGTTTATGCGTTGAATAAACGCAGGAACTTCTTCTTTATTAAATATATTTGATAAAGAGAGCATCGGGCGTGCATGTGTAATTTTTTCAAATTGGTCTGAGGGTATGCTACCAACACGCAAAGTTGGACTATTTTGTGACGCGAGCTCTGGAAATGCATTTTCAATTGCAAGGCTTAATTGAACTAACCTGTCATATTCTGCATCAGAAATGACAGGTGTATCTTTTTGATGGTATGCAATATCATGTTGGTAAATCAATTGATTCACTTCTATCAGAATAGATTTAGCATTCTCAATTGAAAGTGAAGATATTTCATTAATGGAAAGCTCTTTATAGGGTTGATAAGAAGCCATTCTATTTTCCCTAGTCATCAATTAGAGTGCGGGCGGCCATCCTAGCTGCATCTGTTATTTGTTCTCCTGCAAGCATACGGGCAACTTCTTCTATATGTTCTTCCTCATTAAGGAGTAACGTATGGCTTATAACTTTATCATTTATGGATGATTTTGTAATTTTAAAATGATTTTCCCCTTTCGAAGCAACCTGCGGAGAATGCGTCACTACAAGAGTTTGTATAGTTTTAGCCAATTTAGATAGCCGTGTACCGACTGCATCCGCAACTGCCCCACCAACACCTGAGTCAACCTCATCAAAAATCAGGCATTTGTCAGGGTAACCCTCAGATAGAACAACTTTCAGCGCTAAAAGAAACCTTGCTAGCTCTCCACCAGATGCAATTTTATCAATTGCACCAATTAATTGCCCTGGGTTAGTGCGCGCCTCAAATCGCACTTTGTCTATACCCATTACATTCCATTTGCTTTCTTCTAGCAGCTCAATTTTTGTCTTAAATTCTGAGGTTTCAAGCTTTAAAACTGGCAATTGTTGCATCACCTGTTGGTCAAGTTTTTTTGCTGCTATCTTTCTAGAGCTACTGAGCTGTTTTGCATTTGAAACATATTCTTCTTTGGCAGCACTAAGTTCAAGGCGGAGTATGGCTATTTTACCTGTTTGGTCATCGAGATTAGATAGTTTTTCTTGGAAGCTATGATACAGATTAGCCAAGTCGTCTGGAGAACAATTATGCTTTCGACTTTGCGAACGAAGAAGATGAAGTCTTTCTTCTATTTCTTCTAGTTTTACCGGATCACCATCTAGGTGTTCAGCTGCATCTCGAAGTTCTATTTCGACTTCATTTAGTTCCAAAATGATTTGTTGTAATTTCTGCAACATAGAATTTACAATGTCATTTCCAATAGTTTCAATTTTTGTCAGTTGGGTATTTGCTCTCTCAATTTTGCTAATGGCACCTTCATCATGGTTTAAAAGTTCATAGGCTGATTGTAATCCTTGGATTATTCTGTTTGCATTTGCATGAATATCTCGGTTAGCAACAAGTATTTTTTCTTCACCAACAATAGGCGCTAACATGTCCAATTCTTTGAGGGATTCCCTCAGCCAATCCTCTTCTTCTCTTGACTTGTTAATCAGTTCTTCAGCCTCTTTGAATATTTGCTCTGCATGCTGCCATCGCTGATAACTTAATTTTGTAGAATTTAGAAGTTCGGTATGTTGTGACATTTTATCTAAAAGAGTAATATGGCTACTCGTATCAAGTAATCCACGACCTTCAAATTGTCCTTGTATTTCAATTAGCAGGTCGCCGCATTTACGCAGTAATGATACAGAAACCGGCTCATCATTTATAGCGGCAGGAGACCTGTCCTGGCGCAGTTGTCGCTTTAAAATTAATTCTTCTTGAATTATTATTCCTGCTTCTAAAAGTATATCTCGTACTGGGTGGGCTGACGGAATGGCAAAACTAGCTGTTACTTGAGCAGAATTTTCACCGGCACGCACAAGTGAAAAATCTGCTCTGCTTCCAAGTGCGAGTCCTAACGCATCAAGCAATATAGATTTTCCAGCCCCGGTTTCACCTGTTAATACAGTCAATCCAGAATCAAACTCTAGGTCTAATTTTTCAATCAGTACAATATTACGGATGCTAAGATTAGTCAGCATACTATTAACTAAAGATCTTAATTTTTTTGGAGGTATTACTCATCGTACTTTCATTTTTCGCTATTCGTTAAGCTCATTAATTTTTCTGCCTTTTTCGTCCAAGGAGAATTTGGAAAGTTGTATTGGGCTACTTTAAGTGACCTATTAGCTTCCTCTTTTAAATTCATCATACTAAATGATGCTATTAGTCTATATAGAGCCTCAGGGACCTGATTCGACGATTGATATTCATCTATAACTTTCTGAAATCTATTTATTGCTGCGGACAAATAACCCTGTCTTAAATAAAATCTTCCAACTGCCATTTCCTTGCCAGCTAAGTTTGAAATGGCAAGATCTCGTTTCAATAGACTATCCTGAGCATAAATACTATTTGGGAAACGGCGTAGCAATTCAGAGAAAGCGTCCATTGACCGCTGGGTCATAGCCGCATCACGTTCTACATCAACGATTTGCTCATAATAGCATAACGCACGAAGATAATATGCATATTCTACGTCTTCGTGTGCTGGATATAATTCAATGAATCGTTCAAGTGATATCAGAGCCCTCGGATAATCATTGGCTTCAAAGTAGGCCCAGGCAGCCATAAGTTGTGATTTGACAGCCCAATTTGAATAGGGGTGCTGTCGTTCAACTTCCTCAAACATGGAGGCAGCTTGTTTCGGATTGCCGGAATAAACAGTGTCCAACGCTTGATTATACAAAGAATCAACAGGCAAGTCTTCTTGGCTCTGCTGTTCTATTTGTTGATTAGAACTGCAACCAGAAAAGAAAAGATATATGAATAATAATAGCTTTACTCCATTTATATAATGCAGATTACTTTTCCGCAGTTTTTCATTTATTTTATTCATAATTAATTTTTATTGAAGTAATTGTGTAATAAATCGAATGCAGTTTACATTATCATTTTGAAATACAATCTGCTAGCCACTTTAGAAATAGAAAAAATGAATTAAAATTTAAGCAGGAATAGCTGCTGCCTTAGGCATATTGATAAAACCACGTTTAGGAACAATATCTTTTGAATAAGTTTTAATGATAAAAGACGATTCATCGGCTATTAATTTTT
>JAAXKA010000094.1 GCA_012269555.1 Alphaproteobacteria bacterium
ATGTTATTTGCCCTTTAATTCAGAGTATACCATTTTCTCGTTGTAGTTCTCTAACGTAAGAAATAATTGCTTTGACATCGCCTTTTGTTAGTCCCTCAACTGCAGCCATATTCCCGAAAGGCCAATGGTGTGATCTCACGCCCAAGGCAACGGCCCGATAGAAAGACTGATCAGAATGATGACTTGGTTCGTAAATCTTATGCACTAAAGGCGGGCCTATTTCATGACGGCCTGCGGCATTTATTCCATGACATGATTGACATTTAAGGTCGAAAATATTTTTTCCAAGCAGTCCTAGGTCACTAATCTGATCAGGAACTAAAACACTTTCAATTGGTTCTCCCACTTGTAGCTCTGTTGCAGTGTCAGTCGTATTTTTCGAAAAAACTAAAAAGGATGCTGTAGCAACAGTAAGTAAGCAAAGCAATATCCCGATATTAACACTTTTCATTAATATTACACTTTTTCATTTTATAAAGATTTCGTGATCTGCTTGGTTAGTTAGTGTCTCCAGTAACTGGAGAGTCAAATAATTTTAATGTACTCTCGTGCATTTACCTTTTCTGAATAAATCAACGGCAATATTATAAACGCCCTTAGCCTGATCGGTATCGCCTAACTTGTTCCAATTTTCTGCGGTTAGTAAAAATTCTCTATACTGCTTACATCCCTTTGTATTGTCTCGAGCACGTTGTTCTTCATCTAAATACTTGGGGATGTATATAAAAGCGGCAACTAAAACAGAAAAAAGCAATACAACTAATAAAGTGGCAACAATTTTTTTCCAGAACAATATGTAGCTCCTGACATGTAGCTGTTAAAGGGTCATTGTTAACAAGTAAAATCAAACTAAGTTTTCTCAAGTGTAATTAAGTAAGGATTTCAAAATGGCTTACTCGCGTATCGTAAATGTTGAATACCGATCTGAGCAAGATATGGAACAATTTTTAGAAAATTGGAAAGATTGGATGCCTAAACACATGCCCGATGCAATAAGCAGAACTATGGTAAAAACTGGACCAACTTCGAGTTTGTTGATGGCAGTATATTC
The DNA here is from genome assembly GCA_012269555.1 of Alphaproteobacteria bacterium. Taxonomy (GTDB): domain Bacteria; phylum Pseudomonadota; class Alphaproteobacteria; order Puniceispirillales; family Puniceispirillaceae; genus UBA5951. The sequence goes on from JAAXKA010000094.1 coordinate 1,052, forward strand.
CTCAAGCCAAGTCGCTGACAATGCCAGGGAAATGGTTGAAGTATTTTTTGCCGAAAATAGAGATCATATGCTTGATATCATAGCTTTTCATGGTGAAGTGATAGAATTTGATTAAGCTATGCGATTAGCCCCAAATTTCTTCATATAATTGGATAATCTGGTTTTCAGTAGGTACTCGAGGATTATTTTGAGGCGAGCCCGATGCGAGGGCCTGGGAGGCCATTAGTTTGAGCGTTTTTTTATCAGCAATATGACCTAAACTTTTGGGCGAGGGGACTTTTAAGTCTTCATTCAGAATGAATAGATTTTCGACTAATTTTGAACATGCACTGGCATTGCTATCTGTGTCATGAGCCCATTTCATCACCCGAGCGCAAGCCGCATATCTTTCTTCATTCCCTTGGACTGAAAACTCAGTAATCTTTGGCAGCAACATCGCGTTCGATAGCCCATGTGCTATATGAAAATGCGCCCCAATTGGTCTGCTCATTCCATGTACTAATGCGACAGATGAGTTAGAGAAAGCCATTCCTGCTTGAGAGGCAGCTAACATCAATTTCTTTCGTGCTTCTGCATTCTCTGGGTTTTCACATGCATCCCTTACATTTTCAACTATGGCGGGCATGGCAGCTAGAGCGAAGGCATCTGTATATTCAAAAGCTTTAGAGCTAACGTAAGCTTCTATTGCATGTGTAAGGCTATCCACTGCTGTATCTGCTGTAATTCGCCAAGGTTTTGTGGTGGAAAAGGTCCAGTCGATTAGAGCAGCGGTTGCAACACATGCCAATCCAGATAAGTTATATTTTTCAGTATTCTTAGTATCAGTAATAACGCACCAACGTGTTAATTCTGAACCTGTTCCTCCTGTCGTCGGGATCAAAATTATTGGTGGCCCGCATAAATCGATTTGTTGGGGAGCTTTATAATCTCTGACATGCCCTTTGTTAACGCTTAAAAAACTTATTGCTTTTGCCGTATCCATAGGGCTGCCGCCCCCAAAACCTATTAGGCAATCGAATGATCCAGATTTAAAGATTTCTAAACCGTTATCTACGCATTGATCCGTTGGATCTTCAACCACTTCATCAAAAATGCCATAAGAAATATTATGCCTTCTTAAAATCTTAAGAATTGAGTCAACATGTCCAATTTCCAATAAATTTTTATCAGTCACTAATAGGGGGTTAGAAAGACCAAGTTGTTCCAAAATTTCCCCAATTTCTTGAGCTACGCCACCTCCTATTCTTATTATTTTTGGAGATTGTATTCTGCCGATTTTATCACCAAGCAAATGGACACCTTTCAAAGGAAATTTTCGCGAAAGACCGTCGAAATGTTTATTGTAATTTTTGGAACTCTATTGTTTGCTCTTTTCCATCAAGAATAAAGGTAATTGTTGAGTAGGAATACACTGTCTCTTCTTTTGGTGAGTTCTTAAACTTAGTTTCACATCTTTGCAGATTTTCATAACCAATCACTTCAGTTTTTGTTTTTGATTTTTGACTTTCATTTGCAATTGCGCCACCGATTATTGCACCTACAGCTGCACCTCTATCTTTTTTTGTGACAGTTTTGCCAATTATTCCACCCAAAACGGCGCCGCCGACAACAGCGCCAACCTCGGGTTTTGCCTTAATTTCGCCATAGACGGGTATTTTTTCATTGGAACAAGACTGGAAAGGTATTTGTTCAAAAACGGTCTGATTTTTGTAAAAATCCGTTATCTTCGCTTCGTTAACTATCAATGAGATACCCGGATAAGTGTATGAATTACATCTTGATATTAAATTGCTATAGGCAGCATCGCTTTGTCTTCCCCAAATTCCATCGGCAGTCACACCAACAATTTGTTGTAGTCGTCTAATCGATAAGTTACTGGCGGTAGATTCTGAAATCGATCTGTATATACTATTAGCATCGGGAACTTGTGAGCATTCGTCAGCAAATGTTTGTGTGCTAAGAAGAATTGTTAAAAAGAAAATCCCATAAATTTTTTTTATCATAAACATTAGTCTTCAAATCCTGACATTATGTATTCATTTAGTATTATTAATTAGGAACATTAAAACCACCGCAAACGCAAGCAAAGCGAATGCCCAAAATATTCCCTCGAAAGAAGTTTGTGTTTCGCGCGACTGTCTCGAGAAAGACTCCTGGGCCTGTACAGGCTTAAAAAGGTTATCTCCTATTACCAGCTTTTCAATAACCTTCTCCTCATCAGATAAAAGTTTGGAGTCCACCTCGGCTTCGTCAATATTTGTATTAATTATGCTACTTTTTAAGAAAGAAAGGAGGCTGCGGTCCATATAATCATCATCTATACCTCTTGCAGCCCTGTAGATAAGTATACGTTTACTTTCTTCTAAACTTTTTAAGGAATCTTCAAATTGTTCTTGTGATATTCCAAGATCATCCTCGTTTAATCTATCAGTATCTGGATCATAAGAAGTTTTACATCTTTTTATAAAGTCAATTAAAATTCTTGATTTGCGTAAAGAAGATTTTTGGCTTTCGGTAAAAAAGGTTGAATTCAAGTATTCTACAATCCTTAAATTTTTTCCAATGTTTTCATCCACGAACAAATCGGCAACTTCTTGTTCGTTTGGGTTTAAATCCTCTTCCAATTCATCAGCGGAAAAGCCTAAGTTTATTAAATCTGATCTAAAGTGTTCAATAAACGAAAAATAGGTCTCTCTTTTGGTTTCTCTTCCAACATTGGGTAAAGCACAAAGTATCTTATAGAGTACCTTTACACTTTCCGGTTCACTATTTTCGGCAAATATTAATAATCGTTTCAAGCATTGATCATAACCTTCGTCTGATGTGCTAAATGATGACACACTTGAATGAAGGCGGCTTAACTTCTCAACAAGCAATGCTCTCTTTTTTCGGGTATCCATTGGATGAGGACCGTCGTTATGGCTAAAATGTTTATTGGTTGCTAACAAAACCATAATACATTTTCACACAAAAATCATTAAGTTTATTTATAATCTTGATGTTAATTTGTATAAAAACCTATTATTTTCCTCACTTCATCACCGAGCCCGCAATGCTTATGTTTTGTTAGTCATTATACTAGTTTAAAGCGAATTAAACTCTCCGACTCAAGAAACCTCTTCTTCGAGCTCTTCTAGGTTTTCGTTAACTAAAAGCGTTAGATTGGATTCTAGTTTGTCAAATAAATCACCTGAGTGTCCAAGTTCTTTTGCTTTTTCAAAAGCTATCTTAGCATTATCAACATCTTTAATTTCAATTAATGTGTTTATACAGCTTACCCAATACTCTGATACGGTAGGATTTGCTTCTATTGCAGTTTTTAAAAATTGCATGGCTATGAAAGGCTCTCCTAATTTAACTGTAAGTAAACCAAAATTATGATTTGCATCTGGATGATTTGGGTTTGCCTTTAATATTTCGAGATATTTTTCTCCAGCGATAAGTAAATCACCTGACTCATGTGAAGATATAGCGCTTTCCAAAGCTGCATCGATGTTATCTAACATTTATAAAATCCCTTCTAGTTTCGGGATTATCTGCAATATTTGTTCCAAGTGATTTAAAAATTTTAAATATTTCGCTAAAATGACTATTACTTTTTTTAAAAGAAAATAATTGTACTTATATTTTTATCTTGAAGATGATCTTTTATGCAAAATGAGCTTGGCTAATTTATCATCTCTTTGTTTTTCAAAATTTTCACGTTTAGTTTCATCAAACAGATTAAGGATTTCTTCCTTTAAACCGTTTTCTAAGACTGATGACCAATCTAAACTGGGGTTATTAAACATTTCTTTATACATCTGTTCATATCTTTCAACATATCCAGATATTCCTTCAGGTGCATTCAAGTGAATGGTTTGAAAAGGTCCCATAAATGACCACCTCAGACCGAGACCATGAGAAATTGCTGTGTCTATGTCTTCTGCCGAGGCAATGCCTTCTTTCTTAAGCTCGAAAGCTTCGGCAAGTAAAGCGCCTTGCAAACGATTAACGACAAAGCCGGGTATTTCTTTTGTCAACTCTATGGGTACTTTGTTTATTGAGCGAATGATTTCCTTTACTCGCTGGGTTACAGCTCCTTTTGTAAAAGGAGCCGGAACTACTTCGACAGCAGGTATGAGGTGGGGAGGGTTAATTGGATGAGCAACGAGGCACCTGTATTTTCCAAGAACGTCATTTGCGTAAAAAGATGTTGGAATTCCAGATGTCGAACTGGCTATAGGAATGTTGGTTGGTGTTGCTTTATCTATCTCATGGGTTAATTTTTTTTTAATTTCCAGGTTCTCAGGGCCGCTCTCCTGAATGTAAATGCTATCCTGTGTGGCTTCAGATAGGCTCTGGGCGAGATGAGTTTTCTCTAAATATTCTGAGATATTATTATCGGCAATTAACCCAAGATTTTGCAGATCTTTTAGTTTGGATTTTATTTTTTCTTTTGCGGTCTCAGTTACGCCTTCGGTGGGATCGAATAAAGATACACTAAAACCCGCGCTTAAGAAACTGACAGCCCACGACTGTCCAATCAGACCACATCCTATTAAGGCAACTTTTGTTTTCTTGTTTTTATCCCCCATTTTAGCAATTATTCCTCAGCATTCATTGTGAAACTTTTAGTTTGAATTTTAGTTCCTTAATTGTAATCTAAATTAAAAAGTGAAACTACATCTACGGAGTAAAAAAATGAAAAAAGCTTGTTTTTGCGG
>JAAXKA010000148.1 GCA_012269555.1 Alphaproteobacteria bacterium
CAAGACAGTTAATCGTCTCAGGTGGTGGGCGAAAAAACACAACAATGATGCGAGAAATTTCTACTCGGGCGAATGTTGAAGTTATAAATGCTGATCAATATAATTGGCGAGGTGACGCCATAGAGGCAGAATGTTTTGCCTTTCTCGCTGCTAGGTCATTGGCAAATCTTCCAATTTCATATCCAACCACAACCGGCGTATTTAAACCTATGACAGGAGGAATCATTGCTCACAAAAGGTATAAAGACTGATATACTGCAAAGTATATTTAAAAATATAAGCAAGGGAAAACCCAATGTTGCAAGGACTCATCGTTTCTTGTCAAGCTCGAATAGATAACCCTCTTCACGGACCAGCCTTTATGTCGGCCATGGCCCTGTCTGCGGTACAAGGTGGTGCTCAAGCAATCAGAGCAAATGGAGTTGAAGATATAAGGGCAATCAAATCACAAGTTAAAGTTCCAATTATCGGAATAAACAAAATTTTTTCTTCTAAATCTGAAATTTATATTACCCCTAACAAGAAATCAGCAATGGAAGTTGCCAATGCAGGAGCCTCAATTATTGCTGTAGATGCAACAGCTCGTCATCGAATATTTGAGCCATTAGATGAAATAGTTAAATATATAAAAAATGACTTAAAATGTTTATTGTTAGCAGATGTAAGTAATTTAGACGAGGCTTTGGAGGCTGAAGAATTAGGCGCTGACTTTATAGCTACTACGCTATCTGGCTATACAAAAACCTGCCCAAAAACAAACACGCCAGATCTGGATTTAGTAAAAATTTTAGTAAAAAAATGTGAAAAACCAATAATAGCAGAGGGGAGATATGAGAGTGCAAAACAAATTTCTTCTGCTTTTAAGTTGGGTGCAACTGCAGTAGTTGTGGGCACAGCAATCACAAATCCTAGAGAAATAACTCGTAAAATTGTTAATCAAATAGAGGATCTGTAAAATGAATGTTCTTGCAATTGATGGTGGAGCGTCAACTGCGAAATGGTGTATTCAAGACCCAAATGGAAAGACGTTAATAAATCAATCTTCAGGCCCTTTAAGTGGTCATATTTTCAGTTCCTCAGCCCAAAAGGAAAATGAAAGCAAATTACAAGACATTTGCCAACAGGCTCAAAAAGTTGCTCCAATTTCAAAAGTTATTGCTGGCATCTCAGGTCTAGACAGCAAGTCAAGTCAAGCAAAATGGATGCGTGAAATAATTAAAAAATCTTTAAAAACAAAAGATGTTTTAATTTCAGACGATTTATTTTTTGTGTACCTGGGATTAGCCATACCAGGAAAAGAATTCCTTGTTTATGCAGGCACGGGCTGTATCGGTTATCACCTGACCAGAGAGTATAATGTCTTGCGTGCAAACGGATATGGATATCTTATAGACGATTGTGGCGGCGGCTTTTGGATAGGCCAACAAGCGTTGAGGGCATGGCTTCGCAGCATGGAGACAATGAACCCTAAAATGTCAGTGCTCAATTCAAAATTAGCTGATAAATTTGGATCCAAAGATTGGAATGCTATTCGTCAAAAGGTTTATAGGGGCGGTCGAGAAATAATTGCAAGCTTGGCTAAAGAAGTCAATTGCGCTGCTACCTTGGGTGACCCTATTGCCTTGAAAATTTTGCATGAAGCTGGTGTCGAAATTGGTAAACTTTCAAATCGTTTATTTGATATGACAGAATTAAAACAGGCTAAAATGTATTTGATAGGCGGTGTGGCAAACTGCGTCGACTTTTTAGACACTAGTTTGCAAAGCAATCTAAATAGCGGAATTAAATATAGTACGGTAAATTCAAATAATGCTGAAATTATGGCGAGCGTTTTAAAAAAATATAGTTTTGAACAACTTAATCGTCTTATTTGATTAAATCAGAGCTTCCCCAGAGCGCCAAACACGTCGAACATTTAAACTCTCGTCTAGCCAAAGAAAATCCGCTCTTGCGCCAGGTAACAAAACGCCAATTTCTTTTTCCATTCCAATAAATCGTGATGGAAAAATAGTAGCCATTTTTAAGGCATCAATATATGGAATTCCAACTTCATGAACCATAAATCTTACAGAAGTGGCTAGGTCTAAATCTGCGCCTGCTAAAGTTCCATTTTCTAAAGTTAACCGTCCATTTTTTCTAAATATTTTCCGTCCATTCAACTCAAAACTTTTTAGATTAGTTCCTGTCGTGGCCATAGAATCGCTTACAAGAAAAATAGAACCTGGTGTTTTTTTGGCTCTCAAGGCAATTTTAATCGTCGAGACATCAACATGAAAACCATCTGCTATAATACCCGCAGATAAATTATGAAGCTCTAAAGCTGCTCCTACAAGCCCAGGCTCACGACTCCCAAATTGGCTCATTGCATTGAAAAGGTGTGTTACACCTGTTGCCCCTGCAGAAGCTAACTCCTTGGCTTGGAAGTAACTACAATCTGTGTGTCCCAATGAAACAATTATACCTGCAGAAGCCAAACGTTCAACAAACGTTGCAGATACAGCTTCAGGAGCAACAGTGGTCAAAACTTTTGGTACCTTAATTGCTAGATCCTCCAAAGCTAGACAGTCATTTTCTTCCATTGGCCTAATAACAGATTTCTCATGTGCGCCACTTCGCGATGGAGCCAAATGTGGGCCCTCTAGGTGCAAACCGATAAAACCAGGCATATTTTCATTGAAAGCTTCTACGGCGCACCTATGAGCTGCCTCTGTTATATCTGGAACGTCAGAAATGAGAGTTGGTAGCAGTGAGGTTGTGCCAAGATTGGCGTGGGTTTCGCAAATTTTTTCAAGCTTTTGTAAGGATGGAGTCTCATTTAGCAAATGACCTCCACCACCATTTACCTGAAGATCTACAAACCCAGGGCTGATAACCCCGTGATCTAAAGATATTATCTCAATATCTGATTTAACATTTTTCTGGGGGATTATTTTTAAAACTTTTGAGTTTTCAATAATAAGTGCGGAATCTAAGTGTTCTTTGACCCCATCAAATATTTTTGCCGCAAGGTATGCTGTTTTTCTGATCATATTGTTTTAGTCACCTTTTTTAAGAGACTCGGCTGATCAGGATTTTTGCCTCTGACCAAAGATAAATTTTCAACAAATGGATAGAATGAAGCTATTAAAGCAATTGGATCAGTAAATGGATGTCCAGTATCTACAAATTCAAGGCTTATTGACTTATTCAGATAGCTGGAAGTTCCAAACACTTTAGCTTTTCTTTCAGCAATGTTTTCGCAAACATTAACAATTGATTGTTCGGCTGCATCCCTAGAAATTAAAGCAATTACCGGGTGATATTCATCTACTATTTCTACTGGACCATGGAGAACTTCTGCTGAAGAGTAAGACGAAGCATGTATTCCACAAGTCTCTATCAGTTTCAAAGATGCTTCATTTGAAATACTGTAAGAAAGTCCTCTACCCAAAGTATAAAGCTTATTACAGTTTTCCAATTCATTTTTAAGTTCAGGCCATTCTATTCTAATCGCTTTTTCGAGCATCTCGGGCAATCTGTAAATTGCACTCAGAAGCTCAACATCTTTTTTAACCTTGGCTACTAAAACCAAACAAACAACTAAAGTATTTATAAAAGTTTTTGTAGCTGCAACGCTTTTTTCACTACCCGCCTGCAAAGGTACTGAAAACTTAGTTTTCTGAGCCAAAGGCGAATTAGAATCATTGGTAAAACTAGCTGTTATGCACTCCTTATTTTGAGCTGAATTTATAACGCTAATGATATCTGGACTTTGACCAGATTGAGAGATGCTTATACACATAGTATTATTCAAAGATAATTTTGAACTATAAATCGAGCATATTGAAGGTCCTAACGAAACCACAGGTATTCCAAGATAGATCTCAAATAAATATTTTAAAAATTTTGCTGCGTGATCAGAGGATCCACGAGCAGCTGTAAATACAAAATTGGGTAGCTGATCTTTAATTTGATTTGCCAATTGATCGACAGCAAGATCAGTAACTTCAAAAAGGTTTGAAACAGCGTCAGGAATTTCCTGTATTTCCTGATACATTTTAGACTGAGATTGCATTATAATTAAACACCTTCTGGAATTCTTAATTCTGCAACAAAATCGTAAGCATCTCCTCGATAGACTGATTTAGTAAATTCAACTACTTCACCTGATCCTAAGAATGATAAACGCGTAACATTTAAACAAGCAGTGCCCTCATCACATTTTAGCAATATGGCATCTTCTTTTTTGATATTTGTAGCTTTTAAATGTTGTATTGCCCGAACTGGTTTTTTACCTATTTTTTCAAGTGTTTCATAAAGCGAATTTTCAACATTTAATGGGTCTTTAAGAATATAATTTGGTAAAGTTGCTCTTTCGATTGCCATTGGAATATCATTTGCAAATCTTAAGCGATCTATTCGCGAAACTGTTTCAGAAGTAGAAATTGCTAAATTCATTATTTCTTCTGGAGATGGCGCTGAAATAGCTCTGTTTAGCCACCGAGATGTCGTTTTTATTCCCCTAAATTGCATATCTTCAGTGAAAGAAGTTAAGCGCGAAAGCGACTGTTCAACACGTTGAACTGGCTCAGCTATAAGTGATCCTGAACCTTGTTTTTGCTCAACCAAACCACTTTTCACTAAGGGTGCGATAGCCTTCCTAACGGTAACCCTGGAGACGCCTGTTAATTTTGCTATTTCTCTCTCAGGTGGGAGAGGAATGCCTGGTGGTAATTTACCATCAGCTATTGCTTTTTCTATCTGGCGCTGCAGCTGAATGTAGCGAAGTCCACCTTTTTCCAAGAGCCAGTTTGATGGAGAAAATATTTCTTGGTAGTTCATTTAGTTAGTCTCGCAATTTCATTGCCAAAATTAATCTTAGAAAGCTTCTCAATTCTTAGGACAGAGCTAATTAGTTGCTTAATTATAAAATAATAATACCAATTTTAGTCAAAACAATACCAATTTTTACCATAAAGATATTTTTTTGACAAATGGTATTTAAGTGGTATCTTTTGTATCAAGCTTATTGTTAACATCAAATGATTAGTATGCTGCAAACAGAACAAATCCATAAGAAAGCAAAAGGCCTTGATAAACTTAAAGGCGAGGAAATACTTTCAATTTTTCTCGACAGTCAAATTGAAGCCGCAAAATGTGTTGCATCAGCAATTGGGCCGATAGAGCGCGGGGCCAGCGCAATGGCGGAGACTTTAATTAATAACAAGAAAATAGTGTATGCTGCAGCAGGGAGTTCAGGGCTTCAAGCCATGGCAGACGGCTTAGAAATAACGCCAACGTTCGGAATACCAATATCACAAATAAAAATCCTAAGAGCAGGTGGGCTCGCAGACATGTCGCGACCAAAGGGCGAAATGGAGGACAGTGAGGAAGCTGCTATTAAAGACGGTAAAATAATAGAAACTGGTGATTGCGTGATTTGTTTAGCAGCAAGTGGCAACACAAAATACCCAGCGACCATAATGAAAATGTCAAAGGAAATTGGCGCTACCACAATAGGTTTAGCAAACAATCCAAACACAAAATTACTTAAACTCGCTGATATCGCAATACTTTTACCAACACCACCAGAGGTGATCGCTGGATCAACACGACTTGGAGCCGGAACTGCACAAAAAATTGCATTAAATATGATGTCCTCTTGCATGGGGGTTTACCTAGGAAATGTGATGGACGGAATGATGGTAAATCTAATCGCAAATAATGCTAAATTGTTTAAGAGATCAGAAGAAATTGTGATGAATATTACGG
>JAAXKA010000093.1:0-2310 GCA_012269555.1 Alphaproteobacteria bacterium
AATCTCCAGACAGCACGTACTTCACAAATTAACTCAGCTGTTAATAATGTGTCAGGTGTTGACTTTGTAGCTGCATATGACTTTGATGTAGATGGCTATGGAAGCTTTACAACAGCTTTTGATATGGTTTATTACACTAAGGATGAGTTTGCTCAAGATGCTGACTCAACTCCTTCAGAATCATTTGGTTACTATGAAGGTGCTGCTGATTTCAGATGGAGAGCTAATGCTACAGTCTTATGGTTCTATGAAGACTTTACTACTACACTTAACTTCAGATTCCTAGATGATAACTGGGAAGATTGTTGGTTACAGTTCTACTTCTCTGAAGCAGACAACGCTAACATTCCTTGTTCACATCCTGATAAAGGAAGTTATGGATTCCAAGAAGTAAAAGCTGATCCTTATGTTGACCTGAACGTTGATTACAACTACGACGACAACATTACTTTCTCAATTGGTGCTAGAAACCTATTAGGTCAAGAGCCACCACTTGTGTATGACGCTTTTGCTCAAAACTTTGACTTTGCATGGGATATCCCTGGTGGAGCATTCATTTATGCAGGGTTTAAGATTAAGTACTAAGTCTTAGTTTTACTAATTAAAAGAGCCGGTTTACCGGCTCTTTTTTTATCTATAAGTTTTTAACAAAGGTATAATGTCCACAATGAAATACTTAGCATTTCCATTGTTTTTTTTATTAGTTTCATGTGGTGAATCAGTCACTCCTGTAGATTCAGGATTAGAAAATCAGATCTTCCATTTTGGCAATGGAACTGAACCTCAAGGCCTTGACCCACATATAGTTACAGGCGTACCTGAAAATCATCTTCTTACCGCTCTTTGTGAGGGCTTAACAATCTATAATCCAAAAGGAGGCTCACAATTACCAGGGGTTGCAGAATCATGGGATATCTCACCTGATGGACTGATTTATACCTTCAAGCTGAATAAAGATGCTAAATGGTCTAACGGAGATCCTGTAACGGCTGATGATTTTGTATGGTCTTGGAAAAGAATCCTAACTGCATCTTTAGGCTCACAATATCCCGATATGCTTTATTACGTTAAGAATGCCGAAAGTTACCATCTTGGAGAGATTGATGATTTTTCAAAAGTTGGTGTCAAAGCTATTGATGATAGTACGCTTGAAGTTGAATTAAGATCTCCAACAAGCTTTTTTATTAAATTACTTCATCATTACAGTACTTATCCTGTTCATAAGGAAACAGTACTTAAGTTTGGCCCAATTGATGATCGATATGGAGAGTGGACACGACCTGGAAACTTTGTATGTAATGGCCCATTTCAATTAAAAAGCTGGGAATTAAATAAAAAAATAGTTGTTGAAAGAAACCCTTTTTATTGGGATGCAGATGAGGTTAAGTTAAATGAAATGCATTTTTACCCTGTGCAAAATGAATCAACTGAAGATAGGATGTTTAGAGCAGGACAGCTACACGTAACTAATGTGGTGCCCCTTGAGAAATGTCCAGTTTATATTGAAGAGAATAATCCAAATTTACGTATTGAGCCTTATATGGGAACCTACTTTTATCGGACTAATACAACAATTGATGCTCTTAAGGATAAACGTGTAAGAAAGGCGCTCGCGTTTGCCATCAATAGAAAACAAGTGGTTGAGAGGGTATCTAAATGTGGTCAACAGCCTGCGTATTCATTTACCCCTCCTGGCAGCGATGGTTATTTTCCAGAAACATCCATCCCATTTGATCCTGATTTAGCAAAAACACTGTTATCTGAGGCTGGCTATCCAAATGGTGAAGGATTTCCGAAGCTAGAGATATTATTTAACACTCAAGAAGGCCATCGTAAGATAGCATTAGCAATTCAGCAGATGTGGCAGGAAAATCTAGGTATTGAGGTTGAGCTTGTGAATCAAGATTGGAAAGTCTATCTTTCAAGAGAAAGGGTAGGTGATTTTCAAATTTCTCGTGCAGGATGGATAGGTGATTATGAAGATCCAAATACTTTTTTGGATACTCTAAGACCGAATAGAGGTAATAATAAGACCGGCTGGGAAAATCCAAAATATGATGAACTTTTATCTTTAGCAAACAGAACAATTGATAGAGATAAAAGGTATGAAATACTAAATGAAGCTGAAAAGCTTTTGATTGATGAAATGCCAATTATTCCGATTTATACTTACGTAAGGCAATATCAACTATCAAGTGATGTAAAAGGTTGGTATCCAAATTTTCAAGATATTCATCACCCAAAATATATTTATTTAGAAAGAGATTAATCTTTGCTACAAATTCTATTAAAAAGGCTTCTTATTGCTAT
>JAAXKA010000093.1:2410-5748 GCA_012269555.1 Alphaproteobacteria bacterium
GTTACTTTTGAATTAGCTTTTTATGCAATTCTGGTTGCTTTAATTATTGGGATATTTGCAGGTGTTTTAGCTGCAGTCAAAAGAAATACTGCGCTGGATTACATACCAATGACAATCGCTATGATTGGAATATGCATGCCAACTTTTTTGCTTGGACCTTTATTAGTACTTTTTTTTGGAATTCATTTAGAGCTTTTGCCCGTATCTGGCTGGGACACGTTGCCAGGAGATAAAATTCTACCCTCGATAACTCTTGGTGCAGCCTACGCTGCTTACATAGCTCGCCTTAGCAGAGGCGGTATGTTAGAAACATTAAATCAGGACTATGTAAGAACAGCTCGAGCAAAAGGTTTATCTGAATTCAATGTAGTATTTAATCATGCTATGAGAGGCGGATTGATACCGGTATTGTCATTTCTAGGTCCTGCAGTTGCGGGATTAATCGGAGGTTCCTTTGTTGTTGAAACGATCTTCCAGATTCCTGGTTTAGGTCGCTTTTATGTTGAGGCAGCGTTTAATAGAGATTACACGATGATTCTTGGCACGACAATTTTCTTCTCAGTACTAATAATCTTTTTTAATCTTTTGTCTGATTTAGCTGTTTTAATAGCTAATCCTCAAAGCAGGAGTTCTCAGTAGTGAATAATAATTCTCTATGGAACGATGCGTTCAGAAGACTGATTGCTAATAGGGCTGCAGTGGGGAGTGCATGTATATTAATTGTATTAATATTAGCTGCAATCTTTGCTCCATGGATTGCTCCTCACTCTTACTCTTACCAGAACTTAGATGTAGGTGCTACGCCACCATCAGGAGAATTTCTGCTTGGTACTGATACCCTTGGTAGAGATTTACTTAGTAGGATACTCTACGGTGCTCGAGTTTCTCTTTTAGTAGGATTTGTTGCTACCGCAGTTGCATTAGTTATAGGTGTTTCATGGGGCATTATCGCAGGTTATTTTGGTGGAAGAATTGACTCGGTAATGATGCGCATAGTTGATGTTCTCTATGGGCTTCCTTTTATCATTTTTATTATTTTATTAATGGTAATTTTTGGAAGAAATATTTGGTTACTTTTTATGGCAATTGGAGCAGTTGAGTGGCTAACAATGGCAAGGATTGTAAGAGGACAGGTTATCACTGTTAAGAACCAAGAGTACGTTATGGCTGCACAAGCAATGGGAGTTCCTAATTTAAGATTGTTTGTTAAACATATCTTTCCGAATATACTCGGCCCAATAGCAGTTTATGCAACACTAACAATACCTCAGGTAATGCTTTTAGAAGCATTTCTTAGTTTCCTAGGCTTAGGTGTTCAACCACCTATGAGTAGTTGGGGTACTTTAATAAGGTATGGAGTGGAATCAATGGAAGAGTACTCATGGCTTCTGATTTATCCTGGTCTTACATTCACCATTACACTATTTGCACTTAATTTCTTTGGTGATGGCCTCAGAGACGCTTTAGACCCGAAAACGTCAGAAGATTAAAGCGCACTAATAACTAGTTTTAGTATTTGGCCGGGGCTTAAATCGCTTGATGCTAAATTATTGAGTTCAATAATTTCACTTATCTCAAGATTAAAAAGTTCTCCAATCTTATATAAGTTATCGCCTTGCTTTACGCTATACAAAATAGACCTTTTCTTTGCTTGCATTGATCTTGCGATATTGCCTGTACCTATATTTAGAGCGGTTCCAATTGAAAGAACACCATTTAAAGCCAATTGATTATTTCGAGCAATTTCTATTGGCGCTATTCCATATTTTCTACCTAGACTCCATAAAGTGTCGCCTTCACTAACGATGTGGGATTGATAAGGTATGAAGCTAGATAACTCAGGATCTCCCAAAGGAACTAGCAATGTCTCGTTAATTGAAAGAATACTATTATTAGATTTTGAGTTAACTAATTTAAGGTCTTCCAGCCTAACATCATATATTTTGGCAATATCCCACAAGTTTTCTCCTCGTGAAACTTCGTGGGTCATCCATCTAATTGGATTTTCTTGAAAATATTCATCTATTTTTTCTTCTACACCAGCAAGCTTTTCTGTTGGGAGATATAAAACTGAATTTTCTGCTGGAGGTGTAGCCCATTTTGTATATCCTGCATTAAGCTGATATAGAAATTCTGGAGTAACCCCAATAAATTCACTGAATGCAAGCATTTCAACTTGACCAGATAAATCAATTTTTTTAATTACCTTTTCATTTGGGAATCTAGGTAGACTTACTCCATATTCATAAGGTTTTCTTATGATCTGATGAATAGCCAAAAATTTTGGAACATAGTTATAACTTTCTCTGGAAAGTTTTAAGTTTGATATTGATGGATTTAAACCCCTTCTCTCGAGAGATTTTATTTGTTTTTCAAGAAAAGTTGGTCCAGCATGATAAGCAATTAAAGTAAGAATAGGATCTTTATCAAATCTATTATAAAGATAAGCTATATATTTAATTGCTGCTTTAGTTGATAAGATTGGATCATGTCTTTCTTCTACCCACCACGATTTTTCAAGATCATAAATTCTACCGGTGGTTGGCATGAGCTGCCATAAACCAACAGCACCAGATGAAGAAATAGAGAATGGATCATAATTGCTTTCAATATATGGAAGAAGGGCATATTCGGGTGGTAATTTATACCTATCAAGCTCTTCAAGAACTTCATAAAGGTAGTATTCACCATTAGCAATTAATTCATTGAAGTGTCTTTTGTTTTTAAGGAATCTCTTTTTATATTTAGAGGTTTCATTAGGTAAAGGATCAAAACTAAAATTATTTTCTGAATTAATCCTTGACCAAATATCAGTATATTTATCCTCTGCTGGTGTAATAACTTCTGATGGTTCGATATCTATATATGGTCGAGCAGGAATTATGCTTATATTTGCACATCCATAGAAAATGAAAATTGAGATAAAAATTACAAAGAGTCTTTCCATGATCTAAGAAATCCAAATACCTCTGCGTTTGAAGCTTGATTAGAACTATCAAGTTTATCACTTATGGCTTCTCTCAAACCAATTTCTGCAACTCTCAAAAATGGATTTATTTGCAGTTCCTGACCTAATGTTGTTGGAATTGTGGGAATATTATTTTTTCTCTTATCTGTCGAATTTAATTGATATTCTTTCAAATCAAGATTATTTGGTTCAGCCAACAATGCAAATTTCAGGTTGCTAAGGGTATATTCATGAGCACAATATATTTCTGTTTTAGAGGGTAAACTCATAAGCTTTTCTAATGAATGATTCATTTGCTCAAAAGTTCCTTCAAATACTCTGCCGCAACCACCAGAAAAAATGGTATCACCACAAAACAAAACTTCTTTTT
>JAAXKA010000013.1 GCA_012269555.1 Alphaproteobacteria bacterium
ATAAAATCAAAGTTCCTTTTGTAGACTTAAGCAGATTTTACAAAAATCACAGAGAAAAAATTCTTGAACTTACAGATCAAGTAGGTAATTCTGGAATATATATTCTCGGAAATATCGTTGAAGAATTCGAAAGAGATTTTGCCACTTATTGTGGGGTAAATCATGCGATATCTGTTGGTAATGGCACGGATGCATTGGCTCTATGTCTTCACGCACTTGATATTGGTCCAGGTGATGAGGTGATTATTCCAGCTAACTCATTTATAGCAACTGCAGGAGCGGTTGTGGAAGTTGGAGCAATACCAATCTGTGTGGATGTAGACACTGAGCAAAATATTAGTATTGATGCGATTGAAAACGCAGTTACTCAGAAAACAAAGGCAATTATTGTTGTTCATCTAAACGGTAATCCTGCTAGAATTGAGAAAATTGAACAAAGATTCAAAAACACAAATATCAAGATCATAGAGGATGCTGCCCAATCAATTGGTGCAGAAATTAATGGTAAAAGAACTGGTTCATTTGGTGAATGCGGCTGTTTTTCTCTTCATCCACTAAAAAATTTCCATATGTTTGGAGATGGTGGAATGATCACAACGAATTCCACCGAAATGAAGATTAAATTGGATAGGTTACGAAACCACGGGCTTATAGACAGAAATAAGTGCGAAGAATTTTCAAGAAACTCCAGGCTTGATGCATTGCAGGCTAGTTATGGAAAATATCTCCTTCCTTATCTTGAAGACTGGACTGAGAGGGTTATTAAAATAGCAGAGTATTATCATTCTGAATTTAACGAGTTTTGTTATGTGCCCAAAACAAGAGAACACGTAAGATCAGTTTATCATAATTACGTAATTCAAACCCAGAATAGAAACGAATTATCGTTATATCTTCAAGAGTATGGCATAGAAACAAAAATTCACTATCCAATTCCAATAGTTGAACAGCCAGCCTGGCAAAAATTATCAGTAAAAAGCGAGCCTGTACCGTTCGTTAAAAAACAAAAAGAAGAAATATTGAGCCTGCCCATATATGCAGAACTAAATGATATAGAAGTCGAGTATGTAGCTCAAAAAGTCAAAGGCTTTTTTTTGGAAACTCAACTAGTGAAGGAAGCTGTATGAAACAAAAGCTTATCACTATTGAAGATTTCAAAGAATTTTTCTCTAAAATTGTTCGAATAAGGACAATAGAACAGGCTATAGCAGAACGTTATCAAGCTCAAGAGATGAAATGCCCGATGCATTTATCTATAGGGCAAGAGGGCCCCGCAGTTGCTATTTCTATGCAATTAAATGCTTCGGACAAAATGTTAAGTACCCATCGAAGTCACGCACATTATCTGGCTAAAGGCGGAAATTTAAATATGATGATCAGTGAATTTTTTGGCCGCGAAACTGGTTGCAGTGGTGGAATGGGCGGGTCAATGCACCTAATAGACAAATCATGTGGATTTGAGGGCGCAACAGCAATTGTGGGGAATACAATTCCTATTGCTGCAGGGGTGGCACTATCCCAAAAACTATCAAGATCTAAAAATATTACTGTAGTGTGTTTTGGTGAGGGAGCAACTGAAGAAGGAGTATTTAGTGAAACGCTAAATATTGCCTCTGTTAAAAATTTACCCTTAATTTTCTTCGTTGAGAATAATGGTTACTCTGTATATTCACCGCTATCCCCTAGACAATCAAGCAATCGTCATATCACTAAAATATCAGAAGCTCACGGAATAAAATCTCTAAAAGGAAACGGCAATAACATTGAAGAGGCTTTAGCAATTTCATCCGAAGCTGTAAAATATGTCAGAGAAAAAAGAAAACCATGTCTTATTGAATTAGAGACTTATAGATATTTAGAGCATTGTGGTCCTAATAATGATGATCATATTGGATACAGAACAAAAAAAGAAATCGATATTTGGAAATCTTACGATGTAATTTCCAACGCCAAAAAAGTGATAAAAGAACTGGGGGTAAGTCCTGCCTCCCTAGAAAAATTAATACAAGAAAACACTAAAGAAGAGATTGATAATGCCTTTAGAGAAGCAACGCTAGCACCCTTTCCAAAGATTGAGAGGAGTATATCTTATGAATATGCTTAACAAAAACAGCGTGAAGGAACTTAAGCAGAATAAAAGAATAAATAATTTTGCAGATGGAATTGCAGCTGCTTTTTTTGACTCAATGAGATATGACCCAACAGTTTTAGCCTTTGGATTGGGAGCGACTGACCCAAAAAATATTTTTGGCACTATGGCGGGCTTAGAGGATGAGTTCGGCAATGAGAGGGTTTTTGACACCCCAATATCTGAAAATGCTATGACAGGAATGGCAATAGGACTAGCTATTTCTGGTTATAAACCGGTATTAACGCATCAACGTCTAGATTTCAGCTTATTGTCAATTGACCAAATCGTTAATGCTGCTGCGAAATGGTATTTTATGTTTGGCGGACAACAATCAGTACCCCTTGTAATTAGGATGATTATTGGCCAAGGGTGGGGACAAGGGCCCACTCACTCTCAGGCCCTTCAAAGTTGGTTTGCTCAAATACCTGGATTGAAAGTCATAATGCCTGCTTTCCCAAAAGACGGATATAACTTGCTTAGATGTAGTATTGCTGATCCAAACCCAGTCATATTCATTGAACATCGTTGGCTTCATCAAATGAGTTGGAATGGAGAGGGGAGAGCTGGATTTTATTTTTTAAAAGAAGAAATTTATGGAGTTTCAACTGGAATTGATATTACCATAGTGTCAAATTGAATAGGTTCTGTATTTTCACATCACGCAGCAAACATATTAAAAAAATATAACGTCGGTGTAGAGGTAATTGATGCCTTCAATCTTAGAGATTTTGATATAAATTCCATATCTAAGAGCGTTACAAAGACTGGGCGTTTGCTTACAGTTGATTTTAGCCATCAATTTTGCAGCATTGGAACAGAAATTATTGCGCAAATATTACCTTTAAATTTTGCTGATCTAAAAATCGCGCCTGAAAGAATTGCTCTACCCAATTTTCCAGTGGGGACATCTTTCAATATTGAGAAAGACTTCTATTTTTCAACAATCGATATATGTAAGAAAATTGAGTCTATGCTTAATGTAAAGTTTCCCAACATTGAAGGTGAACTAAAAGAATACCAGTCCTCTTCAAAAAAACGTTTTGATGGTCCTTTCTAGGATGAAATATGTGTTTTACTTTTTAAGGAAAAATTAATGAACGCAATTAACTCAACATTCATATTCAATAACAGAGAGAATTTGCTGAAGAAACTTAAAATCAGACTGTCAAATTCAGATATAAGAGGCGCTCTTTCTGACATCAGAGAATACATCCAAAATTTTCCGACTGAAAAAGATATTCTCCTCTCATTATATGCAACAATGCTAAATGATATAGGGAGCACCTCTGCGGCTAAATCTATTGCAAAGCTGTATGCTGAAGTTAATGATAAAACATGTAAATTTGCAAAAAACTATTTTAATTTAGAACCAGTGGTCAACACAAGTTGGATGCTTGGTCGCATAGGTGAAATGGCTGACCAAACAGCTAGCATACATCATCTTTCAACACTTAAACACATAAAGAAGAAGCCTATTCTGCCGATTTTGCAGACAAATACTCTATCAAACAGTGCCTTTTTACCCTATTTAGAGGACGTCTTTCATGTTTTAAAAGGCGGGGAAGAAGCACTTTACTATTCACAATATGCAAATATCTCCTCGTTTAATACAACATTTATCAAATATTCAAATGATGTATACGGACACTACTCTGATGCTGCACCAGGCGTTCATAAGATTTTGACTGATCAAAATTTGCCTCATTTTGCTTTCACATTGAAAGAAGTTACAAGAGTCAGAGCATTAGAATATCTAAAACAATGTGGTCTAAAAGCTGAAGATAATTTTGTTACGCTTCATTTAAGAGAGAGTGGTTTTGTTGATGGTGAAAGACATAATTGGAGAAACGTTAACCTTCAGGACCACATAGAAGCCATCGAGTATTTAACGAAGCAAGGCATTAAGGTTATAAGAATTGGTCATAATAAGATGACAAAAGCGCCAGAAATATCTGGATTAATCGATTTAGTAAATTTTGCAAGACCACCGGAGGTGGATATTTTCCTAAGCGCATCTTGCTTGTTTTATTATGGAAATCCATCTGGACCATGCAGCTTAGCATATCAATTCGGAAGACCCATGTTATACGTAAGTGTTTTTCCTTATACACACGTAAGAGCAAATTCTTTAAATCAGATAGTACCACTTCGTGAAGTCAGTTCATCTAAGATCCTATCTCTAAAAGAACTTTTGGAGCGAGATATCTCAAATATTTTTTCACCTATTCCATATAGAAGAAAGGGAATAGAAATTTGTAAAATCAGCTCTCATGAAAACACAAACGCTGTCAAGCAAATGCTTAAAAATATTAAATCACTTAACAAAAGACTGCCTACTGATAAATTAGCGGGAACAGGGCTTCCAAATAATATTTGGATTACTGAGGAGTCACAACAGCTGATTTAATGATATTTAGATTATCAATTTTTATACCTTAAAATCTTCTTCAGTATCTATGTCTAATGAATCTGAATTATTCATAACATAACCAAGGGTTTTATTTCCTATTAAGCTTTTATTTCTATTCAACCAGTCCACATTACAGATATATATTGCTCCATTTAGTCTGTAAATAGCTGGCAAATCTTGCCTTCGGCTTGGCAATTTTCCTTTTATCAGAGGCTGAATCTCCTGATGTTTATCAAGCGAATACATCCAATAGGGATTCTGACTTACTTTGGTTACGGATGCACAAGACATTGCTCCTTTATTTTTACATAGAGTGATTGCTTCATCGATATGAAAGCTGGTTCTAAGTGGTGAAGTAGGTTGAAGAAGAACAACCCAATCAAAACTTGGATATCTTTTTACAGCATCAAAAACTACATCTATCGAAGGAGTTTTATCTTGTGAAATACCAGCTTCTCTAATGAAGGGCACCCTACAACCATATTCCTTCGCAACGCTGATTATCTCAGGGTCGTCAGATGATAGAATTACATCATCAATTAACGTTGACGCCTTGGCTGCATTTATAGTCCAGGAAATAAGCGGTTTTCCACGAAAGTTACGAATATTTTTTTTTGGAACCCCTTTTGAGCCACCTCTAGCAGGAATAATAGCAAGATATCTCATCTTCACAGAGCTACATTATTTGTTTCGCTATGGTTTTGAACGTAATTTTCAGCAAGCTTAAAATCATCTGGACGACCAACATCTAACCATGGTTCGTGCATGGGATAGGCGACTGTTCTATTTCCAGATTTTCTAATTCTCTCAAATAGCATTGGCATATCACATTTTTCATTTTTTTTCAGATAATCAAAGGCCACTGGGTCAAGTGCATAAATTCCAGCATTAATATGACTTTTATCGATTGGCTTCTCTTCGAGGCTAATAATATCTAAACCATCTATGTTTACTACACCGAAAGGGTTCTGCCACTCATAAGTTCGTACTGCCATTGTTGCCTCAGCATGATGATGAATATGAAAATCGAGGAATTCTGAATAGCGCATGTGAGTTAAAACATCACCATTTGTTACAACAAAAGGAACGTTTATATTTTTCTTTAAATAGCAAAGTGCTCCTGCGGTGCCTAGGGGTTGTTCCTCATGTAT
>JAAXKA010000065.1 GCA_012269555.1 Alphaproteobacteria bacterium
GTTTTGGGCTATCTTGTTTTAGGTGTTGTAATGGGGTTGGCCATTGGCGTTTTCCCTGGTCTGGGAGGTATCGCGGGCTTATCTCTTTTATTGCCATTTATGTTTGGCATGGATCCTATGCTTGGTCTAGCTTTAATGATTGGCATGATTGCTGTTATACCTACTTCCGATACGTTCGCATCGGTTCTTATGGGAATACCAGGTTCCTCTGCTTCTCAAGCCACAGTTCTTGATGGGTTCCCAATGGCAAAACGAGGCCAAGCAGCAAGGGCCCTCTCTGCAGCTTTTGCATCTTCATTATTTGGAGGTTTGTTAGGTGCGGCCTTTTTGACAGTATTTATTCTGGTAGCACGCCCAGTTGTTCTTTTATTTAAATCTCCTGAACTGCTCATGGTGTCGATATTTGGCCTGTCGATGGTTGGTATTTTAGCGGGGCGCATTGCATTGAAAGGTGTAGTTGCCGCTGGTCTAGGTTTGCTGATTGGTACTGTTGGAGAGGGCCCCTTCAATGGTGAGCTAAGAATGTCTAGCTACGATTTTCCTTACTTAACAGATGGTTTGAAACTGGTGATTGTTGGTCTTGGGATTTTTGCTATACCTGAAATTGTTGCTCTTCTAAGACAAGATAAAGCTATTTCTGATCGATCTGACCTTGGGAAAGGTTGGTTAATTGGGGTCCAAGATTGGTGGAAAAATAAATGGCTTTCTATGCGGTGCTCATTAATAGGTGTGATGGTCGGCGTAATTCCAGGACTTGGTGGCTCTGTTGTAGATTGGATTGCGTATGGGCATACGGTTCAAAGCAGTAAAGAAAAACCAAAATTTGGAGATGGAGATGTTCGGGGTGTTATAGGACCAGAAAGCTCCAATAACGCGAAAGAAGGAGGTGGGCTAGTACCTACTTTGCTATTTGGAATACCCGGTTCTGGGTCAATGGCTGTCTTTATTGGCGCACTTGCTCTTCTTGGAAATGGAATTGATGTTGGCCCATCACTTTTAGAGACAAATCTTGATTTTACTTATTCTATAGTTTGGCTTTTAGCTCTTGCAAATGTTGTTGGTACATTACTTTGCATCGGGCTCTCTGGAACGATTGCAAAGTTAACCAATATCCGTTTCACTCTTCTTGCTCCTTTTATTTTCATGATTATTTCTTTTGCTGCCTTCCAAAGTGGGCAAAATCTGATGGATTTAGTAGCTCTATTTGCCATTGGTCTTTTAGGCATTCTGATGAGAAGATTTGATTGGTCTCGACCAGCCTTTTTAATAGGTTTTGTTTTGTCTGATCCCGTAGAAAACTATTCCAATAACGCAAATCAGATTGCCGGTATACGGTTTCAACAAAGTTGGGACGCTGGCATTAATTATATTTTGTCGCCTATTGTTATTACTTTAATCATCATAACTCTTTTATCCGTCATAATAGGTTTGCGTCGTTCGAAAGATGTTTTATCGCAAATAGAACCTCCTCTGGGCTCTAAACGCGCTCCATTTATTTTTCTAATTTTTCTAATCTTTTATATTTCGTTTACTCTTTTTAATGCGGCTAGTATTCCTGACTATGCGGCCACAGATCGTGTATTTCCCTTGTTTGTTGCATCAGTTTCTCTCATTGGGTCGCTGATATTACTTGCCCAAATGATACTTTTTCCAGAAAACCATTCATTATTCGCAGATCTTGAAAAAGGTGTGGACTCGTCCTCAAACCATAAACTTTGGCCAACATTAGCCTGGTTTGCATTCCTTTTAATTCTTACAGCTCTGATCGGTTTTGTAATAGCTCTTTCAATATTCTTGTTAAGTTTTATGCGTGTGAGAGCTGGTGCCAATTGGGGTGTAAGTACTCTGTATACTGGAGCTGGTATTGTTTTCATGCTCTTTATGGCTGGTTTGTTAAATAGAGATTTCCCAGCAGGGATCCTTCAAGCTTACTTTGATTTGCCGTGGCCAATATCATGAAATTAGAGAGCTGAATTCATGAGCCAAACATCAATTCCATATGTTTTTATGCGAGGTGGAAGCTCACGTGGTCCGTATTTTAAAAAGATGGATCTTCCTGAAGATCTACATAAATTATCGGAAGTCTTATTGGCAGTTGTAGGTTCAGGCCACCCTCTAAATATAGATGGTGTTGGTGGAGGGAATGCTGTTACAACAAAGGTGGCAATTCTTTCAAAATCAAAATCCTCCTGGGCTGATATTGATTATTTCTTTGCACAGGTAAGTGTAGAGGATCGAATTGTTGATTTTAAACCGACGTGTGGCAACATTTTATCAGGAGTGGCTTCAGCGGCAATTGAAATGGGGCTTTTTCCAGCTTCAGACAATGAAACTTTCTTGACGATACGGTCAGTAAACACTGGCGCTGAAATAACTGCTAAAGTGCAAACGCCTAACCGTCAGGTAAGCTATTCGGGTAAAACTGAAATTGATGGGGTCCCGGGAAGTGCTGCCCCAGTTGAGCTAAACTTTATGAAGGTAGCGGGCTCTTCAACGGGTTCTTTTTTGCCCACTGGAAATTTGATTGACCAGATAGATGGGATGGACGTGACGTGCATGGACGTAGCAATGCCCATGGTTATTGCAAGGGCAGAAGATTTTGGTCTTTCCGGTCACGAAACAAGGGAGCAACTTGATTCAAATAAAGAATTTTTTGGCCGAATGGAAAAGTTACGGATCAAAGCTGGAAAAATTATGAATATGGGTAACGTAGTAAAATCAGTTACTCCAAAATTTGGGCTTTTGGCACCACCTCGTCAAGGAGGAAGTATAGCCGCGAGATATTTTATGCCTTGGAAAACACATCCCACAATGGCTGTTACAGGAAGCCAGTGTTTAGCTTCTTGCGCCCTAACACCTGGAACAGTTGCAGATGGAATGCTGGAAAGGCCAAAGGAAAAGCCTGCCAAGGTAATAATCGAGCACCCCATGGGTAAAATGCAAGTACTAATAGATTATCATATTGATGGTAATATATTTCAACACAAATCAGCTGGTCTAGTTAGAACCTGTCGAAAAATTGCGGAGGGCTTTGTTTTTATACCAAAAGAAGTTTGGAACAAGGACAGTAATCTATGAAGGTCGCAATTTTGGATGACTGGTTAGATACAATTAGCAAGTTGCCCTGTTTTTCAAAATTAAAAAATCTCGATGTAACAATTTTCACCGATCATGAAGATGACATAGAAAAATTAATAAAAAGGCTTAGACCTTTTGACGCTCTGGTTTTATTCAGAGAGCGTACTTTAATCACCTCTCAATTGATTGAACAATTACCTAATCTAAAGATTATTTCTCAGCGGAGTGTATATCCACACATTGATGTTGATGCCTGCACTCGAAATAATGTTTTGCTCTGCTCTAAATTAAATTCAGACAATCCGCCCTTCGCCACAGCTGAGCATACTTGGGCGCTAATACTGTCCAGTGTACGCCAAATTCCACAGCAAATGGCGAACATGAAAGCTGGGTTATGGCAAATGGGTGTTGGCAAAACTCTCCATGGGAAATGTCTAGGCCTTTATGGTTACGGACGTATTGCAAAAATAGTAGCGAAATATGCAGATGCTTTTGGTATGGAGGTAATCTGGTGGGCTTCAAAACAAGGGCGTTCACGAGCAATAGCGGATGGGTTGGTTGTAGCTGCTAGCAGACAAGAATTTTTTTCTAAACCAGATATAATTTCGTTACATGTAAGGTTAAAAACTGAAACAGCTGGCTTAATCAAATTCCAAGACTTAAATTTAATGCGTGATGGTTCTTTATTCGTAAATACGTCTCGCGCTGGATTAATTGAAGAAGGGGCAATTTTAAAATATCTTAATTCAGGAAAAAATAAATTTGCTGCATTAGACGTCTTTGATAGTGAACCTATAAAAGAGCCAAATGACCCTCTAGTCAGTCATCCGAATATCATTTGCACACCCCATATTGGCTTTGTTACGGAGGAAGAATTTGAGCTTCAGTTTTCAGATATATTTGATCAAATTCTTGCTTATCAAACCGGTAAGCCAATCAACGTTATAAATCCAAGTGCATTACGGGACCTAAATAATGGATGAAATTTGGGACGTAATTATTGTTGGCTCTGGGAATGCAGCACTCTGTGCAGGAATAGCAGCGTGCGAGAAAGGTGCTAAGGTTTTAATGATTGAGAAAGCCAGCGAGGACATGGCAGGTGGTAACACAAAATATACCGCTGGTGCCATGCGCTTTGCCTATGAGACAAGCGATGATTTGCTGCCTTTGCTGGCAACACCGGAAGATCCTAGAATTCTACGAGCAGATTTTGGAAGATATACACAACAAAGTTTTTCTTCGGATCTACTTAAATTCAATGACAAAGAGCCTTTGAGTGCTGAACAAAAAACACTCGTTTCGAAAAGCTACAGTACACTCTTGTGGCTTGCCAGCCATGGGGTGACTTTTGATCCAATTTGGTCAAGGCAGAGTTTTGAAAAAGCGGGGAAAATTGTATTTTGGGGTGGATTGACACTTGCTGCTGAAAACGAAGGTGTTGGGCTCTTCAATATGGAGCTAAGAGCATTTAAAAGTTTAGGTGGTGAAATTCGTTATAGGACTGAATTCAAATCACTTAATACGAGTAATGACATAATAACGGGGGTTACTTTAACTTCTGGTGAAGAATTAAAATCAAAAGCAATTATCTTAGCATGTGGTGGCTTTGAAAGTAATGCAACGCTAAGGAGTAAATTTCTTGGTTTGGAGTGGGCAAGTGCAAAAGTACGCGGTACGCCAAATAATACAGGCGATGGTTTGATAGCTGCTTGGGATCTTGGAGCGCAAAGATATGGACGGTTTAGTGGGTGCCATGCTACCCCTATGGATTACTTTATGAAAGATTATGGTAATTTAAGTATTCCTCATGGTGAGAGAAAAAACTACCGCAAAATCTGCTATTTTCTTGGTGTGATGTTGAATGAGAATGGTTTGAGATTTTTAGACGAAGGTGTTGATTTTCGAAATTATACGTATGCTCAATTTGGCCAAGCTATTCTCAAAGAACCGGGGAAACGAGCTTGGCAAATTTTTGATAGTAAAGTTTTTGATCTTTTATACAGTGAATATGAATTTTCCGATGCACATTATGAAGAAGCTGATAGTTTGGCTGAGCTATTTCAAAAATGTGATGGACTTGATAGCTTAACAGCAATGAAAACCCTCCAAGAGTTTAATAGGAATGTTGCAAAAGTAATTAATTTTGATCCAACGGTCTTAGATGGTTTGTCGTCACATTCCTCTGGAGTTAATAAGTCCAATTGGGCTCAAAAAATTGATACAGGGCCCTTTCGCGCATACCCGGTTACCGGTGGGATTACATTTACTTATGGTGGCCTTAAAGTATCGCAAAAAGCAGAAGTTTTAGACACCCAAGACAAGCCAATTAAAGGTCTGTTTGCTTGTGGCGAAATTGTTGGTGGCGTTTTTTATGGTGGCTATCCAGGTGGTTCAGGTCTTACTTCCGGGGCAGTTTTTGGCAGATTGGCTGGATCTTCAGCAGCCAACTTTTAATTGGTGATCGCAGCTTCAAGTCCTACATGAAATCAAACAAAACTTATCTCAGTTTTGGAGAATTGAATTTTCCCATTCTCTTATAAAGGATCGGTATTTTAGTTGAT
>JAAXKA010000108.1 GCA_012269555.1 Alphaproteobacteria bacterium
TGGTTCATCCCTATATAAAAAGAAGAAATGGACAAGAAAAAGTTACTTTTCCTTCCGAAAAACTAAAAGAAATTCTTGGTAAGACTCTTGGCGTGCCACTATTTCAAGAACAAGCAATACAAATTGCAATGAAAGGTGCAGGATTTTCCTTGAGAGATACTGATAGACTGAGAAAATCATTAGCAACGTTTAAGAGAAACGGTACTGTTAGTAAGTTTAAAAAAAGATTTATTGATGGCATGCAAAAAAATGGATACGACAAGGATTTTGCTACAAAGTGCTTTTCTCAGATATCGGGGTTTGGTGAATACGGATTTCCTGAAAGTCATGCTGCAAGCTTCGCTATTCTTGTATATGCATCGGCTTGGATAAAATATCATTATCCTGATGTTTTTGCCTGCGCTTTACTAAACTCTCAACCGATGGGATTCTACTCTGCTTCCCAAATAATACGTGATGCAAAAAATCATGGAGTAAAAGTTAAAGAAATATGCATAAACAAAAGCGAATGGAACCATTCTCTAGAAAATCACGGCGAACCTTGTTTTAGTTTACGCCTGGGGTTCAGGCAGATCAAAGGACTGTCAAAAAATGACGTCGATAGAATTATTAAAGAGAGAGGCAATGGTTATAATGATCCCCAAGATTTATGGCATCGTATTAGACTGGGCCCAAGTATTATCAAGCTGCTGATTAAAGCAAATTGCTTTCACTCTCTTAATAAAAACAGAAGACTATTACTTTGGGATGCTCAAGCTATAAAAAAAACAAATTCTTTAGCCCTTTTTGAAGGTTACTCTGAGAAAGAATACTTGCCAGAGAAGACTGTCAATCTTCCTAATATGACTTTAGGTGAAGAATTGATTTTAGATTATCAATCTCTACGGTTAAGTCTATCTATACACCCCGTAAAACTACTAAGACCCTTTCTCAAGAAGAGATTCATAGAAGAATATTGTAGCCGTAGTGTCTAACGGGTTTAACCGCAATAGACGCTAACTATCTTCTTCTGACTGCCAACAATAATACTCAATCGTTTAGGGTTAGTATTCTCAATACTTTCATTTCTATCTAAGAAAATAATCCTAGTATTGGATGGGTACTCCATTGCACCGAGCGCCGATTCAGGTTGCCCCACTAAAAAGCTCAAATTACGTGCTATACACTGACCATCATCTGTTAGCTTGACCTTATTCCCGATTGTTGGGCCAGTGTAGTTCCCTGTAATATTGGGTTGCTCGAAACTAGTTTGATTTGTTTGACAAGCAACTGTTAATAAACAAAAAGTTATAATAAAAAAATTTTTAACCACAGATATCCTCATTAATTTAATTCACTTTAAAGCTTCTTACGATTAGCAATCAGATCATCAACGACAGCAGGTTCTGCTAAAGTAGATGTATCACCTAAATTGCTAAAATCATCCTCAGCGATTTTTCGCAAAATCCTTCTCATTATCTTACCTGATCTAGTCTTTGGAAGACCTGGAGAAAATTGAATAATATCAGGCTTTGCAATAGGACCAATCTCTTTTCTAACCCAATCCTGAAGCTCCTTCAAAAGTTCATCAGAGTTTTTCTCTCCGGACATTAGAGATACATATGCGTATATCCCTTGGCCTTTAATTGGGTGGGGGAAACCGACTACTGCACTCTCATTAACTTTTGGATGGGCGACTAAAGCACTTTCAATTTCTGCTGTTCCCATTCTATGACCTGAAACATTTAAAACGTCATCGACTCTTCCAGTGATCCAGTAATACCCATCTTTATCCCTTCTACACCCATCACCTGAAAAGTAATAACCTTTATAATCATTAAAATACGTCGAAACAAACCTATCGTGATCTCCAAAGACAGTACGCATTTGTCCTGGCCAACTATCCTTAATAACCAATACGCCTTCACACTCCTCATCAGATATCTCTTCTCCAGAGTTTGGGTCAAGAATTGCAGGCTCAATACCAAAAAAGGGTAAAGTTGCAGAACCAGGCTTGGTTGTTGTGGCTCCTGGTAGAGGTGTAATAAGAATTCCACCTGTTTCGGTTTGCCACCACGTATCGACTATTGGGCAATTGTTTTTACCTACTACCCGATTATACCACTCCCATGCTTCAGGATTAATAGGCTCTCCTACAGTGCCTAGAATTCGAATGCTAGACAAATCATTTTTATTAACAAATTCGTCACCTAGCCCCATCAAGGCTCTTATAGCTGTTGGAGCCGTATAAAATTGATTTACTTTATATTTTTCACATATTTGCCAAAATCGTGATGCGTCAGGATAGGTAGGAACGCCCTCAAACATAAGAGTCGTTGCTCCATTTGCTAAAGGCCCATAAACGATATAGCTGTGACCAGTTACCCAACCTACATCAGCAGTACACCAATAGATATCTCCATCATTATAATCAAAAACAAATTTATGTGTCATTGAAGCATACAGAATATATCCCGCCGTTGAATGTAAAACACCCTTAGGTTTTCCTGTTGAGCCGGAGGTATAGAGTATAAAGAGCGGGTCTTCTGCATTCATAGGTTCAGGAGGACAAACAGTACTTGCTTTATCCATTAAATCATTCAACCAGAAATCACGCCCCTCCTTCATGCTAACTTCTGTTGAAGTTCTCTTCAAAACAAGAGAGGTTATATCTCCGGATATATCCAAAGCCTCATCAACATTCTTCTTTAAAGGAGTTTGTTTTCCACCTCTTGGCGCTTCATTGGCGGTAATCACCGCTTTTGCTCCACAATCAATAATTCGACTCGCAAGCGCTTCTGGAGAAAAACCTGCGAAAACAACAG
Source organism: Alphaproteobacteria bacterium (assembly GCA_012269555.1). Lineage (GTDB taxonomy): Bacteria > Pseudomonadota > Alphaproteobacteria > Puniceispirillales > Puniceispirillaceae > UBA5951. The sequence continues at coordinate 2,805 of JAAXKA010000108.1, forward strand.
AGTGTATAGCGCCTACTCTGGCACATGCTAACATAGCGTAAGCCGCTTCTGGAACCATTGGCATATACAAAATTACTCTATCCCCTTTCTTTATGCCTCGATCCTTTAAAACGTTTCCAACCTTACACACATTTTCATAGAGTTCTCTGTACGTAATCTTTTTAGAAACCCCTGGCTCATCACCCTCCCATAAGATTGCCACTTTTTCACTTTTGTTTTCTAGGTGTCTATCTACACAGTTTTCAGACACATTGAGCACACCATCTTCAAACCACTTTATGGAAACATCAGGATGGGAATATGAAACATTTTTGACTTTAGTAAATTCTTTTTGCCACAGCAGTCGATTACGGCCCTGTTCCTCCCAAAACGCCTCAGGACTTTCAACTGACCTTGTATACATTTCATGATATTTGGTCCTATCTATTAGCGCTTTTTTGGAAAACTCTTCCTTGGGCTGATATCCTTCTACAGTTTTCATTCCTTTAATCCTAATTATAATTGTTCTTAAACAAATCTTCGTCAGCTTTAAATAATACTTGCAATCGCACTTGCTAAATAATTTATCACGTCTTTACGCAAACCCGCTACATTTATTCTACTATCGGAGACCATATATATTCCATGATCTTTTCTTAAAACCTCAACTTGGTCGGAAGTTAAGCCTAACTTAGAAAACATACCCCTATGCTTATTAACAAAACTGAAACGCTCTGATTTAGTTTCTCGTTGCAATTCCGATGCAAGCCTCTCTCTCAAATCCAACATATTTACACGCATTTCTTCTAGTTCGTCTTTCCACAGAACCTTAAGCGTTTCATCCTGCAATATTTGATTAACTACTGCAGCACCGTGGTCTGGAGGGAAAGAAAATGTAAGCCGGTTTAATGATTTAAGGTTATCTTGAACTACATGTTGTTTCGCTGGCTCTGAAACTACAATAGCTACGCCTACTCTATCTCTGTAAACACCAAAATTTTTTGAGCACGAGACAGCAATCATTGCCTCTGATACATTTTTTACAAGATAATTTAGACCCTCAACATCTTTAGCTAAGCCGTCTCCAAAGCCTTGATATGCAAGATCTATGAAAGGTAAAACATTTTTGTCCTGAATCAATTGTGTTATCTCTACCCATTGTTCCAAGCTTAAATTTGCTCCAGTAGGGTTGTGACAACATCCATGCAACAACAATATATCGTTTTCACGCATATCATTAAGGTCTTTATACATTTTGTCAAAATTCACTTCACATGTGGTCTCATCAAAATAATAATAGGAGCTCATATTCATGCCCAAGTGTTTCAAAATAGCTTGGTGATTGGGCCAGCTTGGATTTGAAACCCAAACATTACCGACGCTCTTTGTAGCTCTTGCTAAAAGAAGAAGTTGGTGTAAGGCCCCGGTTCCTCCAGGCGCTTGAGCAAATGAGAGCCTTTTGTCATCTACAGAATTATTTAAGACTAATCCTCCTATATTTTTGGAGAATTCAATTGAGCCTATTAAGCCAACATAACTTTTACTATCCTGCGATCTGTGCAGTATCTCTTCACTTTTTTTTACTGCTTTCATTATTGGTGTTGCTCCTTCGGCATTCTTGTAAACGCCCACACCCAAATCTAACTTATTTGTTCTTGTATCCTCGGCGTATTGAGCCATTAACTCCATTATTTTATCTGATGGTTGACTATTTAAATGCTCGAACATTTATAGATACTCCTTATTTTCCAATTGAGACGACGCACTTCTCTTATGAATCTCTGTTTTATATATATTAAATCCAGCTTTTTGGTAAAGAGGAAGGGCACTTTTGTGGTCCAGTGTATTAGTGTTGACAGTTAATGTTTTTACATCACCCCTCTCCATTACTTCCTCAAAAACTCTGTTCATCATAAATTTACCTAGGCCTTTGCCAGTTACGTCATCAAACAACCCAAAATAGGCTAAGTCACAAACAGGTAAAAGCCTGTAATCGAGAACAAAAAAGCCCTTAGGTACACCTCGGAGAATGAGAGAATATAGAACAACTTTATCGTCAGTCAAAAAGCTTTCCAACTTGCTTTTTTCGGATCGCAACCAATCGGTCCACTCATATTTTCGACCAACCTCCTTATAAAGATATAAAAAATATGATGTATTTGGTGATATTGCTTTAAGAAAGCTAACAGCATTATTACCCAAAACATTTTTAAAAAACTTAACATCCTCCATTTCTAAAGACAAAAATGAGACAGTATAGTTTAATATTCTGCTTGCTTCTTGATGTTGCATTTGAAACTTCTAATCAATTTTTCCCCACTCCGCCCAGGAACCATCATATAATGAAATTTTTGAACAGCCAATTTCGTCTAACGCTAAATATAAAACCGCTGCAGTTACTCCTGACCCGCAAGTTGTAATAATATAATTATTAAAAACTACACCCTTCTTAGAAAAAATATCTAAGATCTCTCGCTTTTTTTTAAACGTAAAATCTTCATTCAATAGAGTTTCATAAGGAACATTAATTGAATTTTCTATTGATCCAGATCGCAAACCACTTCTTGGTTCAGGCGCTGTTCCCATAAAACGCTCCTCTGAACGCGCATCAATTATTGAGCAATGATTTAATTTAGTTGCTCTCAGAACATCATCCCTATCAGCTACTATACTCTTATCTTCGTAGATAGTCAGGTGTCTAATTTCTTTTTCGGTTATATCAGCAGTAGTCGATCTATTTTCTTTAACCCACTTTGGAAATCCTCCATCAAGTACAACTACATCAGAGTATCCAAACACTTTAAACATCCACCATAGTCGAGCAGCAGACCTCATTCC
>JAAXKA010000089.1 GCA_012269555.1 Alphaproteobacteria bacterium
TCGGTGAAACATTATTTGAAGATCAAATCATAATGGCGGATAGTTTATTACCAAATGGTCCGTATAAATCACCTAACCTTCCTGATTACAGTTACAACCCTGAAAAGGCACGTCAATTGTTAGCAGAAGCAAATTGGGACTCAAACAGAGAACTAGACATGGTGTTTTACTATGGTGATCAGTTGACTACTGACTTCATGGCTGCAATACAAGCATACTTTGCAGATGTTGGAGTTAAAATGACTTATCGTCTATTGCAAGGTGATGTTGGTGCACAACTTAACTCAGTTCCTGAGGACGGTGTTAATGGACCAGCTGCTGTTGACTATGACTTAGGTTATGGTGCTCGTGCAGCAATTGCAATGCAAGAGTATTACAATACTTTTAAAACAGGTCTAAACCCACAAACTCCTGGTGATCCAAAAATGGATGCACTAATTGAAAAAATTAATTCAAGTGCAGATCCAGAAGTTTTAAAGCCTTATTTCTTTGAAATTCAAGAATATCAAATGGAAAAAGCTAACATCTGTCCATTATATTATCAAAAACTTTTCATCTATGAGAGTGACAAGGTAAGCAGAAATGGTGAGATGTATGGTAACGATCAATACAATTACGACTGGAAAATTGAAAACTGGAAGGTTGATGGCGGTGTTCTACAAACAAATACTGGCCCGATTGAATTCTTCGAGCAGCCTTGGTACAACCTAGGTATATGGATCCATTCAAAAGTTGTTTTTGATAGACTTTTAGTAGCTGACGGTGGCTTAGTACCAACTGGTTGTTCAGCTTGTGAAAGTTATGATCTTGCTCCTGATGGAATGTCTCTAACTTTTAAGTTAAGAGATGGTCTAACATGGCATGACGGAGATGACTTTACGGTTGAGGATGTTGCATGGAGTATTCGTACTGCAATTAAAGCTCCTCGAATTCATTCTGTAGTTGTTAATACTGTTAACTCTATCAAAGGTGCAGAAGCATTTAAAAATGGTTCAACTGATGATGTTGCAGGTATTAAATACAGTATTGCTGATAGAACTATCACGTTAGAGATGGAGACACTTGATCCTAATATCCTAACTACGTTCTCTCAGTTTGCTATTTTACCAAAGCATAAACTAGGTGATGTAGATCCAAATCAATTACAACAAAGTGATTTCTGGCAAATGCCAGTAGGATCTGGACCATTTAAAGTTACTGAAGTAAAAATGAACGATTTTGCTAAATTAGTTCCTTTTGATAACTATCATGGTGGAAAAGCTGGTTTTGATATCATTGCTTATCCAAGTTTTGATGGTGATGGTAACTTAATTAAAAATGCTGCTGCAGGAAAAATGGACTACGGATTTACTAAAAACGTAGCCGACGTTGCTGCATTAGATGCTATGGCAAACATGTCAACAAAAGCTGTTGATATTCCATATACTCGTATGATGTGGATCATGCAGTATCCAAAACCATAGTTAAATAAACTATTGAAGCTGAGGCATTTGCCTCAGCTTTTTTTTATTAATAATAACGGAAAGTAAAAGTGACAACTTATATCATACAACGTTTATTTATATTCTTTCCAATGCTGCTCGCCATTAGCTTTCTTGTTTATGGAGGTTTAGAATTATCTCCTGGTGACGCAGTCTCTCATATGATTAGCCCAGAGCTAGCACTTAGTATTACTGCTGAACAGCTTGAAGCAATGAGAGAAGCTTATGGATTAAATAAAAGTTTTTTAACTAGATACTGGATTTGGTTAACAAGTATAGTGCAAGGCGATATGGGATATTCCATGGCCGGAGGTGTTGCAATTTCAGAAATCATGGCAAAGACAGTTCCTGCAACTTTAGAGCTTTCATTAGTTGCTCTATTTTTCTCAACAATAATTGGATGTTCTTTAGGAGTTTTAAGTGCACTAAAAAGAGGTTCTGCAACAGATAATTCTCTTACCGTTGCTGGAATGGCCGGTGTATCTATCCCAGAATTTTTTTTTGGACTTGTAGCTATTCTTTTATTTGCCATAGAATTGCAGTGGTTACCTGTTGGAGGCAGACTACTTCCTAGTTATGAAACAGTTTGGGATAGAATTCCAAATATTGTTCTTCCTTCTCTTGTATTAGCATTAATGATGACTGCTGGAGCAATGCGTTACGCAAGATCATCAATGCTAGATGTTCTAGCAAGAGAATTTATTACAACAGCGCGGTCAAAAGGTATGCCTGAATGGAGAGTAAATCTACTCCATGGTTTTAGAGTAGCATTAACTCCTGTAGTAGTTCTTATTGGATTTAGATTGCCTTTGCTTATAGGAGGCTCAACTATCATTGAGCAGGTTTATCAGTGGCCTGGAATCGGTAATATGTTTATTCGATCTGTTCGAGGATCAGATTACCCCCTAGTTATGACAATATCATTGATGTATGTATTTGTGGTTCTTACAGCAAGTTTAATTATAGATGTGTTAACAGCATTAATTGATCCAAGAGTGAGGTTAGGTAAAGAATAATGGCAAATTCATCACTAGATAAAAAATTCGATCAAATAAAAAAACGTGAAGAGGAAAAAACGTTTTCAACTAATAAAAGAAGTAGAATGGTAAATAAATTTTTAAACAATCGATTAGCTGTAATAGGACTAATAATTTTTACAATTATAGTTTTAGCATCAATCTTTGCACCAATTCTGTCTCCATATGATCCAATGCGAGTAGATTTACGATCAATGAGACAGCCACCATCATTTGATCATTGGTTTGGAACCGATAGTACAGGTCGAGATGTTTTTGCTAGAGTTTTATATGGCGGGAGAGTTTCAATTTTTATAGGTTTAGGCAGTGCTATCTTATCTGCTGTTGTTGGTATCGCAGTTGGTTGTTATGCAGGCTACAAAGGTGGTTGGATAGATGTAATTGCATTAAGAGTTTCAGAAATATTCATGTCATTCCCACAAATAATATTGGTTTTGTTACTTGTATCAATAACTGGTCAAAGTTTATTCAATCTGATGGCAATATTTATCGTTACTGGATGGGGTGGCATGTATAGGCTTGCTAGAGCAAGAATGTTATCTTTAAGAGAAGAAGAGTACGTTCAGGCTCTTAGAAGTTTTGGCTTATCTACCTTTACTATTTGCTACAAACATATGCTTCCTAATGCATTAAGTCCTATTATGGTTAATATTACTCTTTCAACGGCAATGTTTATTTTAACAGAAGCTGGTCTAAGTTTTCTAGGATTGGGTGTCCCTCTTAATATACCGACATGGGGCAATATATTAAATGTTGCACAAGATATTTTAATATTACAAAATTATTGGTGGATGTGGGGTCCCGTTGGAATTGTAATTTCAGTTTTTGTTCTTTGTGTTAATTTCATAGGAGATGGTCTACGTGATTCAACAGATCCATCACAGCAAGGTTAATTATGGATGATAAAGATAATATAGCCTTATCTGTTAGAGATTTAAAAACATTTTTTTATACTAATAATAGATGTAACAAAGCAGTTAACGGAGTTTCCTTTGACGTTGAGAAAGGCAAAACACTTTGTATCGTTGGTGAAAGTGGGTGTGGAAAAAGTGTTACAGCCGCAACAATTATGCAGCTACTTCCAACTTTATCACGTATTGAAGAAGGTGAAATTAAATTTCGTAAGGACAATAAAATAATCAACATTGAGAAATTAGAAAAAAATGGAAAAGAGATGCGGGAAATTAGAGGGTCAGATATTGCAATGATCTTTCAAGATCCAATGACAGCACTAAATCCCGTATACACCGTTGGTTTTCAAATAAGTGAAAATCTTAAGTATCACACCAATCTTAATAAAAAACAAATTAGAGAAAAATGTATTTCTCTTCTCAGTGACATGGGAATACCTCTCCCAGAAAAAAGAGTTGATGAATACCCGCATAGTTATTCTGGGGGCATGAGACAAAGAGCAATGATAGCAATGGCCATGGCATGCAATCCTAAAATATTAATTGCTGATGAACCAACAACTGCTCTTGATGTTACAATTCAAGCTCAAATATTTGAATTAATGGAAAAACTTAAGAAAGAAAATGACACAGCAATAATTCTAATTACGCACGATATGGGAGTTGTCGCTGAATTAGCAGATAATGTTGCAGTTATGTATATGGGAAATATAGTAGAAGCAGGAACAGCTGATGATGTTTTGAGACGCCCTACACATCCATATACAAAAGCATTACTTGAATCTGTGCCAGTGCTAGGTAGAGGAAAGAACCAAGATATTAATCCAATTAAAGGATCAACTCCTGATCCGTACAATAGACCAGTTGGATGTCAATTCGCACCGCGTTGTAATTGGCAAACTGAAAGTTGTGATATTATGCCAGAAATTACACAAATTAATGATACGCACCAAATAAGATGTCACAAATACGAACAATTTTTTGAAAAATATAATGAAAAAAGAAATTCTTAAATTACGTAATGTAAAAGTGCACTTTCCGGTTCAAGCAGGTGTCTTTAATAGAGTTGTGGGTCACGTTATGGCTGTTGATGGTGTTGATCTTGATATTTACCGTGGAGAGGTTCTAGGATTAGCTGGTGAAAGTGGCTGTGGTAAAACTACATTAGGAAAAGCTATATTGAGATTAGTGGAGCCTACTGATGGTGAAGTTACATTTGTATCAAAGGAGGATGAAGAAACTGAATTAACATCGTTAGAGAAAAAAGATATGGATCCTTTTCGAAAAAAACTTCAAATTGTATTCCAGGACCCTCACTCTTCTCTAAATCCGTCATTTACAATATTTGGCTCGCTACAAGATCCTTTAAAAAAGTTTGGAGTTAAATCAAAAGAAGAAAGAAGAAAAATTATAGGAGACCTTCTTGAGGCAGTTAACATGAGAAGAGAATATATGGATCGTTATCCTCACGAATTTTCAGGTGGCCAAAGACAACGTATAGGTATTGTAAGAGCGTTATGTTTAGAGCCAGAGCTAATAGTTTGTGATGAAGCTGTAAGTGCTCTAGATGTATCAATACAAGCACAAGTATTGCAATTATTAATGCAACTTAAAAAAGATAAAAACCTCACTTACCTTTTTATTACTCACGATTTGAGTGTTACTGAATACCTTTGTGATAGAATTGCTGTAATGTATCTAGGTAGAATTGTTGAACTTTGTGATTCTGAAGATCTTTATAATAATACGCTGCATCCATATTCGGAGGCTTTAATTTCAGCAATTCCAGTTGCAGATTTAGATAAAAAAACAGAAAGAATTGTTTTAGAAGGTGATGTTCCTAGTCCTGTTAATCCACCTACAGGATGTCCATTTCATCCTAGATGTCCTAAAGCAAAGGATATATGTAAAACTGAAGTTCCAAAATTAAAAAAATATTCTACAAGCGGTAAAGATCACTATGCATCTTGTCATTTAATAGATTTACCTGAAAGGAGTTAAATGCCTAAATTTCAATCAAATGATCTAAATGGTGTAATGCCTGCAATGATTACATCTTTTAACAAAGATGAAAGTATCAACAAAGAAGGTTTAAGAAATATAATTAATCATTCAATAAATGAAAAAGTAAATGGCTTGTATGTAACTGGAAGTCCAGGAGAACCATTTCTAATGTCTC